>CAMXBD010000044.1 GCA_947179245.1 uncultured Lachnospiraceae bacterium | reverse complement strand
TGCACCGCCAGGGGCTCGAACCCTGGACACCCTGATTAAGAGTCAGGTGCTCTACCAACTGAGCTAGCGGTGCGTACCGTATAAAATGCATGTTCCTCAACACGCAAGAGTTATTATAGTATAATGTTTCAAGCATTGCAAGTATTTTTTTAAGAAATTTTTAATGAATTTTTATATAATTAAGAAAAAATTTTATGAGATTTATACGAGGAGAGACAGAAAATGATTTTTGAGAGCCATGCGCATTATGACGATGAAGCATTTGATGAAGACAGAAAAGAGCTGCTGATATCCCTGAAAGAGTACGGCATTGATAAAGTTGTCAATGTGGGAGCAAGCCTTAGAAGCTGTGAGATCACGCTGCAGTTAATGAAGGAATATCCTTTTATATACGGGGCAATGGGAGTGCATCCGAGCGAAACTGCGGAGCTGAATGAGGAGAAATTTATCTGGCTGCGTAAGCAGTGTGCATGTGATAAAGTAGTGGCAGTAGGTGAGATTGGACTGGACTATCATTGGAAGGAGCCGGAAGAGGCGGTACAGAAATTATGGTTTGAGCGGCAAATGGAACTTGCGAGAGAGGTTGATCTGCCGGTAATCATTCATTCCAGAGAGGCTGCGAAAGATACATTGGACATGATGAAGACGCTTCGTGCCGGAGAAATCGGCGGCGTGGTACACTGCTATTCTTATACAAAGGAACTTGCCAGAGAATATCTGAACATGGATTATTATTTCGGTATTGGCGGTGTGATTACTTTCAAAAATTCCAAGAAATTAAAAGAGGCGGTGGAATATATTCCGTTGGAAAAGATCTTGTTGGAGACGGACAGCCCTTATCTGGCGCCTGAACCATACCGCGGCAGACGTAACTCGTCCCTGAATCTTCCCAGCGTGGCACAGGCAGTAGCGGAACTTAAGGGCGTTACTTACGAAGAAGTAGTAGAAACAACATACCGGAATGCCTGCGGGTTGTTCCGGATTCCTGAATAGAGGAGAGGATTATATGGCAACTCTGGGAAATAAGAGAAGCACATCGGAAATTATACAGAAATATCAGTTTGATTTCCGAAAAAAGTTCGGACAGAATTTTTTGATAGACAACAGTATATTGGACAAGATCATTGAATCAGCACAGATCACACGGGAAGACTGCATTCTGGAGATCGGACCGGGTATCGGCACTATGACACAGCGTCTGGCGGAAGAAGCGGGAGAGGTCGTAGCTGTAGAGATCGATAAGAACCTTATTCCTATTCTTGATGAAACACTGGCTGATTATGATAACGTGACGATTCTCAATGAGGATATTCTGAAAGTGGATATTAACAGGATCGTGGCGGAACACGGTGGAAAACCGATCAAAGTGGTAGCGAATCTTCCATATTATATTACGACGCCGATCATCATGGCGCTTTTTGAGAACCATGTGCCACTGCAGAGTGTGACGATCATGGTACAGAAGGAAGTGGCGGACCGGATGCGGGTAGGACCGGGAACAAAAGACTATGGAGCTCTATCGTTAGCGGTGCAGTACTATGCAAAGCCAGAGATTATTACGCGAGTGCCCGCGTCCTGTTTCATGCCCAGACCTAACGTGGACAGTACCGTGATTAAATTGACACGCTATGAGAAGCCGCCAGTGCAGGCGGATGATGAAGAGTGGCTCTTTGCTGTTATCAGAGCATCTTTTAACCAGAGGAGAAAGACGCTGGCGAATGGATTGGCGAATGCAGGAAATCTTGCTGTCGGCAGGCAACAGGTAGAGGAGACTCTTGTGGAGATGGGACTGCCTGTGGCAGTACGCGGAGAAGCGTTAACATTAGAACAGTTTACAGAATTATCAAACAGGATTCTGGCGAAAAGAGCATAATGCATTTTCTTATCCAAAATACAAGATAAGGTGATTGTATATTGAGGCGTCTCCATATATTGGTATATATTTAGTAGTAAGATACCAGACTGAGGGTGCTATTTTTTCTACATATTTTATTTACATTGATAGGCGGCTATGGTAAACTAAAACAGTGATAATTGGGTTACTATGTAGAAAAATGTGTAATAATACGGTACGACGTTCCGGATAGGTACGGGAATACAGTAATGAGGTGAGCACCTTGGATAAATATGAATATCAGATACGGGCCGAGGAAATCAAGGCATTAATCGCAGAAGGGGAATTTGCAGAAGCCGTAAAGATAGCAGATACAATTGACTGGCGCAGAGTAAGAAGTGTCATGATGCTTTGTACCATCAGCGATTTATATAAGGTCAATCGAAGATATCAGGAGAGCAAAGATATTTTATTATTGGCTTATGAGAAACATCCGACGGCAAGGTCAATTGTCTATTCGTTGTGTGAACTGTCTATTAAGATGGAGGAGTATGTACAGGCGATAGAATACTACAAAGAATTCGTGCAGATTGCGCCGAAGGATACCGGAAGATATATTCTGCAATATCGTCTTTATGAGGCGCAGGATGTCAGTCTGGAAGAGAGAATTGAAGTTCTAAAAGAGTTTAAAAAGCATGATTATAGAGAAAAATGGGCGTATGAGCTGGCATATCTGTATCACAGGATTGGGCTGGCGACTCAGTGTGTAGAAGAATGCGATGAGATGTTTATCATGTTCGGTGAGGGTAAATATATTATCAAGGCACTGGAGTTGAAGGCGTTACATACGCCGTTGAGCGAGGATCAACAGGCAAAGTACGACAAGTGGATCAGACAGCGCAAGGCGGGGGAAGAGCCGTCAGATGAAGAACAGCAGTCTTCAGAGGAATATGAGGAAAGTTTGCAGGATGATACGCAGACAGCAGACGAAGTCAGACAGGCTGATGAAGAGGAGCCTTCTGACGAGCAGGAAATACCTACGGTGCCGACTATGGAACTTCCGGAGGTGAAAACTGTTGATTTAGGGCAATATAATACGATTAATTTACAGATGGCTCTGGCGGAGAGCATGAGGGAAATCCTGAGTGATGATGAGACTTCCGACGAAGAGGAAGCAATACCTGATGAGGCGGTTTCTGAAGACGATGAAGAAGCTCCCAATGAGGATGAGGCGATTTCCGATGAAGAAGTCTTCTATGAGGATGAGGCGATTTCCGATGAAGAAGTCTTCTATGAGGATGAGGAAACGTCCGATGAGAATAATGATGAAGACGAAGCAGATGAAGCAGCTTTTGAAGATGTTGAAGATGAAGAAAACGATGAAGAACGAATATCGATTGCCGAGACATTGATTGCTCCGCTTTTGGAGGAGACAGTTGAACTTCCTCCCCCTGAAGAAGTGGAAGAGAAGCTGAAAGAGACTCCTGTTATTGCTTTTCCGGGAAATACGGAACAGCAATCTGAGGAGAGCGATGTGCAGCCGAGCAGGCAAATGTCCATGGATACGGACGACATGCAGGAGATCAGTGCACAGATCGTACAGGAAGATACGGCATCTCTAGATGCACAGCAGATATTAGAACAGATGAAGCAGGAAGCCAGACAGCCACAGCGGGAGGCAGAAGCTTCCGCTCCCGACAGGATTCCGGGTGCAAGAACCGGTGTTCTCACGCCGCTTAACACGAAACCCTCTAAATTTGATAATATTTTGTCTCAGGAGTATGACGGGCAGATTAGTCTTGTGGTGCCGGAGACAGAAAGTGTGGAGAAACAGATTACCGGGCAGCTCAGCATTGAAGATATTATGGCTGAGTGGGAAGAGATGAAGAAGACTAATAAGCAGAAGCGCATGGAGGAAGTCAAACAGCGTATTCTGAATCATACAGGTAATCTTTTTGCTGATTTTGACGAGGCGACTAAGAATGGTCTTCTGGAGGAATTAGAAAAAGCATTTATTGCTGCGATCATGAAGGATTCCGATAAGAAGCCGGCAATCAAGAAAGTTGTACTTCCAGAGAATGAGGAGGAACCAAAACCGCCGGCGAAGAAGCATGGGCCGGATGTTGAGCAGTATGTAGCAGCGGCGGTGAAAGAATTTGAGAGAGAGCTGGCTGAGAGTGAGTCGGAAGACGAAGTTGAAGAGCTGGAAGAATTGGAAGAGACCGAAGCGCTTGAATTAGAAGAAGCTGAGGAGGAGATCGAAGAGGCGGAAGAGGAAACGCTCAAGGAGACGGCGGAAACGAAAACAGATGCTGTAAAACAGAGCGGTGCTGAGATGCCGGAAGGCAATGTACGTGATCGCGAACTGACGCCGGAGGAGATGGAACTTTTCGGACAGTTTGTACATCACCGTAAATCTAAGAGGCAGCTGCTACATGTTCTGGATAACATGAGCCTTGCTTCCTGTACCGGTAACGTGGTTATTACCGGAGAGGAAGAAATTACGACACTGACTTTGGCGAAGGCATTGATTAAGGAGATGCAGCTCAATGATGATAATTTCTCCGGTAAGGTGGCGAAAATATCTGCCAGTGTTTTGAACAAGAAAGATGTGGCGGAGACTTTTACAAGGCTGGATAATGGCGCATTGATTATAGAGAAGGCGTCGAGACTTAAACCGTCTACAGTGGTTAAGATGACTAAAGTTCTGGAAAAAGACAATATGGGACTTTTGCTTCTCTTAATCGATAAGAAGCAGGACATTAATCAGCTTTTTGCTGAAAATAATGTATTGAATAATAATATTAACCTGCGGGTGGATATAGAACCGTTAGATAATGAAGCGTTAGTAGCTTATGCAAAACAGTATGCGGAAGAGCTGGAATATTCCATTGACGAATTTGGAATCTTAGCTCTTCATACGAGAATTGCGGACAGGCAGACCAGTGATCATGAGGTGAGCATGGCTGAAGTCAGAGAGTTGGTTGACGAGGCGATTCGTTATGCTAACAAGAAGACACCGAAGCATTTCATGGATATACTGCTGGCGAAGAGATATGATGAAGAAGACATGATTATACTACGGGAGAAAGATTTTATGCATTATTAAAATAAAATAATGGGGGAAGATGCTTATGGCGGCAAAAAAACAAAAAAAGACAGTCGAAAAGGTAGAGGAAAATCAGGTTTTTATCTCGGAGGCAGACCAGTATGTGTTCGGACAGGGGACGCATTACGATATTTATAAGAAACTGGGCGCACATCCTTCCGTAGAAAATGGTGTAAAGGGTATGTTTTTCGCTGTTTGGGCACCGAATGCGGCGAGTGTGCATGTGATCGGTACTTTCAATGACTGGAATGAAGAGATACACCAGATGGAAAAAATCGGACCGTCGGGTATTTACCAGTTGTTTATTCCGGGTGTGGGTGAGAATGAATTGTACAAGTTCCTGATCCATACTCCTTATGGTGAGAAGCTCTATAAGGCAGATCCTTTTGCCAATTATGCGGAAATGCGTCCGGGTAATGCTTCTAAGACTTATGATATCAGTAAGTTTAAATGGACTGACAGTGCATGGATGACAAGCAGGGACGGCAAGGATTATAACAAAGAGCCGATGGCAATCTATGAGTGCCATATCGGATCATGGATGAAGCATCCTGACGGTACACCGGATGGATTTTACAATTACAGAGAGTTCGCGGACAGGATTGTGGAGTATTTAAAAGAAATGAAGTATACTCATATTGAGCTTATGGGTATAGCTGAGTATCCTTTTGATGGTTCATGGGGATATCAGGTGACCGGTTATTATGCGCCTACGTCAAGGCATGGTACGCCGGACGACTTTATGTACTTGGTCAATACATTGCATCGTAATAAGATTGGTGTCATTTTGGACTGGGTTCCGGCACATTTTGCTACCGATGCGCATGGTCTTGCAAGATTTGACGGTCAGTGTGTTTTTGAGCATCCTGATCCGAGGATTGGCGAACATCCGGACTGGGGTACGAAGATTTTCAACTATGGAAAGAATGAAGTTAAAAACTTCCTGATTGCTAATGCATTATTCTGGATTAAGGAATACCATATTGACGGTATCCGTGTGGATGCGGTCGCATCTATGCTGTATCTGGATTATGGCAAACAGGATGGTCAATGGGTGCCTAATAAATATGGCGGAAACCAGAACCTTGAGGCGATAGAGTTTTTTAAACACCTCAATTCTGTCGTGCTCGGCACATATCCCGGATTTTTGACCATTGCGGAGGAGTCTACTGCATGGCCGAAAGTGACCGGCAAGGTGGAAGATGATGGTCTGGGCTTTAGCTTTAAGTGGAATATGGGGTGGATGCATGATTTCTGTGAATATATGAAACTTGATCCATATTTCCGTAAAAATAATCACTACGCAATGACTTTTGCGATGACATACAATCACAGTGAGAACTATATTCTGCCTTTGTCGCACGATGAAGTGGTTCATCTGAAGTGCTCTATGGTCAACAAGATGCCCGGTTATCCGGTGGATAAGTACGCGAATCTGCGTCTGGGTTACACATATATGTTCGGACACTCCGGCAAGAAGCTTCTGTTTATGGGACAGGATTTCGGACAGGAGAGAGAGTGGAGCGAGGAGAGAGAACTTGACTGGTTCCTGCTTGGTGAGGAGCAGAATAAAGGTATGCATGAGTATGTGAAAGAACTCCTCAACTTATATCACAAGTATCCTGCACTCTATTCTATAGATAATGACTGGAGCGGTTTTGAGTGGCTGAATGCGGACGATTCTGACCGTAGTGTATATAGTTTCTTTAGAAAAGATGAGACGGGTAAGAACAATGTTATGTTTGTGATCAATATGACGCCTATGATGTGGGAGAACTATATGGTAGGTGTGCCAAAGAAAAAGAAGTATAAACTGGTGTTAAACAGTGATGACAAACGCTTCGGCGGTAACGGACATGAAATTCCGGCAGAGATCAGCGCGGTTAAAGGAGCCTGCAATTACAAGGACTACAATATTTCGTTTGACCTGCCGCCGTATACGGCTGCGGTATTTGTGTTCTGATTAGATATTGTTACATTTAAGGGATAAACGTTGGTGTTATCCCTTTTTTTGTTGCCAATAAAAGGAGGTGTCATGTATAATATTTACAATCTATGCTAAACGTCTAAAAAATTATTTTTGATACAAATTATTGTAGAATGATAAACAGGAGGCGACAATGCTATTCGTACAACATAATCTGCTCGCAGAGAATGCAAACCGTCAGTTAAAAGCAAGTACCGACAAGAACGCAAAGACAACGGAGAAACTTTCTTCCGGATATAAGATCAACAGGGCGGCTGACGACGCGGCAGGTCTGTCTATTTCTGAGAAAATGCGTAGACAGGTACGGGGACTGCATCAGACTGTGGATAATATCTCAGAAGGGGTAGGCTATGTCCAAACAGCGGAAGGCGCGCTGAATGAAGTACAGGATATGTTACAGCGGATCAATGAACTTGCGATAAAGTCAGCTAATGGTACAAATACGGTGGAAGATCGGTCTGCTATTGATAGAGAAGTACAGCAGTTGAAGAATGAGATGAACCGGATTTTTGGTACGACGTCTTTTAATGAGCAGAAAATTTGGGAGCCGGGTGATCGGAAACTTCTGGGGTATAAACCAGTGCGGGCTGTGGATTATGTATCTACATCTGAAACTTACCGTCCAACAATAACGAATAAAAATTATGCAGTTTTGCCGGGAGCGAATTACAGTGTTTCCAGCTATTCCTGTTCGTATTCTTCGTCTATTTATTCATTAGGCTCTTCGTCTTCTACGGGATATTTTAAGATTAATGCAAAAGAGGAAGATGGAGTAGATGGTATAAGTGTTGAATGGACCGGATATAACGGAACAGAATATAAGACCAATAAAATAAAATGGGATCAACTAGAAGCGCAAAATTATCGATTTGAAATGAGTTCGTTATTTGATAAGGACAAATATCCCGATTTATTTGACGGCGATGAGCCTGTTTTCAAACATGAGATTGCCTTTAATCCGGCTGAAACAGCGACTATAGAAGATATAAGAAATAGTATTGATGGCAATTATATATCAGCCGTTGCAAGGGCGACTATGCAATACTCTTGGGCAAACACAGTGGGTAATAAGCCGGTAGTGGGACTCTCCGGCGTAGTGTTATCCTATCCGGCAGCATTTGTATCCATGTGGCAAACCGGAGACGCGAAGAATGGACATAATTTCGATGCGGCTGATTCTGATTTTATAAAACCGAATAAAACCGGAAACACAAATCTGACAAAACATCCGGATTATTCTAACAAGAATGATTCAACCGGATGGGAATTTTCATTTGATATGGTGGGAATCGGTAAAGTGACAGCATCATCCACGAGTGTATCATATTGGTCTAATGATACGGCGGCAGATAGTAAGGATACGTGGTGGGACTGGTGTGTACATACAGACATATATGGTAAGGAGACATACAGGCATGAGCAAAGAATTGTCAGAGAAGAAGCTGGAACACTGAGCGGGGTGATGAGCACTCTGACAGGAGCTGATGCTGCTGCGCCCGGCTTATTGAATAAGGACGGTGGAGGATATAACAGCGATAATGGCAGCGGTTTTATTGAGATTAATTTCAAGATGACTGCGGCGACTGAATTCAAATATAAAACATTTGATGGAAATGAGCAATCATCTAAAGATGTAGGACAATTTTGCATAAGAATTCCCGTTTCGGCTACTGACAGTGAGGATGACATACTAAATAAGCTTAAGACATTAGATAGTAATACCATTCTGGATTTTGCCACATCAGGAGCAAATGCGGATAGTTTATCTTTTGGTTCACTTTATCCGGACAATAGAAAGATTGACGCCCCAATTTACGGCGGAATATGCAGTTTCTACGTACAGGCTGGTACAGAGGGCGGTCAGCATATCGAGATTAAATATGAAGCTCTCAGCACCATTGTTTTAGGGATGGAACATACCAATGTGCGCACCGCAGAAAGCGCCCAGAGAGCGATCAACGAAGTCAAAGGCGCATTACAGATGGTCAGTGAACAACGGTCAACTTTTGGAGCTTATCAGAACCGTATAGAACATGCCCAGAATATTAATGCGAATGTAGAGGAGAATACGCAGGCAGCCGAATCACTTATTCGAGATGCTGACATAGCGGATACAATGATGGAGCATTCTATCAACAACATTTTGATGCAGGCGGGAACCAGTATGCTGACGCAGGCGAACCAGAGCAGCCAGTCAATTTTAGAACTATTAGGCTGATAATTAAACGAGGGGTTAAGAAAATACACAACTATGCCGAAATAAAGGGTGAATGTAGATGAATACATTTACCTTTTGTTTTCATATTATCCCAATAAAACAAACCTACTACATGGAGTGTATGTATGAAGATAACATTTGACAATAACAACACGAATCAAAATGTAGACAAGGTGGCGACAACTACATACAGAGACACCCATGCGGAGAAAGCGAAACAAGCGGGTGCATTCGCATTAGACATTTCTGGCACAGTTATGGATAACACAGCTTATAAAGGTCAAGGAAAGACCACAGAAGAGGTTATGCAGCAAGCAGGGCAAATGGACGTTGCCGTGCAGAGAGACTATATGACAGTTATGTCTAATACTATGTCCGAGGAAGATTTTGGCAGGATGGTTGAAGAAGGATACCATGTCGGAGATATGGACGTAGAGGAAGTTGTTACCATTGTCGATACGATTAAGGCGGAGCTCATTAAAGGCGGTACGCAGGTAGTCGGCTATACCGATCAATTAGATATGGAAACCTTGGCGGAGATTACTGGCAGTGAGGCTTTTGCAAAAGAGTTAGCTGACCAGTTTGCCAGACATGACATCCCTTTGACGGAGGAGAATGTCCGCGAAGCCAAAAAAGCCTATGATAAGGCCGCAGAACTTCAAGAATTGACGGAAGGCGCCACGAAATATATGGTGGAAAACTATAGGGAGCCTACCATTAATAATCTGTATCTGGCAGATTATAGTTCTACAATGGACGGAGACAGACAGGGCAGAGGCTATTATGCAGATGGTCCCGGCTATTATGCGAAGAAGGCGGAAGACTATAACTGGCAGCAGCTGCGCCCTCAGATGGAGAGAGTTCTGGAGGAGGCAGGTCTGGAAGTAGGGGAAGAGACGCTGGAAAACGCAAAGTGGCTTATTGAGAAGGGCATTCCCTTGACACCGGAGACCGCAAAGGCGATTAATCAATTGGATAACCTGACATTTCCACAGGATGAAAAAAGGGTCTTGACGGCGATTGCCGCTGCGATAGCAGACGGAAAGAAAGCCGGAGAAGCTAATCTTGCAGATGGCAGGAGTAATGTGGAAAAAGCGGCTGAGTATGTGGAGCGGTTTGCACAGATTCCGAATGAAGCAGTGGATCAGGTGGTTGCGGAAGGAAAAGATCTGACATTAGTAAATTTGGAAGCTGCCAAGGAAGAGCTGCAAGATATACCGACGCATCCGGCACAAAACATAGCACAGGATAATGCAGAGGCAGAGAGCAATATTACGGAGCTGACAGGAAATTCTGAGGTTCCGGAAAATATCACGGCAAGACGGCAACTGGAAGAAGCCCGTCTGATGATGACCATAGAAGCTAACCGGAAATTGTTAGAGAGTGGTTATGCGATTGATACCACTGAGCTGGAGAAGCTTGTGGAAGCGTTGCGGCAGGCAGAGGCACAGCAGAAACAACTTTTGTTCGGTGAACCGGATGCTGTCAGAGCATCGGAGAAAGCTTCCATTTATGCGGAAACCCGTAATAAGGTGGCAGAGATACCTTTTCTGCCGGTCGAGTCTGTAGGCAGATTCAAGGTTACGGATGAAGACTTTACCTTAGATCAGGTACACATAGAGGGCAGTGCGCTAAGGAGCCGTTATGAGGAAGCCCAGCAGAAATATGAGACATGGATGACAGACCCGAGAAAAGATCTGGGTGATTCGATTCAGAAAGCATTTCAAAATGCAGATGAGATTCTGGAAGATCTGGGAATGGAAGCTAGTGAAGAGAACCGGCGTGCAGTCCGAATCTTAGGATATAACCAAATGGAATTATCACGTGAAAATATTGAATCGGTGCGGGCTTCTGATATGGAACTTCATCGCGTGATTGATAAAATGACGCCGGCAGTTGTACTGCAGACGATTCGTGATGGCAAGAATCCTTTGGAAATGACCATACCGGAAATCAATGATTATCTGGATTCCATGCAGTATGAGAAAGAAGAGGAAACTGAGAAATATAGTAAATTTTTATATAAACTGGATAGGAATAAGGCAATCACGGAAGAAGAGAGAACGGCTTATATCGGCATTTACCGTATGCTAAGGCAGTTTGAAAAGACAGATGACGCTGCGGTTGGCGCTGTGGTTAATATGGGAGCGGAGCTTTCTTTCAAAAATCTGTTGAGTGCGGTACGCAGTCAGAAGAGAGCCGGCATGGATTTCATGATAGATGATGCCTTTGCCGGAATCACGGCAATAGAGAAAGGTATGTCAATCACAGGGCAGATAGAAAGCGGTTTTCGGAAATCTTATCGTGATATTGTTGGGAATATTGCAGACCGTATGGCGAAGCAGGATGCAGCCACGGAGAAGGAATATCAGCAAGAACAAATACAGGAATATCGGCAGGCATGTGAAGTGGATGACGCTGTTATTGAAGAACTGTTGCATAGTAAGCAGCCTGTGACTGCCAACAATCTGGCAGCAGCAGATATGTTGATGAACAGCCGTGGCGCTTTATATAAAAAGCTAAATGAATTTACTGAATCCGATCACAAGGATAAAGTTAAAGATGCTGTGACACATCTGCTGGAGTCTATGACAGATAAAGACAGTACACAAGATGCATATGAAGACATGCAGCAAGTTTATGAAGATGTTTTGGAAGAAGCTCAATATAATCCGGGCATAACTTATATCGATTTGAAATCGATTCAGAGTTGCCATAAACAGCTTACGCTGTCGGGGAATCTTGCGAAGGAAGAGAATTATCAGATACCGGTTGAGATTAATGGAGAGACGACAGCCATTCATCTGAAAATATTACACGGCAAAGAAGATGGCGGTAAAGTAAAAGCTACTCTCAGCACGCAGAGTTACGGTGATGTGGCAGCAGAGTTCAGCATAAGAAATAATAAGATATCCGGCTATATTGCCTGCTCAACGCCTGAGGGAACGGCAGAAGTCCAGAGCCGGAGCGATAGTCTGCAGAAGAGTCTTGGCAATGCAGTTGAGTCTTTGATGCAAAACAAGTTGGAGCTCGGAAAGATAGGAGTCATTCACAGTAGTGAAATTGACTTAAATTCTTTCGAAGCAGAAGCGGTGGAGGATACTTCATCGTCGGCACAGACGGCTGATCTGTACCAGATAGCAAAAGCATTTATTTCGGCTATTACAGAATAGAAAACGACAAATATAACAGGGAGGAACTCATATGAAAATCAGTTATAATTCAGCGGCAATGCACGCTAATAATGCATTGAATGCATCTGACAGCCGGTTGTCCCAGTCACTCAAGAGACTGTCTTCCGGTTTGAAAGTTACGGCATCTAAAGATAATCCGTCAGGATATGCGATTGGGCGCAGAATGAATACCCAGATTGCAGGTGTAGCTGTAGCAACACAGAACTCTAACAGAGGTATTTCTATCATTGAGACAGCAGACGGAGCCTTGACAGAAGTGCATGATATGTTACAGAGAATGAATGAGCTGGCTGTCAAAGGAGAAACAGGAACGCTCACCACAACGGATCGTCAGACATTGAATCAAGAATTACAGCAGTTGAAGGACGAGGTGGCAAGAATTGCCAGAGATACAGAGTTTAACGGACAGCCTATCCTTGATGGCAGTTTTGATTTAAGGGGTTATACAAACAGTCAGGTAGCAAAAGTAGACTATTATAGCGATGAAGTGATGGCAAAAGAATACACCATCGATGCATTGACAGTGTTTTATGATGCGGATGGAAAGATTGATCTGGATCAGACGAAGGCAGCCTTTACAGCGGGAGCAGGATTCCCGGATGGAGTGGAAATTACTGAGGTGGGGCAGGATAAGATAACGATCACAGGTAATCAGGATTTTAAGATGACGCTTGCAATTACAGCTCCGGACCCCAGCGCTAACGCTAGTGTAGTCTGTGCACAAGCAGGTCAGGAATTAATAATTGATGCTACCGGTATCGGCACAATGGATATGCAGACTGGTGCCAATGAGGGACAGCAGTTAGAAATCAGGATTCCGACAATTTCTCTGGACAGACTTGGTATTGAAAAGACAGAAGTGACAACAGTGGAGAGCAGTGCAGATGCCAATACTGAGATCAAGGGAGCGATTGGGTATATATCGGATGTTCGAAGCCGACTGGGTGCTTACCAGAATCGATTAGAGCATACGGTAAGTAATCTTGCGATCACGGATGAAAATATGACGGCTTCCTACTCACGAATTATGGATGCAGACATGGCAGAGGAAATGACTACCTACACTACGGAGCAGGTAATTTCTCAGGCGGCGACTTCCATGCTTGCACAGGCGAATGAAAGACCTTCACAGGTATTGCAGCTGTTACAGTAATAAACCATGAACGTAAGGAGAGTTGCTATGACGAAGGAATTGAAGCAGGAGTATACCCTGCGAATTTCACAGGCAAATAAGACGCAGTTGATCACGATTCTGTATGAAATGGTTTTACTTTATATAGATGAGGCAGAAGAAGCGCTTGATGCCGATAACAGGATGGAATATAAGAGTGCTATCCGCAAAATTCGTGGCTGTATGAATGAGTTGACGGCGTCACTGAATTTCGACTATGAGCTGGCACAGAATTTTTTGCAGCTTTATCTCTATGTAAACAGGGAGCTTGTTAAGGCGTCTTCCCATAACGACAGGGAGAATCTGGAGCATGTCCGTCAAGTGATCGATCAGCTGCATAAGGCATATGAGCAGATTGAAGCGCAGGATACATCAGGTCCCGTTATGGGCAATACGCAGACCGTCTATGCAGGTCTTACTTATGGCAGAAATACACTGACGGAAAATATTGCTGATCCTTCTGCTAACAGAGGGTTCTGTGTATAAATTATACGATAGGTTTTTCTTCAGGCAGCAGATTCATTTCTGCTGCCTGTTCTAATAAATATCTGTAACGTTTTAAGACAGCGTTCACTTCATAGATGTAACAGTCAATCAGATCGGGATCGGTTACATTGTCAAAATTTGAATAAGCAATTTCCAAAGCAAATTTAGTCTGAGCCAATTCTTCACGTATTGTCATTTTATGACAATCCACGATGATGTCTGCCTGCGCGGAATTGTTGGAACTTTGATGAAAAAACATTTTCATATGGTTATCCTGCCTTTCCTATTCTTAATTTAAGTATAGGTAAAATATGGATAAATATTCATGGAATATTTGAGGTATATGGGACATATGTTATTAGCAGACAAGGCTGGTACTGGTAGGAGAGATTATAATGATAAATGCAAATGGAGTGTTAGCGATTTTGGGAGTATGTCTTATTGTGCTTATTATCGGTGCATTGGGAAGAAAAGTGGAATGGCTGGTCAATTTCATACTGCGGGCAGTCATGGGTACGATAGGTATTTATTGCCTGAATTATTTGTTAGCGGCGAGACAGATTTCCGTTGCCGTGGGGATTAATCCGCTTACGATTTTGACATCCGGAATCCTTGGATTTCCGGGGATTGCAGTGCTTTACGGGATTCATTTTTTTAAAATATTGTAGATTTTTCACAAAATTATTTTTTATGCAAAATATGTCTGGACAAGATATATTAATGTGTTTATAATTCAATTCACAACTCAAGAAATTCTATGCAAAGCAGGTATATTCTGATACGGTGCTTTACTCTATTGCCTATATGGCATCGGGAGTTTCATCCCATGTATTTCGTTGAGTCAGTTTAATTATTATTTGTGGAGGTGGTTCTATAGGATTAAGTTATTATCAATTACTGTTAATTCTGTTGCTGTGTCTGGCAGCGCTGACAGATCTCAAGACAGATCGTATTCCAAACGGACTGATTGTAATAGGCATCATAACCGGAGTGGCCGGCAGCCTATGCTTCCGTTTTGATCTATTACAGCTTGCTGTGTCTATGTCTCTTGCATTTGTTCTTATGTATCCCCTGTTTAAGATTGGTGCGCTGGGCGCCGGAGACGTCAAGATATTTATCATGATTGGAAGTTTTGTGGAGGCAGAAGAGTTTATTGCAATTTTGACCTTGGCATTTGTGATCGGTGCAGTATTTTCCCTTATCAAGCTGCTAATTGAACGTAATGGAAGAGAGAGGATTTGTTATTTTCTGTCTTATATATCGGAAGTGGCACAGACACGTAAATGGAAGATATATGGTGAATACATGAGAGAGGATTATCAACGATACCGCAGGAATAAAATACACTTTACAGTGCCTGTTTTGTTCGGTGTGGTGCTGCGAATGGGAGGAATAATTTGAGACAGAAAGTTTTTGCAATCTGCGATACAGAGGAAGCATATGCAGTCAGATTGACGGAGTATATGCTGGAGAGAGTCAGATTGCCGTATACATTGCATTTATTTACGAAAGTGGAGGAACTGGAGAGATTTGCTGAGCAGGAAAAAATAGAGATTCTGCTGATTGCCGAGAGTGCGTTAAAGATGCTGAGAGAGGAATATGTCAGACAGCAGGTTGTGAAGATGTTTATTTTACAGGAGGACGATATAAGGGAGCGGGACAGGCGCAGCTGTATCAGTAAATTTCAAAGTCCAGAGAAAATAGTAGAGCTATTGGTTGAATCGATTGCAGATCTGTCGGATTGGGAGCATGAAGCGGTGACGGAAGATACGGAGGCAAAATTGATCGGAATATATTCTCCTGTTAAGAGATGCCTGCAGACTTCTTTTGCACTTACTATGGGGCAGATATTAGCAAAGGAACACAAGACGCTATATTTTAATTTCGAGAACTATTCGGGATTTGGTCAGATGCTTCAGCGAGAGTTTTCCATGGACATGACAGATCTTATGTATTATTTCAGATCAGCCAAAGACAAATTGTTTATAAGGCTTCCGTCTATCATACAGAGCATCAACGGGCTGGACTATGTACCACCGATGCAGTATCGTGCTGAACCACGGGAGATCACGGGGAAGGAATGGCTGGAATTATGCAGGAGCATTGCGGGGATAGGGCAGTATGAATATATCATTCTCGATCTTGATGACAGCATGGAAGGGCTCTTTGATCTGCTTCGGAATTGTTGCAGGATTTATACGATTACAAAAGATGACAGATTTGCGACAGCCAAAATCAATCAATATGAACAGATACTGAAATTTAATGAACTGGAAGAGATTGCAGACAAGACTGTGAAGTGCAAATTCCCTGTATTTAAGGAACTTCCCGCGAATATGGACTTGATGACTCATGGAGAACTGGCAGGATATGTAAAGGCAATCGTGAAAGAGGATCTGTATGGGGAGTAAGGAAGAACGCAAAAAAATATTGAAGGAAAAACTTGCAGAGAGCATTGATTATTCCAATGAGAGTACAGATGAAGAAATACAGGAACTGATCGATGAGATGTTAGTTAAAGAGAGCAAGGAATTTCCGTTAACACTGGCAGAGCGGGGAAGACTTCGCAAAGAACTATTTCATGCGATCCGTAAGCTGGATGTATTGCAGGAGCTGGTTGATGACACACGTATTACGGAGATTATGATTAATGGACCTGATCGTATTTTTATTGAAAAAGATGGGAGGCTGTTCCGGAGTGATCTGCATTTTGAAAGTTCAGAAAAATTGCAGAATGTCATTCAACAGATTGTATCGGACTGTAACAGGGTGGTCAACGAGGCGTCTCCAATTGTAGATGCCCGATTAAGTAACGGTGCGCGCGTCAATGTGGTGCTTAATCCGGTGGCATTAAACGGTCCGATTGTGACAATACGGCGCTTTCCGGACAAGCCGATCATGATGGAAAACTTGATTTCTTATGGTTCGATTACCGGGGAGGTATGCGATTGGCTTGGCAGACTGGTGCGTGCAAAATATAACATTTTTGTCAGCGGCGGGACAGGCTCCGGGAAGACAACTTTTTTAAATGCATTGTCATATTACATTCCGAAAGAGGAGCGGATTATTACGATAGAAGACAGTGCAGAATTGCAAATTCTGGATGTTCCCAATATAGTCCGTATGGAGACGCGCAATGCCAATGTGGAAGGATGCCGGGAGATTACGATCAGGGATCTGATCAAAACGTCGCTGCGTATGCGCCCCGACCGTATTATTGTCGGGGAGGTCAGAGGCGGTGAAGCCTTTGATATGATGCAGTGTTTGAATACCGGGCACGACGGTTCCATGTCAACGGGACATGCCAACAGTTCCAAAGATATGTTAAGCCGTCTGGAAAATATGATCCTGATGGGAATGGAAATACCGCTTACGGCAATCAGACAGCAGATTGCTTCCGGTATCGATATCATTGTTCATCTTGGGCGGCTGCGCGACGGATCCAGAAAAGTATTAGAGATTGTGGAAGTGCTGGGATTTGAGGAAGACAGGATTATGTTGAGCACACTGTATCGATTCGTGCAGGCAGGTCAGGATGCAGAAGGAAGAATAGTTGGAACATTACGGAAAGAAGGAGAATTGACGTATGACGAAAAGCTGCGCTCAGCCGGATTATAGGGAATATCATTTCCGGACGAAAGAGAAATTATTTTATATCTTAGAAGGTATATTGCTTGTCGCAATGATCGGCTATTTCTTTTATCAGTCATGGGCTGCGTGCCTGTGCCTTACGCCCGTATTAGTTCTTTTTATGAAGGAAAAGAAAAAAGATCTTGCCAAGAGACAGAGGCAGGAACTGAGCATACAATTCAAAGATCTGATTCTTGCGGTGGCTGCCAACCAGAAAGCGGGATATTCCATCGAGAATGCTTTTCGGGAAGCGTATAAGGATATGGAAATGCTTTACGGCAGGGAAGGAACGATCTGCATAGAGATAAAGTACATTATTGCAGGGCTGGATAACAACATAGTGCTTGAAAAGCTTATCTATAACCTTGGTATGCGAAGCGGTCTGCCTGATATCATACAGTTTGCCGACGTATTCTTTATTGCAAAGCGAAGCGGCGGAAATATGACGGATATTCTACAGAAGAGCGCAGCAGTGATCGAGCAGAAGACAGAGACAGATAAGGAGATACAGTTGATGATAAGCGCCAAAAAGATGGAGCAGAAAATCATGAATATGGTGCCGTTTCTAATTATCTTCTATGTGAGCAGTACTTCCAAAGGATTTTTTGATGTGCTGTACCACAATATGATCGGCATTATCATTATGACAGTCTGTCTTGGTTTCTATATGGCGGCATATTTGTTATCAAAGCGGATCGTGGATATCGAAGTATAGGAGGGGATACGAAGTAAATGATTTATATATACATAGTGATTTTAGGAATCTATATGCTGCTCTATATCGTGTCACGAAGGGAGGAGGGCGGAAATCCGTTTTGTAAGATGGCATCCTACATATTGCGTAAAAGGCAAAAGATATTTCATAAATTGTCTGCCGGAAAACAGAACTGGAAAAAGGATCTGCAGGAAAGACAATTAGGCAGTAAATTGAAAACTTTGAAGCCATCGACGGCTATGACGGTACAAATTAAGGAATATTATCTATCGCAGTACAGCGTGATACTTATGGTAGTATTTGCAGGTGTATTGGTCTGCCTTGCAGCATGGGCAAGCGCACACAGCAGTTCGTTATTAACGGATGGCAGTTATATAAAGAGAAATTCGTATGGTGACGGGGATATACCGATTGAGCTGGCGGCACAGATAGAAGGAGAAGAGGAGGAAATATTTCAGTATATCGTGGAGGAGCGAAAGTATACGCAAAAGGAGGCAGAAGTCCTATATCAGCAGGCAGCGGCAGTTTTGCCAGAGGTGATCCGTGGTGACAATGACAGGCTGGAAGATGTGCGTTATGATCTGGAACTGATGACGCGGATAGACGGATATCCCTTTGAACTATCATGGGAGAGCAGTAATTATTCTCTCGTAAATACGGATGGTACGATAGATAATACAGATTTGGAGGAGGGTGAAGTGGTCATGCTGACGGCACATTTTGGATATGAACAATGGACATGGGATCACCAGATATATGCACAGGTGAATCCGGCAGTATACACGCACAAGGAAATGGTGCGGAACAAGCTGGAGGAGCTGCTGCATATCCAAGAAGAGCGTACGGCAGATACACAGAGCATGATACTGCCGGATAATGTGGAGTCTGAACCTATCATATGGCGGGAAATTATAGAAGACGGCAGCGGATATCTGATGATGCTGGTTTTACTGGCAGCAGGGGTGTTGTATTGGGGAAAAGGCAGAGAAATTGACAGGCAGTTAGAGCAGAGAAAGAAGGAACTTTTGCTGGATTATCCGGAAATTGTTAATAAACTGTCGCTTTATATGGGCGCAGGTATGACAATCCGAAATGCCTTTGTCAAGATGGGGGAGGATTATAAGAAACAGCAGAAGGAAAGGAGGCGGTATGTTTATGAGGAGATACTGATCACATGTTATGAACTGCAAAGCGGTAGATCTGAAAAAGAGGCTTACGATCATTTCGGCAGGCGTTGTCAGGTGCAGGCATATATGAAACTGAGTACGCTGTTGTCGCAGAATATCAGAAAAGGAAGTAACGATTTGCTGTATATACTGCGTCAGGAAGCAGATAATGCCTTTGCAGAGAGAAAGAACATGGCAAAAAAGCTGGGTGAAGAAGCAGGAACAAAATTGCTTCTCCCTATGATGATGATGTTATGCATCGTCATGGTGATTATCATGATACCTGCGTATTTTTCGTTCATGATGTAACAGACTGCAAATTTAAAGAGAAAAGGAGAACAAGAACAATGAAGGAAGCTAAGGTACAAAAAATGAGTAGAAGAAAAGAAAAAAGAGAGGCAGGCAGACTCAAAGGACTGCATGAATTGTGGCGGGAAGAGGAAGGCATGGGAACAGTGGAGATCATATTGATCATCGTTGTGCTCATCGGTCTGGTCATTATCTTTAAGACACAGCTTCGTGCGCTGGTGGAAAAGGTTTTTGAGAAGATTACCACTGACAGCAACACGGTAATGTCATGAGGAAGGGATACATAACCGTATTCCTCACGTTATCACTTACATTGATCTTGTCCCTTGTATTCACTGTAATAGAAGGGGCACGGATCAGTGCAATAAGAATGAAATTTGAGTGTGCTGCGGATATCGGTATGAATTCAATTCTTGCAGAATATCATAGGGAGCTGTTAGAGCAGTATGATCTGCTATTCGTAGATATGTCTTACGGAGGAAATACCCCCAATATCGGAAATACAGAGGCACATCTGAGAGATTACATGCAGAAAAATCTGCATCCGGAAACAGGCAGGGGAGGATATGGCGGTATCCGGGATTTCCTTGCTATGGATGTGAATAATGTACACATCGGCCAGTATTCTATTGCATCTGACGGGGAGGGAGAAGTGCTTAAGAGGCAGGTCACTGACTACATGGCAGATTATCCGGTAGGAGCTATTTTGGAGAAAATCAATCTGGGTGTGTCGGAACTGGAACATTATGGGCTGGAGACAAGAGATACCGAAGGTGAACGGCAAAGTTATGAGGCGCGTATTCAGGAGATCGGTCTGCCTACACAAGAAGTCGGGGAAGGGGTATATGAAGAAGTGCCTCTGGATAATCCGGCAGACGCGGCAAATGCGACAAGGAGCAGTGGCGTATTGAATCTGGTGATAGATAATCCTTCGCAGATTTCGTCAACGAAAGTATCTTTGAGTGACTATATTTCCCATCGTCCGCTGATTCAGGGAAGTGGTATGTGCGCGGAGGCGGCAGAGATTGCAGGAGATGTAAATGAACTGGTGTTTCAGGCGTACCTCTTTGAAAAATGCGGTTATTACGGCAATGAAATGGACAAGTCGCTTCTTAAGTATCAAATAGAGTATATTTTGGCAGGTAAAGATACAGACTGGCAGAATCTGGAGTTTGTGGCAAAAAGACTGCTTAAGTGGCGGGAGGCGGCAAACGTGCTGTATATCCTGACGGACCATGCAAAAATTGCGGAAGCAGAGGCAATGGCACTGGCGCTGACGGCGGTGTGCCTATGTCCGGAACTGGCAGAACCGGTAAAGTATACCATATTGTTTGCGTGGGCATATGTGGAGAGTCTTCAGGACGTAAAGACACTTCTTGCAGGAGGCAGAGTGCCGATTCTTAAGACGGCTTCTGACTGGAAGACCGGGATTAACAGTATTAAAAACGCGCGTGGCAGTCTGACAGAAGATACAGATGGCAGAGGGCTTAACTATCAGGAGTATCTGCAGATCATGATTTTTTTGCAAAATAAAGACAAGCGGACTTTTCGTGCTATGGATATCATGGAGATGGATATACGAAGAACGCCCGGAAATGCGAGATTTCGTCTGGATGCTTGTTTTGATACATATCAGGCGGACTTGTCCGTAGCAAGCCGTTTCGGTTATGCCTATGAGATGAGTAGAATCTATGGATTCTATTAGGAGCGGGAGGTGATAAAAGATGCCCTTTTTACGATTAAGGCAGTATAAAAATAACAATTCGACAGCACATTCTCTCCGGGCATATCTTGATACCTTTCAAGGTAGTCATACCATTCTATCTTTCTGCAGATCGGTAAAGAGGGCGTCTTTTATCGCCTGCCGTAAAATATTCCGTCTGCATAAGAAAGGGTCTATGACATTGGAGGCAGCATTTGTTCTTCCCTTTTTTCTGTTTGCAGTAATCAATATTCTGTTTGCGGTCAATATGATCGGCGCGCAGAGCAGATTTAACGCCGCACTGCATCAGACGGGAAATAAGATGGCATTTGCGGGGTATGTCTATGAACGGACGCTGGGGAATGTATTACCGGATAGTCTGGCGGGTGTGGCAATGAGCAGTATATATGCCAGAGGAGAGGTATTGGAGTATGTCGGAGCGGATTATCTGGATCAATCCTGTGTTGTTGGCGGGGCTGGAGGTGTTTCCTTTGCAGGATCTTCTGTTATGGGAGACGGAGATATTATAGACCTTATTGTTTCTTATCGGGTCAAACCTTTTGCGGGAATTATGGGATTTGATGGGTTTACCATGTCTCAGAGGTATTACGGTAAGGCATGGACAGGCTATGATGTGACACAGTATGTCAGTGATACGAAGCAGGAAGACCCGATGGTGTATATTACCGAAACAGGAACAGTATATCATTCGGATCGGAATTGTACCTATCTGAATCCGTCCGTAGCGTCAGTGTCTGCGGCAGTAATCGGGGATATGAGAAATCAGTCGGGCGCTAAGTTTTATTCCTGCGGAATATGCGGCGGATATCGGGGAACCAGTCAAGTTTATATCACACAGTACGGCAGCAGCTATCATAGTCAGATCAATTGTTCAGGACTGAAAAGAACCATCTATACGGTACCGCTGTCACAGGTTGGAGGAAGGGGAAGATGTTCTAAATGTGGATAGAAATATTTTTATTTCTTATATTAGGAATTTGTGCGGTAATTGACGGTCTCAAACGTGAAATTCCTATTGTGATTGTGTGGATGGGTATCGCTGCAGCGGTCATATTGCGCTTACAGGGCGTAATAGATGAGGGAAACTGGTGTATGGCAGTTCTGTCCGTAATACCGGGAGCAATGTTTTGGATGCTTAGCTTTGTTACAGGAGAAAAAGTTGGGTATGGAGACGGGTGGATGCTTATTATGATCGGATTGTTTGCAGGGTTGTGGAGGTGCTTTCTGATTCTTCTGGTTGGGCTGGTATCCGAGTCGGCTTTCGTGCTGGTCTTGATGGCAGTTCAAAGGATAACGGGGGACCGCCGGGTTCCGT
>CAMXBD010000043.1 GCA_947179245.1 uncultured Lachnospiraceae bacterium | reverse complement strand
GTATAATTGTGAGTTGAAATATAATCAACCTGATCATACAAATCTGTCAGCATCACACGATCCCATTCCAGATAAGTCGGCAGCATTTCATAACTGCTTCCGCAGGCTACCAATTTAATCGTGGGATCTACCCACCTCATAATTTTGGCTGCTTCCAATGCCTTCTTCGTATAATCCTCTGCTGAAAGATGCCCCGCCTGCCAGCTTCCTTCCATTTCATTACCAAGGCACCAATATTTGATGTTATATGGTTCCGGATGTCCGTTTTTCGCACGCAGGTCACTCCAGTATGTTCCGCCGGGATGATTACAATATTCCACCAAATCACCTGCATCCTTGATATTTCCCGTTCCCAAGTTCACCGCAATCATCGGTTCAATTCCAAGCTTCTCCGCCCACTGGCAAAACTCATCAATACCAAACTCATTCGTCTCGATTGTAGACCATGCATAGTCCATCCTTTTGGGTCGATTTTCTTTCGGACCGATTCCATCGTGCCAATCATAACATGATACAAAATTTCCACCGGGATAGCGTATAACTGGAACTCCCAGTTCTTTTACCAATTCTGCCACGTCCTGACGATATCCTTTCTCATCTGCCGTAGGATGCCCCGGCTCATAGATTCCGGAATAGATACATCTTCCCAAATGTTCTGTAAAGGAAGAATACAACTTACCGTCAATTTTTCCAATCGGATAGTGTTTGTCACTAAAACATTTTGCGCTTACCATAAGAAACCTCCTTCTCCATGTGATTTAATAAAATATTGTTTTAAAAAGGGATACCAAAGGAATTTATTTCCCTTGATATCCCTTTTTATCGCATTTAATAAATATCAGACTTATACGACTATCTTATTATTTATAATTCACGATCTTACCAAAATCAGCCTTCAAAGAAGCGCCGCCTACCAGACCACCGTCGATATCGGGCTGTCCGAACAGCTCTGCAGCATTACCTGCATTTACGGAACCGCCGTACTGGATACGAACTGCGTCTGCTGTAGCTGCATCATAGATTTCCGCGATACACTCACGGATACCTTTACATACTTCTTCAGCCTGCTCTGTAGTAGCTGTCTTACCTGTGCCGATTGCCCAGATAGGCTCGTATGCGATTACCATGCTCTTAACCTGATCAGCCGTAATCTCTGTAAGGTCAGATTTGATCTGCAGTCTGATCCAGTCCATAGTAACGCCCATCTCTCTCTGCTCTAATGTCTCACCACAACAAAGAATAGGTGTAAGACCTGCCTCGAAAGCCTTCTTTACTTTCTTGTTTAACAGAACATCGTCCTCTTTGAAGTAATCACGTCTCTCGGAGTGTCCGATGATAACGTACTTAGCGCCCGCATCTTTAATCATAGCTGCAGAAATCTCGCCTGTATATGCACCCTTCTCCTCGAAGTACATATTCTCTGCACCAACTTCTACATTTGTGCCTTTAACAGCCTCTACAACCGGTACGATGTCGATTGCAGGTACACAGTATACTACATCTACGTCATCGGATTTAACCAGATCTTTTAACTCATCACATAATTTCACTGCCTCGCTGGGAGTCATGTTCATCTTCCAGTTGCCGGCTACGATTTTCTTTCTTGCCATTGTGCTATTCTCCTTTAATTTGTTTTACTTATCATCCGCTGCAGAACAACAGGCGTTGTTGCTGCTTCCACACTCTTGGCTACTTATTTGTCATCTGCAGCAACAACGCCGGGAAGCTCCTTGCCCTCTAAGAACTCTAAGGAAGCGCCGCCGCCTGTAGAGATGTGGGACATCTTGTCAGCAAAACCTAACTGATTAACTGCTGCTGCACTGTCGCCGCCACCGATAATTGTTGTTGCGGAAGTCTCAGCCAAGGATTTTGCTACTGCAATCGTACCTTTTGCAAGAATCGGATTCTCGAATACGCCCATCGGTCCGTTCCATACTACTGTCTTAGCTGACTTCACAGCGTCAGCATACAGCTCTGCTGTCTTTGTACCGATATCAAGACCTTCTTTGTCAGCTGGAATCTTGTCAGCATCAACAACTTCTACTTCGATTTCTGCATCGATCGGATTCGGGAAAGCTGCTGCTACTGTTGTATCGATAGGAAGAAGCAGTTTCTTACCTAACTTCTCAGCCTTAGCCATCATCTCTTTACAATAATCAAGTTTCTCATCATCTACTAAAGAATTACCAATTTCCATTCCCTGCGCTTTTAAGAATGTAAATGCCATACCACCGCCGATGATCAGTGTATCACATTTCTCAAGCAGGTTATTAATAACATTAAGCTTATCAGCTACTTTAGCGCCGCCGAGGATTGCTACGAAAGGTCTTACCGGATTCTCAACCGCATTGCCTAAGAAGTCAATCTCTTTCTGCATTAAGTAACCTACTGCGTTCTCGCCGCCTTTTTCAGAGATATATTTTGTAACAACTGCTACGGATGCGTGTGCTCTATGTGCAGAACCGAAAGCGTCACATACATAAACATCTGCCAGATCAGCCAGTTCTTTAGCAAAAGCCTCTCCTGCATCTGCGGGCTTGGTCTCTTCTTTACCACGGAAACGTGTATTCTGAAGAAGCACAACATCACCTTCGTTCATAGCTGCTACTGCTGCTGTAGCTGCCTCACCGGTTACATTGTAATCTGCTACGAAATTAACAGGCTTACCTAATTTCTCAGAAAGTCTCTCTGCAACAGGTGCAAGGGACTCGCCCTCGTTAGGACCATTCTTAACTTTGCCTAAATGGGAACAAAGAATAACTTTGCCACCGTCAGCGATCAGTTTATTGATCGTAGGAAGCGCTGCAACGATACGTGTCTCGTCAGTAATCTTGCCTTCCTTTAAAGGTACGTTAAAGTCGCATCTTACGAGAACGCGTTTGCCTTTAACATTAATGTCATCTACAGTTTTCTTATTTAACGCCATGTATATAGCCCTCCTAAAATAATTTTTTGAAAAAAGAGACCCGGCCCAACGGCCGAGCCTCTATAATTTACATCTCGTATACTATTCGCTGTGCACCGAGTCTGCCGCAGGCAAATCTCACAATCGAAAATAACTGTTCGTTATCCGCCGAGTTTGCGGAGCAAATCTCGCAAAAGAATAACTGTTCATCATTCACCGAGTTTGCGGAGCAAATCTCGCAATCGAGCTTCGCTCGATTTATGCTAACTCAGAGAAGTATTTGATTGTACGAACCATCTGAGATGTGTAGCTGTTCTCATTGTCATACCAAGAAACAACCTGTACTAAGTTGTCTTCGCCAACCATAGTCTGTGTTGCATCAAAGATAGAACCATATGTGCTTCCAACGATATCGGAAGATACGATCTCATCCTCATTGTATCCGAAGGACTCTGTAGCTGCTGCTTTCATAGCTGCATTGATCTCATCCTTAGTTACGGACTTCTCAACAGTTGCTACAAGGATTGTTGTAGAACCTGTAGGAGTAGGAACACGCTGTGCAGAACCGATCAGCTTGCCATTTAACTCAGGAATAACTAAGCCGATAGCTTTAGCTGCACCTGTGCTGTTAGGAACGATGTTTACAGCGCCTGCGCGGGATCTTCTCAAGTCACCCTTTCTCTGAGGACCGTCAAGAATCATCTGATCTCCTGTATATGCATGAATTGTGCTCATGATACCAGACTTGATACCTGCTAAGTCATTTAATGCTTTAGCCATAGGAGCCAAGCAGTTTGTTGTACAAGAAGCTGCAGAAATGATTGTATCCTCAGCTTTCAATGTCTCATGGTTTACATTGTAAACGATTGTAGGAAGGTCGTTACCTGCAGGAGCAGAAATAACAACTTTTCTAGCGCCGGCATTAATATGTGCCTGTGCTTTCTCTTTGCTTGTATAGAAGCCGGAGCACTCTAATACAACGTCAACTTTCAACTCACCCCAAGGGCAGTTATTTGCATCGGGCTCTTTGTAGATCTTAAGTGTCTTGCCATCAACTGTGATTGTATCTTCGCCTGCGGATACTGTATCAGCCAGAGCATATTTACCCTGAGAAGAATCATATTTTAACAAGTGTGCCAACATCTTAGGGCTTGTTAAATCATTGATTGCTACTACTTCATATCCTTCTGCACCAAACATCTGTCTGAATGCGAGACGACCGATACGGCCAAAACCATTAATTGCTACTCTTACTGCCATTTTTAGTCCCTCCTAAATAATGTTTTTTTATATAATTTTACCCCTCAGAGCATATGCTATACACGCCTGATTGGTAAAATTTAGTCAGCAGAATTATTTTACCTAATTTGTCCCAAAAATTCAAGACGTAAATCAAAAATATTTGAGAATGATTGGGAATAAATGCAAACCCTTCCATATATATCGACGAATACAATTGTTTTTCCCACAAATATCGGTTATAGTAAATTATATTTTGTAGAAATCAGTCAATAATGATACAGGAAATTATAGTTCCTATAGCTTCCTGTTTATATAAGGAGGTTCACATGTCAATTACAGCAGATTATCATTTACATTCATCTTTTTCACCCGATTCAGATACGCCCATGGAAGCGATGATTCAAAAAGGAATTGCGGCAGGACTGACACATATGTGTTTTACGGAACACAATGATTTCGATTATCCTGTCTCAGAGTCATCACCCGCCGGGTTTTGGGACTTAAATCCCGACGCTTATCTATATGATTTTCTGCAACTCAGAGAAAAATATGCCGGTCAGATTACTCTCTGTTTCGGCGTAGAGTTAGGTATGCAGCCACACCTGACGCGCAAAAATGCTGCTTTTGCAAAGGAACATGACTATGATTTCATCATTGCCTCCTCTCACATTTGTAACGGAAAAGACCCCTATTATCCGCCCTTCTATGAAGGAAGGTCTCAATCTGAGGCATATCTTGAATATTTTGAATCGATTCTTGAGAATCTGAAATCATACAGCAATTTCGATGTGTACGGTCATCTGGACTATGTGGTGCGTTATGGTCCGGCGAAGGATGAGGGATATTCCTATGAAGCCTACCGTGATATCTTTGACCGGATACTGGTGAAAATCATTTCTATGGAAAAGGGCATTGAAATCAACACTGCGGGACTCGCCAAGGGTATGCGCGACGCACATCCGTGTACTGATGTTCTGAAACGCTATCGCGAATTAGGCGGTGAGATCATTACCACAGGCTCCGACGCCCATGAGCCGGGACAGATCGCCTATGCCTTTGATCGTGTGGCAGACATATTAAAAGACTGCGGTTTCCGGTACTATACGACCTTTGAAAAACGCAGTCCTTCATTTCATAAATTGTAATTGTATAATCAGATTTCAAACTGCTCCATCAGTTCTACCATCGTCTCTACCTGTGTCTTCTGCTCTGCGCTGACTGCTGCCGTCTCCTCTGATGCTGCCGAATTATTGTCAACAACAGCGGAGACCTGCTCAACGCTGTAATTTACATCACGCATGCGCGCCGTATCCTGTTTCAGCATCTCTACAATCTGCTCCATCTTCTGCGTCGCTGCCTGTGCTTCTGTCATAACTTCATTCATATTTGACACGGTCTCATCTGCAATCGAGATTCCCTTATCCATCGCACCAACTGTCATTTCAATCAATTCCGTAGTCTTGCCTGCTGCCTTCGCAGATTCATTGGCAAGATTCTTTACCTGCTCTGCCACAACGGCAAATCCTCTTCCGGCTTCACCTGCTCTTGCCGCCTCAATCGCCGCATTCAGCGCTAAGAGATTCGTCTGGGAAGCAATGTCCTCGATCGCACCGATGATCGTACTGATCTGCTCAGCGCATCTGCTGATCTCCTGAATGGCATCCTTAAGTTCTTCCATCTTCTGATTGCCGTTTGCCAGTGTTATGCCGGCTTTCGTAGCAATCCTAGCAGATTCCTCCGCTTCTCTGGTATTGTATTCCATACTCTTCGTCATATTCTCAAACATGGAAAGAAGTTCAGACACCTGCGTTGCCTGTGCGGTACATCCCTCCGCCATATCTTCCGCAGCACATGCGAGCTGACCGGAACCGCTGTCGATCTGTCTGGAAACATTGCGGATCGTTGACAGAGTATCGCGCATTTTGCCTCCGATCTTCTGGAAAGAATCTTTGATCGTCACAAACTCACCCACATATTCCTGCTCAATCTGTATGTTATAATTACCACTTCCCATCTGCTCAAGTATGTTGGTGATCTCTTCCACCATGGCAAGCAGATTCCTCTTCATAAAGGCAATCGCGCCGACCATCTTGCCGACTTCACTGTCGTCCTCCTCCATCTCCAGATTAGTACGGAAATTGCCCTCCGCAAGCACTTCCATCTGTTCTGATACTTTCTGGATTGGCTCTAAAAGTTCTTTCTCCGCAAACTTGATGATCTTGATAAACTGCATGATGACATAAACAAAGGAAATTGCAAATAAAATTCCAAAGACATATTGGACGCCTTTTATAATTGACTGTTTTCTATCTTTTCGATCCAAAATAACACTTATTGTGTCATCGGTCTGCTGATTAATCTGTTTAACAGCCTCTCCGTATTCATCACTAAACACACATGCCTGTGCCGCATCCAGCTCGCCGTTCTGCACACATTTAATCGCCTCTTCTTCCAAAGGAACGAGCCCCTCCGACATAGACGAAATACTGTTTAGGCTGTCCCATTCTCCATCTGTAAGAGCGCATCCCTGCAATGTTTCGATAGCCTTTTCACGATTCCGGCTTACATTCAGCTCCTGCATATAATCATCATAGTAATTCTGCTCTCCTGTAGCGGCATAAGACTGTATCTCATAAGTCAGTGTTCTTGAACCGACCCTGTACTGATTTAATGCCGACATCGTATTAATCTGCGCATTATGTACTTGCGATGTTCCTAAATTCAGTAAAATAAATCCCAGAAGCAATACAGCTCCGATTCCTATTGCCAAAAATGCTTGATGCACAAGCTGTCTGAGCATCGC
Organism: uncultured Lachnospiraceae bacterium; assembly: GCA_947179245.1. GTDB lineage: Bacteria > Bacillota > Clostridia > Lachnospirales > Lachnospiraceae > UBA3282. The sequence goes on along the minus strand of CAMXBD010000043.1, from coordinate 15,946 downwards.
AGACTGACTCTTTTTCCCTGACACCTTAGTTTCAATCTTTCCCATTGTTCTTCACCTCAATAAATAATAGAATATTTTTTGAATATTTATATATATTTTGAATTGTATTTACACATTCTATTATATTAGCATTCCGAAACAACATCAAGATGATATCTGCATAAAACATTAAAAACTTTAGGATTTATATCACCCGGATATCCCTGTCCATAAGTTCTCTTCCCAGCTTACCAAGCCCTGTAAAGTAATATTCCTCCGTCTGCGCTGCATCCATCTGCGGCACTGCTCCGGGTGGCAGCCTGCGCAGGCATTCCAGCCTGACAAAATCAATCATCTTAGTCGATTCTTCCCCGCCATCCAGTACAATCTGCTCCGGATTATACATACAGATCATATTGATCACAATCTGCGCCAGCAATGTGGCAAAATCCATTTCCGTACTCCTGTCATGCATAAGCTCCTCCACACTGTGTCCGCCAAGCTGCATATATCCAAGTTCTCCTGCGAAGCTTCCGCTGCCAGAGTATACTTCTTTGTTCAGAATGATTCCTGCGCCAATCCCGTCTCCGTCTGTATACAGATAAATCATATTTTCCGTCTGCGGATGCAGAAACTGATATCCGGCGGCGGCGGCGTTGATATCATTGGTGACCGTTACCGGCATGGAAAACTGCTCCTTCAACGTCGCTTGCAGAGGATAATTTTCCCATTCGGGCACAGAGGGTACCGCAAACACTTCTCCGCGATTTGTCACCGCTCCCTGTACCCCTACAGAAATTGCACCGATATTCCGATTGTCCTGTACCAGTTCACGCACAATTTCTATCAACTGTTCATTACAGCTTTCTTCCCTGCTGCGCTCTATCCTGTCATGCTGTTCCTCGTGTAATTCCATGTCTGTCACTGATACTTCAAAATAACTGCCCCGCACTGCCACGAGCGCGATTGCGGATTTTTTCTGATTAAGTGTATAGACTTCCGCTCTCCGCCCTCCCGTCGAGGAGGCAGCACCCAGACATAAGACAGTCTCATCCGCAATCAGCTCTTTGATCAGCAGATTAACCGTAGGCTGGCTGATTCCCGTCATCTTCGCGATTTCAACCCTCGTTGCCTGTCCGTACTCACCAAGCGCCGTCTTGATTAAGCCGATGTTCAATTCTTTCAGTACCGTCGGTTTCCCTGTGATCTCATTGTCTTTTCTCAATTTCCATTCTTCCCTTTCGACGTTCTTATATAGTCAAGCGCCAGTTTTACCGCTCCCGTCACGGGTGCCTCTTGTGGTATCACTGCATATGCATTCGGAGCATCTTCATGTACCGCACGCATATATGCGTCAATTAAAACCGGTTCATTTGTCTGGAAAATACTGCCAATCAACACAGCCGGGACCTCTTCCTCACACATCCCCAGTCTTCTCAAAACTGCTGCCGCATACTTTCCTTCCTCATATCCTAATCCTGAAACAATGTCTTTTGACACGTCATCCCCTTCCCGTGCTAAATCAAAGACAATAATCGGAAGCTGGTATCTTTGCTGCTTTGTCATCTCACCTCGGCGCAGGATGGCGCACACTTCTTCCATATTTTTTACACCAAACACGGATGGTACAGCCTCTTCGAGCCTGCTTTTCTTCCATGTTCCTTCCTCAGACCTGAATGCATAATGCATTGCCTTCTTTCCAATTTCTCCGCCGCCGCCGTAATTGCCTGTTATGAAATCAAGATTTCTTAAGGTAAGCATGTGGCCTGCCCGATTTCTTCCGGCATGTCCGGCACCTGTTCCACAGATGGAAACGACCCCTACATAATCTTCTGTCCCTGCCCGAAGCCCGATCCACGCGTCATGCACTATTTGATGCCCTGTTGTACCCATGATTTGTTGTACCATCGGAGTCAGCACTTCAAAGTCCTCCGGTCCGTCTGCCCCCGAAATTCCAAACACTGCATATGCGATATCCTCCACAGCAAGACCTGCCGGCTCCACTGCTCCGTAAACTGCATTTTTCATGGAATCCGAAGCGGTTTCGACCCCACAGACCTGATAATTTCCAGCTCCGCCGAATCCTTCCGCAATTGTTTTGCCGTTTTCATCTGCCACAACGCAGTGCGTCTTCGAACCACCCACATCTACGCCCATTACATACATACTTTATCCTCCCACATGAACCTTTCCCAAGCGTTTACCTATCTTCTTAATCATTCATCTTTGACACCCTAATCCTGCTCTTTATAGAAATTGGGAAGGTATTCTCTATTTGCATCAAGCATCTCGGAAAGCGCCTCTCGTGCGTCCCTCGCATCATGCACAAGCGGATGATTTAAAAAGGCAAGAAATGCTTTGTTCCGGTCTCCTGAAACAGCCGCTTCTATCGTCAATACCTCATATGATTTTACCTGAAGCATGAGTCCGAGCACAGATGCCGGCGCATCATTGTCCTGAAGAGGTGTGGCGCCGTCTTTGCCAATCACACAATTTGTCTCGATAACACTGTCATAAGGCATCTGTGGGATAATTCCATGATTCACCACATCTACAATCTGTACATCCCGCCGGTCATTGTAGATACTGTCAATCAGATTGATCGCCGCCTCAGAGTATCTGGCTCCCCCGCGTCTTGCAAGCGCCTCCGGTTTCTCCTTGAGCTTCGGGTCACTGTATTTCTCAAACAGTTCCTTCTCCACTTTCTTGACCTGATCTGCACGGGTTCCTTCCAATCCGACTGCCTGTGCCTCTTCTTCCTCTATCATCTGTTTTTCCAGATAAAAGTACTGCATATAGGGCGAAAGCATACAGCCCAGCTCCTGTGCAATCCGATCCATCTCTTCATTCTTCTCAATATTCTTGACAACACTTTCTTTATTGTAAATATGAAGAATATCCTGTATACGGTCCTGTCCATCCTGATAAGCATGATTCATGACGCTTAAATGGTTCAGCCCGATAAATCTGCAGTCAAGCTTATTCACATCTACTCCGAGGCGGTTTGCCGCGTCGTGCTGCATATTTATTGAACAGTTACATAATCCAATGCATTTTACATTTGTATATTTTAAGACTGCCTCTGTCACAATTCCCGACGGATTCGTAAAATTAATGAGCCATGCCTGCGGACAGAGTTCTTCGATATCTTTGCATATATCCAATAAAACCGGTATGGTACGCAGCGCTTTGAAGCATCCGCCGATTCCCGTCGTCTCCTGTCCGATCATTCCATATTTAAGTGGAATCCTTTCATCCCGTGAACGTGCGTTCAAGCCTCCGACTCTTATCTGGGTAATAATAAAATCAGCGTTCGCAAGCGCACCTCTTCTGTCAAGCGTTCCCGTTACCTCAATCGCAAGCCCGGCTTTGGAAACCATGCGCTTGGCAAACTCTGTGTTGATCTGGAGCTTCTTGCGTCCTTCTTCAATATCGACAAGCGCGACTTCCGTCACGGGAAGCGTCCCATGATGATTAATCACTCCTTCTATCAATTCTGGTGTATAGCTGCTGCCTCCTCCAATCACTACTAACTTCATATCATGCGCCTCCTTAATCTATTTTGATATATCTTCTTTAAGTTTATTAAATAAGTTGATTTTATGGTAACACAATATAGGGAGGATTGCAACACTTTTTTAATTTTATTAAAAATCTTATTGAATGTAATAGTAATTATTTTTTTCGATAAATATCACCTCCCGTATATAGTGTATGGTAACTATAACATTTCCAATTATTACCATTATCAATATGTTCTACAAAGCCATTCTATATCTGGAAAAATCAAATGCAGCACAAAACCTATGGCAATAATGGCCAGTAATACATATGTTGCGTAAATAACAACTTTCCACACCTTTCCTACAGAATATTTTGCATTTTGAATATCAGTAAAAATCGCCGCAACTTTCTCGTCCGTCAAATTTTTTTCTCTTACATCCTGCACATCAATATCCTTTACTAATTCATCCAAAGACATACCAAAATAGTCACTCAACATAACCAGCCTTTGAAAATCTGGATAGGATTGACCTGCTTCCCATTTGGAAATAGTCTGTCGTGAAACTTGTAATTCCATCCCTAATTCTTCTTGAGATAATCCTTGCTGTTTTCTGATAGCTAAAAGTTTTTCATTAAATTTCATTATAAAAACCCTCCTTTAATTTGATAATATGAGCATATATTTTTTTGCCATCCGTATCAACCAACTAATGTTGGCAATTTGACAACGGCAATTAACATATGTTTTATTTTCTGCATTTTTTGCGTGAGATTCATTGTAGCATATGGAACTAATTGTTTCCATATCAAGGAATTTTACCGTACATGAGCATTACATATCGGTTTGTCAGAAGCTCTTCAGAAAAAAGATTATATAGTCGATAACTACAATAGATACTTAAATCAATGCAGCAAATCGTGATAATGGAGGGCTTAGGATATGCCAATTGATCAGATGAAACAAGTACTAGATTCCATGGAAAACTCTATCAAGCTGCGCAGTCAGGCGAAAGCTGAACAGAGAGCCGAAGAAGCCTCACGTGAGAAACATGCTTTTCAGCAAAAATTAATGCTTGCTGCCGCCGGTAAGGCAGAACTCGACGGCATGGCATCAAATGTAAAAGGTAAACAGGACGCTGTTCTCAGAGATCAGCTTATGGGATTTATGATGGCAGGATTTTAGATTGCATTTCTTTTTGCTCGTCGATAAAATAAAAATTGACTGGGCGAAGTAACTTCTGCAGTTTGATCATCTAATATCCGCTAAAAAGTATCTTTTTTATGGAATGCGCCGTGAGATACCTTTTAGCGGATAAATCTGTGTGAATCTATTCTTGGAAATGTGCCGGAAGAAATAACAAGCAATGCTGGAAAGCTTATGTTGTATGAAAGTTTGTTACATTAGGCAGCATAGCTGGGGGATTAGGCTTTTCATCTAACCTGTTATTCCCAGTTCGCTATGGAAATATTGTAATGTTGAAAACCTGTATATACGTTCAAATTCCTTTTTATCATACTTTACACTTTTACCCATTAAATAATTCACATAATTGTCAATATACTGTTGTGCATCATTTTTTATGTATTCAACATTGTCTCGTGTCTCATTATACTCGTCTTTATCCACAATGGCATCTGCAGACCCTATATATTCACTTTTTTTGATTATCACTATTTTACTGTAATCCAATCCAGAATTTGTTCTTTTAGATCGAATACTTTTCTTAAATTTGAAAGCATATCTATGGTTAATATGACTTCTATACGGAATACAAATAAAATAACCATAATGTGACTGTATTAATAAACAATTATATGGTCTGCTGTTCTTTCTCACAATTTCCTTATATGGTGGATCTGGGTAATCAGAATAAAATCTATTTGTTAAGTTCAAAATCTGGTAAGCAAACGAGTCTTCGTTAGAACACATAACATCTCCTTAGTAAAAATGGGAGAGCTTTTGCTCTCCCACAATTTTTCATCACTCGGTCACTTTTATTTTACCGTTGAGTCAGAACCGTCACTCAACTCATCGCTCTGTCACTTTTATTTTACCGTCCTGTCAGAACAGTCACAGGACTCATATTGTGATGAAGGAACCCTTAAGATTCCTTACTTATAATATACCCAAATTCAAGAGAATAATCAACAAAAAATTTGTAAACATTTTGTTAAAGCTCCTCATATATGAGCCTTTTCTATCACTATAACATCCTGCTCTTTAAAAACAAGTATATTTTTCATACATCACACGACAATACTTACAGCATAAAATCTACCAAGCTCATCTTTCCACCCGATACACCTTCACCCCATGCGCCGGCACTGTCGCTTCGACCCTGCCGGATTTTGTGTTGCTCTCCTGCTTCTCCCACAGTTCATACAGCGTTTTTTCTTCCGTCAAGGTATCTTTGCCATCCAGTTCTTCCTCTTCCAGTTCTGCAAGTCCGACTGACAATGTTTGCTCTTCATCACTGAGATTAAACAATGCAACGCACAGTCTGCCCGAAGCCTCATCCTTATTCTTCCAGACAACATAATCGTCTGTTCTCAGAATCTGTGTGCCTTTACAGGTCGTCTCCATCATGGCAAGTATATCTCTGTTCGTCAGAAGCGACAACGTCCACTCATTCAACTGCGTTAATTCCGCCCCGATCATAAGCGGCGAACGGAACATACACCAGAGAGTCATCATGGTCTTCTGTTCTTCTTTTGTAAAATTGGTCTCTCTCTCACTGCCAAATCCCTTACCTACTTTGCCAAGCGGAAGCATATCACAATCCGGAAAACAGCCTTCACGTACATGATCCTGCCATAATTCACAGCGTATAAACATCGCTTTTAACAGACTCCACTCGTCCCAAAAGTCATCGGTAATCCGCCACATGTTTGCATATTTGCAATATTCCCATGCTCTGTCAATATGTGCCGGACCGGGCGAAAGACTTAATACAATCGGTCTGCCGCACTTCTCGATAGCACGGTGAATCATCCGTGTCTCTTCCCAGCCTAAGAAGGGTTCTGTACGATAAAGCCTGCTGTCACAAATATCATCACATTTAATAAAATCAACACCCCACTGCGCATACATGGCAAGCAAGGAATCATAGTATGCCTGTCCGTCGTCTGTGTTACGCACACCGTACATATCAGGATTCCACAGGCAGATGGAACACGGATCTGCTATCCTGTCCGCCGTCTCTTTCGCCCCAATTACAGGACTATGCATCTCCGCTGCCTTACGTGGAATACCGCGCATAATATGAATACCGAATTTTAACCCCAGACTATGTACATACCCAGCAAGGGGCGCGAAACCTTTTCCGCCCGCCGAGGATGGGAATCTCGCCGGACTTGGCTGTAGTCTTCCATACTCATCCATCTCAATATCTCCGAACGGAATATACTGGAACTGATCTCTGACCGTTCCGGCATCATTACAATACCACTCAATATCTACCACCACATATTCCCAGCCAAATTCTTTTAAATGCGCCGCCATATAATCGGCATTTGCTCTCACCTGAGCCTCGTTTACTGTCGTGTCATAATAATCGTAGCTGTTCCATCCCATAGGCGGGGTCAATGCAAAATCATTTTTATTCATCATGTCCTCCATACTTAAACATATCGTTTTAATCCGGTTACATCAATGCTATTATTTATATCACATTGTTTCAACCCTATTCCTTAAATTTCCCCAACTAAATATTCCTGCCGTCCTTCTCTCAGGAAAACCGGTAACGTTTGAATATCCGCCTCGACATCATACCACTTGCCGCCCTCATACCGCTCACCTGTACCTGCGTGTACGAAGCAGGTTCCTGCCGGAAGATATACCTTGCGTCCCGTTGCTTTCTCATGACAGATCGGCGCCACCAGAATGTCCGGACCAAACATATAAGCATCTTTGATATCCCAGCATACCGCATCTTCCGGGAACTCATAGAAGAGTGCACGCATAACCGGAGCGCCTGTCTCGTGGGCTTCTTTCATGATGCTTCTTGTGTAATCGCGCATCATTTCACGGATACGGATAAATTTCACCATGATCTCATAGTTTTCTTCCCCATAACTCCACACTTCATTCTCGGCGCCTGTCCACTCCCGCACTTCTCCTGCCTTGTTGATAATCTCTTCTCCCGGCAGACGGCATCCGTGTATTCTCATCACCGGACAGAACGTGCCAAACTGGAACCAGCGGATTAAGAGTTCCTTGAATCCTTCGTCATGAATGTTACCGCCATGGAAGCCACCGATATCCGTTGTCCACCAAGGGATTCCACACAATCCCATATGGATGCCCGCACAAATCTGTTTACGGAAATCCTCATAGGTTGACATAATATCCCCAGACCAGACGAGCGCACCATACTGCTGACTTCCTACCCACGCACAACGGATCAGATTGACGATATCATCCTGTCCGCCCGCCTTCTGTCCTTCATAGAAAAGACGCGCATACTCTCTCGGATAAATATTGCCGACCTGTGCCACCGGACCTGCATGAAACCGATAGTCCGCATGGTCATAAGTAGTAAACTCCGGCTCCGCCTCGTCCAGCCAAAAAGTACGGATTCCAAGATCAGCATAATTTTGCCGACACTTATTCCATACATATTCCCGCGTGCGAGGGTTGGTTGCATCCATAAAAACATTGTTGCCGTGGAAAATCATCTGCACATCAATACCGGAATTGCTCTTCACCAGAAGCCCCTGCTGTTTCATTTCCTCATAATTTTCACTGCGCCAGTCTACCTGCGGCCAGATCGATACCATCACCCTAATACCCATATCCTGTATTTCACGAATCATAGCCTCAGGATGCGGAAAATATTCTTCATCAAAACGCCAGTCGCCGCATCTGGGCCAGTGATAATAATCGATAACCAGCACATCCACAGGAATATTTCTTTTCTTATACTCACGGGCAATCTGCAATACCTGCTCTTCATTGTAATATCGAAGCTTGCACTGCCAGAAGCCTAACCCGTACTCCGGCATCATCGGCGCTCTTCCCGTCACTGCTGTATATGCTTCCTCAATCTGCGCCGGGGTATCACCTGCAGTAATCCAATAGTCGAGCTGCTTCGTCTCCTCCGCCAGCCACTCTGTCGTATTGCTTCCGAAATGTACTTCACCTACTGCCGCATTATGCCACAGGAAGCCATATCCCAGACTGGAAATATAAAACGGTATACTCGCCTGAGAATTTCTGTGCGCGAGTTCCAGATTACACCCCTTTAAATTAAAAGTTTCCTGCTGATACTGCCCCATTCCGTAGATTTTTTCCTGCGGTTCAGAGACAAAACTGGCTTTCAGACGGTATCCGCCTCCCGGCAGCGGTTTGAAATGCCGTGCTTTCTTCTGCAATGCGCCACCGTTAGGGATTTCCTGCAAGAGCATTTCACCTTTTTGATTACGGAAAGTAATCTGCAATGCATTTCCCCATGTATTTACCGTAAGAAATGCGCTTATCTTCCCATTCGTAATAGAAGCCGCCTGCTCGTGAACGTCAATCTGTACATCTGCTGCCGGACACTGCGGTTCCAGAAGAGCTATACTTCCTTCCTCGATTTCGCCCAGAAAAGAGGCTCTGACGCGAAAGCTGTTCGCTCCCCAAGGAGTTACCATAACCGTCTCGCCATTCTCCCTGAAAATCAGGCTTCCATCCATCTCTTCAAAAAAATGTAACATCTCCTTATCCTCCTCTTCATTTATAATTTATGAACTTTCTCCGTCCAGATCATTTACTTTACCATAAATCTGTCTTCCTGCTGACACACATAATGCAGACTACGCACTCTCCGACTTGCGGTAATACTGCGCCTGTGCTCCGTACCATCCCCTGAAATCCTGCATAGATTTCCACCTCCGCAATGGGATCAAGTACGGCTGTTGGTTCATCCAGTATAACAAAGAAGCAGTATTGTGAAAAGCAGTTTTCGAGTTCACCATTTTCCGTTCTGAATAAATTTTTTTACTCGCACAAGCTGCAAAAAAGGGCACGGAATGAAGTCTATACCCTCATCGCCGCACCCTGCCCCGCAAAAAATCAATTACTCAGCCTGAATCTTGTTATACATGTAATACCACTCCATCTCAGGCACTTCGTAATATGGATAGAACTCTCTTGTCAGATGTTCAAAAGGTTTCACATGGTCCGGCTCGGTGCGGAATGCATAAGAATAGCCATCCTTTTGAATCGGTTTAATCCAATTCTCAGGATGCTTCATATCACCTGTAAAAAGCGTCATTTTATTACACACAAGCACGATGGGACCGTATACAAGCGCGGCAACCTGAGGCGCATATGTATCAACCGGCTGGAAGCGCAGGACAAACTCATATTGTATCTGAATCTCGTCTCCATCATGCCATTCCCGCTCTAACGTAAGCCATGTGTCCGGTTGCGCCGAATCCTCAATATGTTCTCCGTTCACGCTCACGATATTTTCCCCACAAGCCCACGCAGGCACACGGAAATGTATTGCAAATCTTCCTGTCTGACTGCCGTGCAATTTAAAACGCAGTGTCTTTTCCTTAGGATAAAAACTACAATTCTCTAAAGTATAGTTTGCACCTGCCGCCTCAAAATTCACTCTTGAAGCAAGATACTGGCTCACATACAATCCTTCTTCGTCACAATAGTAAAGCATATTGGCATACTCTGCCACATCCTGCGGATAAGTTCCCGTACAGCACTGCCACTCGAAGGAACAGCCATCGGGATGCATCCTGCCGTCCTCCACGGATTTAAAGCCGCCGTTGATGAAATAGTCGGCATAATACATGACCTTGCCTTCTTTTGTAATAGCCGGCTGCCCGCCGCATCCGTTATAAAGAAGCCTCTCTGCCCAATCTCCGTACTTCGCCTCTCCCGTTATTGTCAGAAGATAATTACACAGTTTAAATACTGCCCAGCTGCAACAAGATACCTCACAACTACCCCATTTGTCATCTCTGGTACGTACAGAGTCCCCGAAATTCCTATACATCTCATGCAGTTTATCCTCATCCCAGTTGGCTTTCAGAGAATCGCCCAGATATCCTTCCTCATCCGGAAAAAGGCATTCCGCAGGGCCGTAGCCACCTGTAGCAAAGGTATGATGTGCCAGCACTTCTTCATATGCAATTTCCATAGCGGACAGGTATCTCTCATCTTTCGTCACCTGATAAGCACGGGCTGCGCTTGATAAACTGTTGATATGACTGTAAGCATGGCGCGGACCCACCGTAAAATCATGATTGTTCAGTTTATCCCAGAAATATGGATAGTCCCACTCCTTAGCAAAGTTGAGATACAGTTCCTCTCCTGTCAATACCCATGCGCGGTAAAGCTGTTCGGGCAGAGTATACCATTCAATCATATCCTCTCCCATATTCTGCAGACCATCCCGCCCTACTTCTCTGCGGAAACGTTTCGCCGCACTCTGCGTCAGACGCAGGATATACTCGCGGGCAGGTTCATAATCCAGATACTCCAGCATATCCAAGAAACCGCCCATCAATTTATCATATACATAAGTATCATTGACATCTATGACTCTTGCAGAAGCTGCCGCACACACACCCCAGCCATCCGCAAGCGCATAGGCTTTCTTCTTAAGTCTTTCATCTTTTGTCACCAGATACAGCTTGGCAAAAGCCCCCAGCTTCTGTCCGAAGGTAGAGGCATTATTGCCATACCAGCCCACCAAGCCATTACTGTTATCCGGAATATCTGCAAGCTTCCTGAAATAATGAAGCAGGTCGTCATTTTCAAGTTCAAGATAAGTCTCAATCAGTTCTGTACGCTGCTTTTTCCAGTGACTGTCAAGCAGCTCCACATTTTGATATCTAAAATTTCTAAGTTTTTCCATTTTTTATAAAAACTCCTTGTGATTTTTTCTTAAAAACTCCTGCCCGCTTCTATCAGGCACACCTTTTACACAAATGCGCTATTAACCTTTTACCGCACCGATCATTACACCCTTCTCAAAATACTTCTGCACGAACGGATATACGCACAGGATTGGAAGTGTCGACACGATGATAACTGCATATTTAACCTGATCTGCGGATGACTGACCATAACCACCCTGCACACCGCCGTTACCGCTGGCAAATGCCTGATTTAACAACAGAATCTCACGAAGCACGATCTGTAACGGTGCATTCTCCTGCTTACTGTTATAAACGAGGGCATTGAAATAATCATTCCAGTGATAAACCGCATAATACAAAATCAACACCGAATTGACTGCCTTAGAAAGAGGAATAACCACTTTCGTGAAATAGGAAAAATGTGAGCACCCGTCTAAAACTGCCGCCTCATACAAATCTTCCGGAATAGAACTCTCAATAAATGTTCTTGCAATGATCAGGTTGTATGTATTGACCGCCACAAAAATAATCAATATCGTCTTAGTGGAAATCAGATGCAGTGCACTGATCGTCATATATGTCGGAACAAGACCGCCACTGAAAAACATTGTAAATACAAAATAAAACATGACTTTGTTACGCGCCTTAAACCCTCTTCTGGACAATGCGTAAGCCGCAGGCATAGTGACTACCATATTGAGTACAGTACCTACTACCACATAGATTAGTGTATTTAAATAGCCTTTCCAGATTCGGGAATCCTCAATAATCTGCTGATATCCATAGAAACGGATGTCTTTTGGCAAAAATTTAACCTGTCCTAAGTTGACCAGATTGGAATTACTGATAGATGCAATGACAATGAACCACAAGGGATACAAAACGATTGCAAAAATCAAAATACTTAAGGCAACTACCACAATACCGAATACCCGGTCTGCTGTGCTGATTTGTTTTTGACCTATTTTCTCCATAGCAATCCCTCCTTACATCAATCCTGTTCCTGTAGAACGTCTGGAAATCCAGTTTGTCACCACAAGGAAAAAGAAGTTGATCAGTGTATTAAATAATCCTACCGCGGCACCAAAAGAGAACTGCGAAGACTTAACACCCACGGAATAAACATAAGTGGAGATAACCTGCGAGATACCAAGATTCAAGCTGTTCTGCATCAGATATACTTTATCGAAACCTACATTTAAGATATTACCCATATTCATAATAAGCAGAATCATGATGGTCGGTACGATAGCCGGAAAATCAATGTGAAGCATCGTCTGCCAGCGGTTTGCCCCGTCAATCTTACATGCATCATATAACTGTGTATCTACAGAGGAAAGTGCCGCGATATATATGATACTGTTCCATCCCATTGACTGCCATACACCGGTCAGAACATACAATGGCACGAATGCCGACTCTTTACCAAGAATGTTCGTATCTGCCGCAACCAGATGAGCCGCCTTTAAGAAATTACCTACAACACCACTGCCGTTGGCAAACATAACATTGATCATGGATACCATAACAACCGTAGAAATAAAATACGGAATGTAAACTGTCGTCTGTACTGTCTTTTTCCATTTCTTATTCCGAAGCTGATTGATAATCATTGCCAGAATGATCGGTGCCGGAAATCCCACAACAATACTCCAAAATGAAATGATAAATGTATTTTTTAAAGTGGTGAAAAACATAGGGCTCTCAAAATACTGTTTAAAATATTTCATTCCGACCCATTTACCACCTGTGATTCCCGTCTGGAAACTGTATTCCCTAAACGCAAGCTGTATACCGTACATCGGCACATAGCAGAAAATCAATATGTAAAGCATGGCAGGCAAAAGCATCAGCCAGAGCTGCCAGTTATGTTCCCAATATTTTTTTGTCCGAAAGCCAAAACTCTTATTCACTGTAGCAGTTTGATTCTTACTACCCATGCTCGATTCTCCCTTCCCATTCATACGTTATAACACTGAGAAAAAGGAGGCGGAGAGATACTTCTCCTGCACCTCTCCGTCACTTCTCCTCATCTTTAAGGACTATTGTACACTCTTTAAATACTCATCAAATGCAGCCTGACGAATCTCAAGAATCTGCGGAAGTCCGGCATTGTTAACACTCTCTACATATGCATCCCATGTGGAATCGATATCCTGCTCGCCTGTCATCCACAGTGACCACTGGTTATCAATAATATTATTGATGTTTGCCTGTGTCAGAGCCATCGTATTCAGATCTTCTTCCGTATATTTCATGAACATCTGCGGATAAGTATCGGATGTGCTCGCCTTAGCAATGGTATCATTGTAAGCTTCTCTTTCTTCCAAAGCATATGTCATATCCTGTGCCATCTCGATCTCACTTGCTCTTCTGATATACATAGGTCCATTATCTGCAAAAGTGCTGGTCCACTTCCATGTACCTGCATCTGTGTCGGGGTCAAGCGGATCAAGTACCTTATAGCTGTTGTCACCTGTCACTTCTATACATCCGTCTGTAACGCCGCCGAAAAGGGACTCTACGGAATGTGTCTGATCATAGAAACGATCAATAAATCTCATAGCCGCTTCCGGATTCGAGCAGTTTGCGCTGATACAAGCTCTGTTGCTGGACATATTAAGTCCTGTATAGTCGTCTCTCCATCTTGTATCATATGTACCCGGCTCACAGTCGATATCATAATCCAATGCCGGAACAGGTTTGTACTGGCTGTATAATTCCGGACCAAACTTATCGGTTTCTTCCCATCCGAATACGCAACCTACAATCGGTTCACCCGCTTCATTACCTCTGGAAAGAGACTGAAATGCAGAATAGTCATTAGTTAAAGCGTTCTCGTTGATCAGACCGTTTGCATACAGATCTGCCATGTATTTCATAAACAGTTTGTACCTCTCATCAACTGCATAACATTTGATCTGGCTGTCCTCTGCAAAGTAAGCATCTGTTCCCCAGTTTGTAAGCTGGATACCCAGAGAGCCTAACAGGTTTGTCAGAGAGTATGCACTGTTAAACCATGCATTATTGCCGCCGTATGCGTTGTAATCAAGCGGAATCTCATCGTTAGGGTCACCATTGCCATTTGCATCCTGCTCTTTAAATGCCATCAATACATCCTTAAACTCTGTATAAGTCGTAGGCATCTCAAGTCCCAGATTGTCAAGCCAGTTCTGGTTAATGAACATTACCGTGTTGGTGGACGGCCACTTACCTTGGAATTTCGGTGTCGCATAGATTTTGCCTTCCATGGTAGTTGCCAGCACCTTAGTATCAGGTTCCTCTTCAAACATCTGCAAAATGTTCGGTGTCAGTTCCTCTGTCAGATAAGGTGTCATGTCTAAGAACAGACCGTTATATTTCGTGTAGTCATCATCAAGTGTAGCATTGAACAGAAGATCCGGAATGTCGCCTGCTGCAAATCTGGTAGATTTTACTGTCTCCCAGTCTGCTCTGATCACTTCCCATTCAATCTCCACATTTGCTTCTGCCTCCATCTCTGCAAGCCACTGCATCTCATTAACATCCTTTGTAAGCGGATGTGCAATAAACAGCGCTTTCAGTTTCACTGTTTCTCCTGAAGCTGCCGCTGCAGAATCACCCGATGCTGCTGAAGAATCATCCGATGCCGCTGCACTGTCGCCGGATGTATCCGTGGAAGCTGTGCTGTCGTTGGCTGTTCCGTCAGAGCCGCCGCATCCCGCGAGTACAGATGCAACCATCGTCACGGAAAGCAGCATTGCTAATACTCTCTTTTTCATAACTTTTCCTTCCTTTCGTGTATTTTTGTGTTTTGTACGCCAAGCCGTTATGCAAACCTTTTATGCATTATGGATATTTTAAAGCAAATTTACCACCATTATTTAACCATATTTACATATTTCGATTCGCCACTCCATTTTTCTTCGTGCAACTTGACTGTAAAAACAAAATATCACTACCTGTTTCCCTCGTAAATATCACATTTATATATTAGGTGTCCTTTTTCTGTTTCTTTCTTTTTTACACCCGCATGTTCTTTTCTTTTGACACGCAATCAAACTTATTGATATTCACTTTTCCAGCTATTTATTGTTAAATTTTCCTATATTCATCGTTTCTGATAGTGTTAATAACCATATTTTATGTATTTTTTTTGCTATTTTTAATGCATTTTGACGTGGTGTCATTTTGATAGATATCTTGTCACAATCGCACAACAAACATAAGGAGGAGAACAGAATATGAACGTTCTTTGTTTACCCGCAAGGCAGCTCTTTAGCTATGATCTAACCGGAAAATTTAAAGCACCTTCTCCGGAATGGAAACACCAGAATTTTCCATTGACGAATTATGAACTGATCGTTATGACAGAAGGTATTCTGTATTTAAACTACAACAGCGAAGACTTCATCATCAAAAACGGTGAATACCTGCTATTACCTCCCAGTTCTTCTTGGCGTCAGGGCTTCAAGCCATCCTACTGTTCCTTCTATTGGCTTCACTTTACGACACAGCCGGGTGATCTCCCTCTTATCCTTACTCCTGATACCGAGTTAGCGCGCCGCGGGCCCGGCGGGTGGCGGGCCCGGGGCTGCCCTGGTGACGCGGCCGGCGG
>CAMXBD010000042.1 GCA_947179245.1 uncultured Lachnospiraceae bacterium | reverse complement strand
GTGTGGTATTTCTGGGCGAAAAAGAAACACATACCGGCTTCCTTTAATAGTTCAATACATCTGTCAGGGTTTTGCTGGATGTTTACGCCCAGAGCTTCGAGGCAGTCTGCCGTTCCGCACTGTGAGGAGGCTGCCCTGTTTCCATGTTTTGCTATTTTCATGCCGCCGGCGGCGCACACGAGGGCAGAGGTGGTGGAAATATTGAAGCTGTGGGCGTTATCGCCGCCTGTTCCTACAATCTCAAATATTTCCATGCCGGTTTCTACCTTGGTGGCGTGATCCCGCATGGCAGCAGCACATCCCGCAATCTCATCGGTTGTCTCGGCTTTTGCACTTTTGGCGGAAAGCGCCGCGAGAAATGCAGCATTCTGTGTGGGTGTTGTCTCGCCGCTCATGATTTCATTCATTACGGTATATGCTTCATCGTAGGTGAGATCTTCTTTGTTTACGATTTTGACAATTGCTTCTTTGATCATGGTCATATCCTCCTTATATTGAATCGTTTATCATGTTATTTGTAATCAAGTCTTATAAAATTTCCTATGTAGTGAATGCGGTAATTTTTAACTCTTCGGGAATCGTGTCTGCATCAGCCGCAAGGGAATGGTAGCGGGCAACCGGGGCAATTTCCGGGCAGCCTTTGAATAATGGGCAGTTCATGTCAAACTTGACATCTGACTGCTTCCCGTGCATCAGTTCTTTGGCGTATGTGATGGTTGCACCGAAGGCGGCACATATTGCCTGATGACCAAGGCAAACACCAAGCAGGGGAATATCCTTACCGAGCAGGCGGGCAGTTTCCACGATGATGCCTGCATTTTCTGGCCGTCCGGGGCCGGGAGAAAGGATGATGCGGCTGGGTTGTAACTCACGAATCTCCGGTATCGTCATTTCATCATTGCGAATCACTTTAATGTCAGAATTGATTCCGCCAATGAGCTGATAGAGGTTGTAGGAATTCTGCTTCCAGCGCTCTGTCTTCCTCGTCCGTTTTACCTCTGGGACGGGTTCCGGCGAGAGGAAAAGTGTGTAGTATGCCGTTTTCCAGTTTGACAAGAGTTTCTGGTGATGCTCCCGCTACCTCAACGTCAGTCCCCGAAAAATAAAACATATAGGGCGACGGATTGATGGTACGCAGAACGCGGTATGTATTAAACAAACTGCCTTCAAAAGGAGCGCTCAGGCGGTTGGAGAGCACAATCTGAAAGATGTCGCCCTCACGAATATGGTGCTTGGATTTTTCTACCATATCGCAGTAACGTTTTTTGTCGAAAAGGGGTGTGACTTCTCCTAAAAGCCGGCCGGCGGCTTCGGTTTTCTTGTCGCCGCGGTGAAGAAGGGCACAAAGCTGTTTTAGTTCCATAACCGCTTTGTTGTATCCGACTTCGACGTCCTCCAAAGGCATGTTGACGATCAAAATAATCTTTTGGCGGAAATTGTCGAATGCAATGACTTTATCAAAAAGCATCAGGTCAACGTCTTTAAAGGATTCCGTGTCTTCTACCGTAGTCTTGACTGCTGGTTCGCTGTAACCGAGATAATCATAAGCGAAATACCCTACTAATCCGCCGGTAAAAGAAGGAAGATAGTCAAAACGCGGGCTCTTATAATCGGCAAGAATCTGGCGTAAGAAGGCTGACGGATTATCAGTCTTAAATTGGATGCTTCCGGCTTTCATCTCACCATCGATACAGGTGATTTCGAGTTTGGGATCAAATCCTAGGAAAGTGTATCGTCCCCATTTTTCTTTCTCAGCGACCGATTCTAACATGTAGCAGTGAGTCGATACGTTTTTCAGGATTTTCATGGCTTCGATCGGTGTACATATATCTGATAAGATTTCGCAGCTGACGGGCAGTACTTTGTAAGTGCCTGTGGCAGCGATTTGTCTGACGGTGGTTAAGCTTGGTGAAAATTTCATGAGATTTACCTCCGGGGTATGGATTTATGGTTGGGAGAGAATCAGCAGACTCGGAATGCTTTGCATTCCTCGTTCGCGCAAAAAAAGTCCTTGACAGAATGAGCTTCTGTCAAGGACGAATAAACTACTTTATCCGCGGTGCCACCTTGATTCACGGGAGACCCGTGCGCTTGGCGGAATACTAACATATTCCCGGCAACTGACGTATGCCCTACGTTGCAGAATACTTTGCGTAAAACGCATTTGACTGCACCCTCAGCGGTCCATTTGACAACTTGTTTCTTACCCGTATCTCAGCCCCACGGGTTCTCTGTATAGGCATCATTGCCGTTATCTCCGCTTCAACGGTTTACCTTGTTAAACTGTAGTTATCCTATCACGTTCTGAAATAGATGTCAATATGTGGGATATGGATTTTTTACAGCCTTGACAGACTAATCTATTGATTTACAAGTGTGTTAGCGGTATAATAGATTCATTAGTAACGAAGTTTTAGCAATGATTCTCATGCTAATAATTGTGTCACGATAAGGAGGTATGCACATGCAGGAAATGATTACGATTACTTCTAAGGCTCACCCTAACCTCGAGCTAAAGGCAATCCCCGGACATTTTGTAACACCAAGTTCCCATATCAATTATTTTTTGGATATGACTACACTGAAAACGAGATTAAGTGAGGCATCCTTGACAGCTAAGGAACTGAGCAGACAGATCGTGGCATCCATGGTGGTAGACACGATTGTGTGTATAGACGGCTGTGAGATCATCGGTGCATTCTTGGCAGAGGAACTGACAAGAGCTGGAATTTACTCCAGAAACGCACACCAGACGATCTATATTGTAACGCCGGAGTATTCCTCATCCGGTCAAATGTTGTTTAGAGACAATTATCTGCCTATGATCAAAGACAAGAACATACTGCTTCTTCTGGCAACTGCGACTACAGGTAAAACTGTTACGAAGGCAGTTCAGACACTTACTTATTACGGTGCGACCATAAGCGGTGTCAGTGCAGTGTTCAGTGCAGCAAACAGCGTTATGGGTATTCCGATTAATTCACTGTTCAGCATAGCAGACATTCCGGATTACAAGACGTATAAGTCCGAGGACTGTGTTCTGTGCAAGGACCAGAAGCCGATCGATGCATTTGCCAATGCATTCGGTTACTCTACGATCAACTAATGGCAACAGTGAAATTTTATGATAAAGTGCCTGACGAACTGCTCAAATTTGCAGTAATTATAGCAACGCACGATGGGAAATGGGTGTTTTGTAAGCATAAGGAACGAAATACGCTCGAAGTACCGGGAGGCCACAGAGAACCCGGAGAGCAGATAGATGATACGGCAAAAAGAGAGCTGTACGAAGAAACAGGTGCGCTTGAGTATGACATTGAACCGGTTTGCGTATATTCCGTAACAGTGTCGGACAGGTCCGATGGACAGGAATCATTCGGTATGCTTTATTATGCGGATATCAGAACGTTTGAAGGGGAACTCCACAGTGAAATAGAAAAAATTATTTTGATGAAAGACCTGCCTTCCGATTGGACTTATCCGGAAATTCAGCCAAAGCTTTTAGAAAAAGTGAAATCGCAACTCATATCAAGATTTTCTTTTGATACTCCTGCTACGATATAATCGAAAGGAGGAGAACGCCTTGTTTGAATGGAATGAGACGGTACAGCAAATGATAGATTGGATAGAGCAGCATCTGGCGGAGAATCCCTCGCTGCTGGAAATGTCAGCGCAGATCGGATATTCTCCGTATTACTGTTCCAACCGCTTTCATGAAATTGTGGGAATGACACTGAAAAGCTATATTGCAGGCAGAAGACTGGCGAATGCTGCTTTAGAGGTTCGGGATACCGATGAGCGTATTCTTGATATAGCAATCAAGTACGGGTATTCTTCACAGGAGGCTCTGACGAGAGCTTTTATGAATGCATTCGGATGTACACCGGCTGCATATCGGAAGAATCCTGTTCCCATCGCTCTTTCTAATTTAAAAGTCGTTTTCTTTCCTGAACATTATATATGTAAAGGAGAGCCTACTATGAATAAAACATTATTGACGGAAGCTCATGTTCGTGTAGAACATATTCCGGCACACAAGTATGTCGGCATATGGGACATTGATGCCGCGGATTACATGAGTTTCTGGAGCAGACATGACTGTGATACTATCTGCGGGATCATAGACAGTATGAGTCATGTTTCACACCCAATCGTTACATGTCATACTGCGGGATGGTTTTATGAGAACGGTAAAAAGGGATATTTCTATGGATTTGGAGTTCCTGATGATTATGACGGTATCATCCCCGACGGATTTGAGATTAAGACATTTCCTGCGAGTGACTATCTCGTTTTCTTTCATCCGCCCTTTGACTATCTGAAAGACTGTGGCGAAGTGATGGGAAAGGTGGAGAATCTTGCGTGGAATTATGATCCCGGAGCAAATGACTGTGAGTGGAATGAGGACGTCTGTCAGGATTATCAGCGTCATTACCCGGAAGTGATTGGGTATGAGGTGCTGCGTCCTGTGCGGAGAGTAAAGAAATAATATAGTATTGTAAAAATCCCCCGGAGAGCTGTTGCTTTCCGGGGATTCTTATCTTAATATAGAACTGTCTGTTTATTCAATCGCCATTCTACAATTCCACAACCACAGTTCCTGCGTTTGGCGTTACTACTGTGTCGCTTCCGGCAATTTCCATAGACGCTCCGTCAGCGGATTTCGCCTGTACATTAACAAGTCTTACGGTATAGGGTTTCTTACCGATATTTTCTGCCTGAATTGTGATCTTAGTGCTTTCTTTGACTACAGAAACTTTCAATTCTTCATTCTGTGCCATGCCGTAGACGGTAGTTTCTGTTTTGATACCGTCTGTCAATGCATATACACGCAGTTCTACGCCGTCAGCGTAATCATAATCTGGCTTATCGTCGCAGGAGCCTATTGCCACGATGGAATTTGCACGCGCCATCAGCGGCAGGTGCAGATAGTCGTATTCTTTCTCGACCCATGTATTTCCCTCAACCGCTTCCCCGGTAAAGAAATCTGTCCATGTGCCTTCCGGCAGATAGAAGGAGCCGATACATTCCTCGTTGAAGATTGGCGCAACGAGAAGATTGTCGCCCAACATATACTGCTTATCCAGATAACTACAGTTCTTATCGTTCGTAAATTCCAGAACCATACTCCGCATAGTCGGCACGCCGGAACGGGACGTATCGATGGATGTCTTATACAAATAAGGCATTAATGTTGCTTTTAAGCGGGTAAAGGTTCTTACTACATCTACGGCTTCCTCATCATATAACCACGGTACACGGTAGGACTGACTGCCATGCAGGCGGCTGTGGGAGGACAGAAGACCGAAAGCAACCCAGCGTTTGTAGACGTCTGCGGTGGAAGTATGTTCGAATCCGCCGATATCATGCGCCCAGAAACCAAAACCGGACATGAGTAAGGACAGACCACCGCGCAGACTCTCTTCCATAGATTCGTAATCGGACCAGCAGTCGCCGCCCCAGTGTACGGGGAACTTCTGTCCGCCTACGGTTGCAGAGCGGGCGAACAATACTGCTTCGCCTTTGCCTCGTTTCTCTTCCAGCAATTCAAATACTACCTTGTTATACAGATAGGTATAGAAATTATGCATTTTTTTCGGGTCAGAACCGTCGTGGTAAACGCAGTTTACAGGGATTCTCTCGCCGAAGTCAGTCTTGAAGCAGTCTACACCCATGTCGAGCAGGGCTGCCAGTTTGTCCTGATACCACTTGCAGGCTTCCGGATTGGTGAAATCTACCAAAGCCATACCCGGCTGCCACATATCCCACTGCCATACGTCACCGTTGGGACGTTTGAGGAAGTAGCCTTTCTCTTTTCCTTCAGCAAAAAGTACGGATTCCTGACCGATGTACGGATTAATCCATACGCAGATATTTAATCCTTTTGCTTTAATTCTGGAAAGAAGTCCGGCAGGGTCTGGAAATACTTCTTCGTCCCAGACAAAATCTGTCCAGTGGAAAGCTTTCATCCAGAAACAGTCAAAGTGGAATGTACGAAGCGGAATACCGCGGTCTAACATACCATCGATGAAACTCATAACGGTCTCCTCATCGTAATTGGTCGTAAATGAGGTGGAGAGCCATAAGCCGAATGTCCAAGGTGCGGGCAGCGTGGGCTTGCCGGACAAGTCAGTGTATCGTGTTAATACGTCCTTCATGGTCGGACCGTTGAAGAAGAAGTAATCCAGACTGCCGCCTTCCACGCAGAAGGATGCCTTCGTTACATTTTCAGTGCCAAACTCAAATGAGACACGCTCAGGGTGATTGACCAGAACACCATATCCTTTGTTGGAAATATAAAAAGGAATGTTTTTGTATGCCTGATCGGTGCTTGTGCCGCCGTCTTCATTATATATTTCAACTGTCTGACCATTTTTTACAAAAGGAGTAAAATGCTCACCGGTGCCGTAGAGCAATTCGCCGACGCCGATTCCGAGCTGTTCGCGCATGTAAGTGTTTTCCAGATCGCCGTTTAATTCATAGCAGTCGCCTTTGTAATCTGTCTTCATCAGGGCGAGATCGCGTCTTCCGCTCTTGGTGAGTACCTTGCCGCCGCTCATATAAGTCATGGACCAAGGATTCTTGGTGATGACCAAAGACAGAGTACCACTGGTGATAGTCAGGGTATTATCTGTATCTTCCACCTGCAGGGTCTGCGGGTTGTCCAGATTCAGTTCAAAAGAGGGTGTCTTGTCCACCGTTCCCATATGATGATAAGTCTGTACTCTGAGTACATCGGGCATAGGAGAAGTGATGCGGATTGTGAGATTAATAAATCCAAGAGTGTCCCCTCTTTCATTGATCGGGTGCGTCGGTGCACACAGAGTCACTTCGGTATCTTTGACCGTCGTATAGTAGACCTCGCACGGAGAAAAACAAGCCGTCCCCTCCTTAAATAGCCAACATCCGTTGCTGAATTTCATAATAATGATCCTCCTGTTCTTATATTAAAAAATTGCAATTGCATAGTAATCCTTTAATCGTCTCTGCCGAGCGACGATTTTTGCACTATTTATCCCTCAATATATAGGAACAAAATAGAAAATAAAAGTGTAATTTTTTGATGTAAATTACATCAAATTTTTGCTATATTGCGATGGCATGTCAGATGTTAAGATGATATCATATAAACAGAAAAGGAGCAATCTATGCAGACGCAAAAATATGTTTACTGTAACCTCCCGATTCCCGGCGGCGGTTATGTAACGGGATTTATTTTTCATCCGAACAAAGAGAATGTACTATACATAAGAACGGATATAGGCGGAGTTTACCGGTTTGATGCGGGTTCACAGTGCTGGGTCAGCTTGATCGATCATGTAACGATGGAGGATTTGAGTGAGACTTTTCCGACGGCAGTGGCGCTTGACGCTGAGCGTCCGGAAAGGCTTTACATCGCGTGTGGAGTCGATGCATGGCCTCATGGCAGGATGGCGGTATCGGAGGATTATGGTGAGACATTTCGATATTATGAGATGCCTATGCATGTTCACGGCAATATGAATGGACGAGGTACGGGATATCGTCTGATTGTAGACAGGAGAGATGAGAATACACTTTGGTTTGCCTCTCAGGATTCAGGACTATGGCGCAGCGCTGACAGAGGAATGACATGGGAAAGAAACGAGGCGTTTCCGGAAAAATATATGACTCTCACAGGACAGAGTGAAGACGGAACGGCGCTTTTTGTCGGATGCGCGGGCGCAGTCACGAAGCGAAGTAAGCGTCTGCGAGGGCATAGTCTATATGTTTCATATGACGATGGTGTCACTTTTGAAGAGCTGTGGCAGCCGGAAGATAGTGAGATAGACGGCGTCAGACTGGCAGGGCTGGTGGCTCAGAGGTATGCCATGGACGGGAAGTATCTCTATGTGACCTATGCCGTGATGGGTAAGAATGCTTATGTATATGAACTGGGCTATAGCTGCGACGGTGGAAGTGTTATCGGAGGCAGAGTGGTGCGGTATCCTGTTATTAAATCGGAAACAGGAACACGCTTCGGGCATGGTGAGGAGATTACGCCGGGAATCTGTTCGGAAGAGAAATCAGCTGACAGGTTTGATATAAATTCGGCTTTGCACACGCGCTATGGGCTTGAATATGGTTTTAGCGGAATCAGTGTGGCAGCGACCAAGCCGGGGCTTGTAGTCTGCTCCACAATCAGCAAAGAAGATGGTGACAGCGTCTACCGTTCTTATGATTACGGGCAGACGTGGGAGGAGATTCTATATGATTTAGATAAGGGCAGGATGGATTTCCGTACTTCTTATATGAAGCCCTGCTATAACGGCGGACATTCGATTATCCACTGGCTGTCGGATTTCAAGATCAATCCTTTTGATGAGAAGGAGGCATGGTTTAATACAGGGACAGGCGTTTTCCGCACACGGAATCTGACGGATAAAGAAGTGGTATTCAGCGATTGGTGCGATGGTTTGGAGGAGACGGTACATCTGAATCTCTACAGTCCGCCGGCGGGAGAGGTGAAATTAATTGATATTCTGGGTGATCTCGGAGGCTTTGCCTTTAGACAGTTAGACAAGCCATGCGATAATTCTTTTGACGATGCGGAGGGAAACAGGTACATTACCTGTATCAATGCGGATTATTCCGATGAAAATCCGGATTTCGTTGTGGTGACTCCGAGAGGTAACTGGAAGGGGAAGACTAAAGGCGGACTGATTGTATCTAAAGATCAATGCCGGACATTTAACCGGATACCTATGCCTTATGGAATTACGGAGGAATTAGACGAGGCATTGCGGCAGATAGAGACACCTAATGTAAACAGCGGATGGGTGGCGGTATCACCGGACTGCCGGAAAATCGTATGGTCTGTAGCAAGGGGAAACAGCCTTCCGATAAGTATGGTGGTAACAAGTCAGGATGGCGGCGGTCATTTTGTACAAGCCCAAGTCTATGATCTGGCAGAAGAGAGAGTTGCCAAGGGTGGTATGAAGGTTTTTGCAGACCGTACGAACAGCAATATTTTCTATGGTTTTGGGGAGGAATCACAGTGCTATATAAGCACGGACGGCGGATTGACGTTCAGACAGCGCAGAATGCCGGAAGATTTTCCGAAGATAGATTTTGCTATGATTGATTGTGCCAATAAGACCGAGGTGCGGGGTGAAACCGGTAAACAAGGTGTATTCTATATGGCGCTGGGTACGTACGGGCTATGGAAATTTCAGTACGCCGCAGAGAACACCGGGGCAACAGGAGCTGACAAGACAATAACTACCGGCAGATTGAGTAAAGACGGAGACATTTTCTATCGGATCGGCTTGGGCATCCTGCGTCCTGACGGAGATTACTATCAAGAAAATAAAGCTATTTATACAGCGGCGGTCATCGATGGAGAATATGGGTTCTATCAGTCTCTGGATGATGGACAGACATATATACGCCTGAATAATGACAGGCAGATGTACGGCGAGATCAACAGTGTGGAAGGCGACAGCAGGGTATACGGCAGATTTTATCTTGCCACCGGAAGCAGGGGAGTATTATATGGTGAACCGGTTTAAGGACGGTGCCCGGCACGAGAGAATATTTAACTGAAAAAGGAGAACAGGCATGCACTTAGAACAAGAAGGAAACAAACTGCTTATTTTGGATGGCACATCCCGCGTTATTATTGAACCTTGGGGAGTTAATTCCCTGCGGGTGCGTATGACGAAAGAGACGCATATGGATGCCAATGACTGGGCATTGACGGAGGCGGTTGAGAAAACGGATGTCCAGATTAATTTTGAGGAGATTGATGTGACTGATCCGTGGTATCAGTCCGAAGAGTATGCGCAGTACCACCAGAAGGGGATACAGGCAGTTCTCACAAACGGAAAGATTACGGCAAGGGTTTCCCATGAGGGATGGATCAGTTTCTATAATCAAAAAGGTGAATTGTTGACGGAGGAGTACTGGCGCAACAGAAACCGCATCAACAGATATTGCGTGCCGCTTCGCATCGATGCGAGAGAGTTGAAACCCATTCAAGGCAGTACGGATTATTCACTGACCGCGCGTTTTGAGGCGTTTGATGATGAGAAGATATTTGGAATGGGGCAGTATCAGGAGAAACATCTGAATAAGAAGGGAGCTATCCTAGAATTGGCACACCGCAACTCGCAGGCGAGCGTACCTTTTATGATTTCCAGCAGAGGATATGGATTTTTGTGGAACAATCCGGCAATCGGAACAGCAGTGTTTGGTATGAACAAGACGGAATGGTCTGCGGTCAGTACAAAGAAACTGGATTATTTTATCACAGCAGGCGATACACCGGCAGAAATTGAAGAACAGTATTCAGCGGCGACGGGAAGAACACCGATGATGCCGGAATATGGTATGGGATATTGGCAGTGTAAACTGCGTTACCGCAATCAGGAAGAGCTTCTTGCGGTTGCCAGAGAGCACAAGAAGCGTGGCCTTCCGATGGACGCTATCGTAGTGGATTTTTTCCATTGGACAAGACAGGGAGACTTCAAATTCGAGCCGAGGGACTGGCCTGATCCGGAAGCGATGGTACGCGAATTAAAAGAGATGGGAATAGAAACAGTAGTGTCTGTATGGCCGACGATCGATGAGAAGAGTGAGAATTTCGGTCCGATGGCGGAGAACGGCTATCTTGTAACGGCTGACAGGGGCAATTCCAACCATATGACATGGATGGGAAATACGATTTTCTATGATGCAACGCACCCCGGCGCCCAGAATTATGTATGGGAGCGCTGTAAGGAGAATTATTATAAGAAGGGTATCCGCTGCTTCTGGCTGGATGAGGCGGAACCGGAGTACGGACCATACGATTTCGATAACTATCGCTATTATGAGGGGACGGCGCTCCAGTGTTCTAACCGTTATCCAGTGGGATATGCCAAGGGATTTTATGAAGGACTTCAAGCAGAGGGTGAGACGGATATCATGAGTCTTGTGAGGTGCGCATGGGCGGGAAGCCAGAAATACGGTGTGCTCACATGGTCAGGCGATATTCATTCTTCCTTCCGTTCTATGCGGGAGCAGCTTCAGGCAGGTCTGAGCATGAGTATAGCAGGTATTCCGTGGTGGACTTCAGACATCGGTGGTTTCTTGGGCGGAGATATCAGAGACGAGCATTTCAAAGAACTGTTGGTGCGGTGGTTTGCATGGGGTGCATTCTGCCCGGTATTCCGTATGCACGGAGAGCGTTCCCCGTGGTATGAGAGAGAGCAGGAATACATTGACGGCGTAAGACAGTTGACCAGTGGTCAGGATAACGAAGTGTGGAGCTTCGGTGAGGACAATTATCAGATTTTGTCCAAGTATCTTTTTATCAGGGAGAAGCTTCGTCCCTACATCAGAAGCTGTATGAAGAAAGCATCCGAGACGGGCGCTCCGGTGATGCGGCCGCTGTTCTATGATTTTCCGGATGATAAGACATGCTGGGAGACAGAGGATGCCTATATGTTCGGAGAGGATCTGCTTGTCGCTCCGGTGATGGAAGAAGGCGTGCGTGAGAGAAAAGTATATCTGCCAGCAGGATGCGGGTGGACAGACGCTTACACGAAGAAGGTATATGAAGGCGGTCAGACAGTGACAGTGCCTGCGCCGATTAATATTATTCCGGTGCTGATCAGAGAAGGAAAACAATACGATATCTATGATTAAGAAAATGAGACTCACATCTTTTTTTAATAGGGCAACAATTAAAAAGCAGCTGTATATGATTTATACGGCTGTGATTGTTGTGCCAATGCTTCTGCTGGGTACATTTCTGCTGCTGTATACGGCGCGTATTATGATCAATTATTATACGGGGCTTCTGAGATCGGAGAATCATCGGGTGAGAAATCTTCTTTTTGAGTTGACAACGGATACTTACAATGTTTCTAAAGATATTACTTTTGATCTTGAAACCCGTAAGATTTTGACGGAGGACTTTCAGACAAGGCGGGAATATATGAAGGCAGTCGATCAGGAAACGCTTTTGGATCAATGTGCCAGAAATTACACAGAATTTAGTGCGATTGAGATCTATACCGATAATCCCACGATTTCAAATTATAAGCAGTTTGTACGGCTGGATGAAGATATTATGAATACTGTATGGTATCAGGAAGCTATATCGGAGCCGGGAGTGCATTGGAGGGCAATATCATGGGAGTACGGGTATAATAATGAATACTGGAGCCTGTGTCTGGTGAGAGAGATTCCTCTTATCAATTCCCCTTATCATGCAGTACTTGTTATTCATATTGATGAGAATGATCTGAGAGTGCGGGTGGATAATGACGAATATATATGTACGATGTCGGTGGACAGAGGACCGGTTTTTTATAGTTCCGACAGAACAAGATATGGGAAGGCACAGCCATGGCCGGTGGATTTTGAGGAGCCGGCTTTCCAGTATACCGGACGCACTGTGATGGATGGAAGCACGTATTTTATCAATGTATCTACGTTCTATATGTATCAGTCTGATTCGCGGATTTATGTATGCACGCTGGACGGTCAGGGCTATACGAATATAAAAAGAGTTTTGTATTTGTGTGGACTGATTGTTGCGCTTACTTTGATTATACCGGGGATAATGATACACTTTTTTACGAAATACTTTGCAGGAAGAGTGAATGTTCTCAGAGAGGAGATGCATAAAGCCAGTAATCAGGATTATGAACTCATCACTACATTTCAAGGAAGAGATGAGCTGTCTGAGGCATTTGAGGATCTGCAGACTATGGTGCTAAACATCAAAGAGCAGGAAGCAAAGGTATATGAGGCGCAGCTCAAAGAACAGGAATTGCTGATCAGACAGCAGGAGATGGAATTTAAAATGCTTGCCAGTCAGATTAACCCTCATTTTCTGTACAATACATTGGAGACCATTCGCATGAACGCATTAAAGGTGGGGGACAAAGAGGCGGCGACTGCGATTAAACTGCTAGGCAAATCCATGCGTTATGTGCTGGAAAATATGGGGACTACCTTTACAACTCTTGAAGAAGAGTTGAAACATGTGGATGAGTATATTACAATACAGCATCTGCGTTTTGGTGACCGTATTCAGTATGAGAAGAGAATGGAAGACGGATTAGACTTGTCGCAGTACGATCTTCCGCCTTTACTATTGCAGCCGATAGTAGAGAATGCTATCGTACACGGACTGGAGGAAATGGATGAAGACGGCAGGATTGTTGTTTCTGTTTACAGGAAAATATCGGATGGGATGAATCTTCTTATCATGGACGTGGAAGATAACGGTTGTGGAATGACGGAAGAAGCGCTGGAGAAACTGCGTAAGGATATTGAGATACGTGATATGAGCAGAAGTAAGAGTATCGGGTTGTATAATATTAATCAGCGCATGAAATTACATTACGGGGACGGTTACCGTATTCATGTATACTCGGAACCGGCTGCAGGCACACGGGTGAGACTGATGATTCCGATAGACCGGATGCAGTCAGGCTAAAAACTAAGGTAAAAAAAAGACCGTATTTTTTCCATAATTTTTTCGGTATTTTTATTTTCTTTATAAATTTATAATAAATGCATCATAGGAAAGATATTTCCTGTGGTGCATTTTTTCCGTTTTAGGGAAACGCTTGTGTGGAAGTTTATAAAGAATGATATGAAAGGATGAGCAAATATGAGTGTAAAAAAGACCTCAAAAGAAAAAGTGGTGAAGCAGAAGTTTAGTATGCAGCTAATGTGGAAGCAAAGATATCTGCTGCTGATGTCTCTCCCGTTTGTTGTTTGGCTGATTGTTTTTAAGTACATTCCGCTGTGGGGATGGACAATGGCATTTCAGGATGTAAAGCCGAAGACAATGACTCTTCCTATATGGCAGAGACCTTTCGTCGGGTTTGATAACTTTGTTAAGGCATTTCAGGATCGTATTTTTGGGCAGACGCTGCTCAATACAATCGGTCTGAGTATTCTTGGTATTGCAATCGGAACGATCATGGCAATCGTGTTTGCTTTGATGCTGAATGAAATCCGTTTTGTGAAGTTTAAGAAGATCACGCAGACAATCTCCTATCTGCCCCATTTCGTATCATGGGTGGTTATAGCCAGTATTGCGAAGATGGTGCTGAATGACGGCGGTATGCTGGACACAGTACTTAATACGAAGTTAGGGTTGATGAGTACGAATTCGCCTCTGTTCTGGTTTACAGTCGTTCTGATCAATACATGGAAAGAAGTAGGATGGGATGCAATCGTATATCTTTCTGCTATGGCAGGAATCGATCATGGATTATATGAGGCGGCGAAGGTGGATGGCGCCAACCGTCTTCAGAGAATCTGGCATATCACACTGCCGGGTATTAAACCGACTATCGTTGTACTGCTGATCATGGGTATCGGTGGCGCGCTGAATGTAGGTATGGAACGTCAGATGTTGTTGAGCAACGGTATCGTTCAGGATCATGCGATGGTTCTTTCATGGTTTGCTTATGTCAGAGGTATCGGAAATAGTAACTATGGTCTTGGTACTGCAATCGGTATGTTCCAGTCGTTAGTCGGCATCACGCTGCTTTTCGTTGCAAATAAGGTCGCAGGCTTACTCGGCGAGAGCAAACTGGTATAAGGAGGGAATGACCATGGCGAATACAAAGAGTAACAGAATTAAAAGCCGTGATAATATTTTAGATTACATATTATTGGTTATTTTTATATTCTTGATCATTATCACAATATATCCGTTTTTGAATGTGCTTGCGATATCGTTGAATGATCCGATCGATACCATGCGTAATATTAATTTCATTATTCCGAGAAAGTTTACATGGAGCAATTATATCTATGTATTTGAGGAAAACAATTTAGGAAGAGCATTCCTGCTCTCGGTGGCAAGAACAGTGCTCGGAGCCGGAGCCGGGGTAATCTGTACAGCGATGCTTGCATATGTGCTTAGTAGAAAGGATTTCTACTTTAACAAACTGTTTACCACGTTGTTTGTTATTACAATGTATGTCAGCGGCGGACTGATTCCGGAATACCTGCTTTTGATGAGAACCTTAAAGATGGGTAACAATTTCCTTGTTTATATTATTCCGGGTCTGATCTGGGTTTACAATATGATACTGGTGCGTTCCTTTATTGAAGGTCTTCCGATGGCATTGCAGGAAGCGGCGAGAGTGGATGGCGCAAATGACTTTATTATATGGGCGAGAATCATCCTGCCCCTGTGTAAGCCGGTTCTGGCAACAGTAGCGTTGTTCTACGCGGTAGGACAGTGGAACTCCTTTATGGATACTTACCTTTATGCAAAAGAATTGCCGACATTGCAGTATGTATTGTATGAAATTATGGAAAAAGCGACAGTCAAGATTGATCCTCATGCGGCAGAACAGTTGAAGAACGCTGTATCCCCGCTTTCCGTGCGAATGGCGGTAACGATCGTAGCAACAGTGCCGATCATCATCGTATATCCGTTCCTGCAGAAGTATTTTGTAGGCGGTATGACAGTCGGAGCGGTCAAAGACTGATGGTTAACAAATATAATCCGCTTAGAGGATGTCCGCAATCCAATTCAGATGATATTTATATGTCTGTGCACATATAATGCGCAGACATACAAATATAAAGATGCATTATGAGCAACAGAAGGGAGAGAAAGTATGAAAAACAAAAAGATTTGTGCATTGTTACTGGCAGTGACAATGGTAGCCGGTACACTTGCCGGTTGTGGAGGCGGTGGCAGCGATACGTCCGCTGATACAGGCAGTACGACTGCTGCTGATGATGGTGGCAGCAGTGATTCAGGTGATACAGGCAGTGCAGCATCAGGGGAAGTCATTGAGTTGACATTCTTCAATGCAGATGCTAATCAGGATGATCCTTGGACAGATCCTGTGGCAGAGGCAATTACGGCAGCTACAGGTGTTAAATTGAAGACTACACGTCCTGTCGGCGGTAACGACGAGAGCGAAGCAGTTGCGCTTATGATCGCAGAACAGAATTATCCGGATATTATTTTTGCAAAAGGTTCTGCAGGTAACATGATTGATGCAGGCGCAATGATGGATATGACAGATCTGATTGAGCAGTATGGTCCTAATATTAAGAAACTCTATGGTGAAGAGTTTGAGAAGTTAAAACAGTCCGCAGATGATCCGTCAATCTACCAGTTATCCGCTTATGTAGTAGGCGGTACGAAATTCAAAGACTGCGGTAACGTTCAGATTCAGTGGGATGCGCTGAAAGCAAAGGACTACAAGATTCCGGAATCTCTGGATGAACTGGAAACCATGATTAAAGATTATATTGCTGAGAATCCTACTACCGACGATGGTCTTGACAAGATTGGTATTACATTGTCTACATCTGACTGGCATTGGCTGATCACACTGGGTAACCCTGCGGGCTTCATTGCAGACGGCGCACCGGATAACGGACAGTGGATCGTGACAGAAGACAACAAGGGTGTTTACAAGTTTACTTCTGAAAATGAAAGACAATATTTCAAATGGTTATGCCGTATGTACAATGAAGGCATTCTGGATCCTGAATTCGCGACACAGACACATGAAGATTATATTGCTAAGATCGCATCCGGTCGTGTAGTATGTCTGTTTGATAAGGATTGGGATTATCAGGATGGTGAGAAAGTATTAAAAGCAGACGGTAAATATGGTCTTACTTACTGTGGTCTTCCGACAGGTATGACTCCGGATATAAAGTGTCCTTCCCTTATGTATCAGGGTCTGACAACAGGTACAGGAGTTGGTATTACAACTTCTTGTAAAGATCCTGTTGCAGCAATCAAGTTTATTGATTTCCTTTGCTCCGATGAAGGTCAGGTACTCAATAAGTGGGGTATCGAAGGCGTGAACTACTTTGTTGATGATGAAGGACACCGTTACAGAACAGAAGAAGAAATCAAATATTCTCAGGAAGATGCAGATTACTCCAAGAAGACAGGTGTTGGTTTCCACAACTATCCGTTCCCGTCTTATGGTGATGGTATCTTAGATCCTACAGGAAGCACATACACGACGACAAGTAAAGATGCCGTTATCAATGAGTACAACGAAGAAGAGAAAGCGGCATGTGAAGCATGGGGCGTAGAGCTTCTGGTAGATGTGTTCCCGCAGCCGGATGAATTTGAGACACCTGACTATTCACCGCTTTGGGCATACGCAATGCCGCTTGAATTCAGTGAGATCGTTGATAAGCTGGATGAAGTTTCATGGTCTGCATTGATTAAGTGTGTAACCGGTTCGGAAGCAGAGTTTGATGCAAACTATGATGCAATGATTGCTGAACTGGAAGCAACGGGTCTGAGCGACGCTGAAGAGATGATGACTAACATCATTGCTGAGAAGGTTGCAATTGTACAGTAACCGTGTTTACAGATAGGTTTTGTCAGACAGAAACATGATAACACAATAAAGAATCTGCCATGCTGAGTATTCAGTGTGGCAGATTTTATATGCTGCGGAAATTTCGTTAACAGCCTATGCTTTAGGTGGATTTTTTTGTGGGGGGGGGTATTTTTCGGTGGACAATTCAGTATCCTGTCCTTTGCGGAATTCCGCAGGGCTGATTCCCACATACTTCTTGAATTTTTTGTGGAAATAATCCACATTCTTATAACCGACCTGTTCGGCAATCTCGTATACTTTCAGATTATTTTCCAGCAGGAGCAGCTTAGACTGGTCTATACGCTTGTGATCAATATATGAATTAAAGCTCTCGCCCACCGACTTGGTAAATATTTTTCCCAGATAAGCGCTGTTATAACCGAAAAGCGGTGCAATCGTCTCCAATTTGATATTGTCCCTGAAATTATGGTCAATATAGTAAAGGATATCATCCAGTATTGTATCTCTGGAGGGATTACCTGTAGCATTCATGATTGTTTCAAACTGCTCTGAGAGAAAACGTATAATCTCGTAGAGATAGTTCTGGCGGCCTATAAATTCAATCATTGCAGAGTTAGCGGCAAAAGGAATTTCTGTGGAAGTATAATTTCTGCTGATCATCGCTTTGATCTGCAGGTATAAGTCTGTGAGAAACAGCTTAATATCGCCGATCGGATTGGAGGCCTTTAAGAGAGATGCTTCCAACTCTGACAAAGCGGCGACCGTCATCTTGCGGTTGTATGACTGAATGTAGCTGACGAAACGTTCGCTGTAAGTGCGAAGAATATTTTCGTCAAGCAGTAAGACATTGCGGCAGACCGGGTCGCCGGTATTGGAAAACGCGCCGGGTAGCGTTTCAAAGCCCATTGCATGCTGCTCTTGAGAACAGAAAAAACGACGCTTTAAGAGGGTGGACGCATCCTCATAAGACAGATGGATATCTGTCGGGGAGAATACGGGTCTGCCATAAGTTAAAAACATGGATTCCAAGGGGCTTCCGGGCTGAGGTGTTCTGTCATCAAACCGTTCCAGAAAATCGTTGAGGCGGTTTAAGCCCAGCCTGCCTTTTAAAAGAACGATATCCTTACCGTCTATTTCCAGATGCTCGAAGATATTATTATCCTTATTGGTTACTTTGAGAAGCTCGGCAAAAGTATAAGGAGCTGTAGCCGATTGTGTGTGAAAATCTTCGCAGATTACGACCTGATAGGAATCTGCGTCCAGCCGGAAATGGATGCAGTCTTCTTCCGACAAAGGCGTACTCAGAGTATTTGACATAAGCTCACGGAGCACAACACTCTTAGCCTTATCCTTATATGCTGCTAAATGTGAAGAACGCTGTCTTTCTTCCGATAGAGTCTCTTTGATTTTCATGACTGTCTGACATAACTCATCCTCGTCGATCGGTTTGGTGAGATAGAAACTGACACCGCCTTTGATGGCTTCCTGAGCATATTTGAAATCAGAGTAGCCGCTTAGAATGATGCACTTACCCTGATAGCCGGATTCTCTGGCAAGGCGGATCACTTCAGTGCCGCGTATCTTGGGCATTTTAGCGTCTAACATAACAAGACTGGGATTCAGGGCTAGAATCTGTGTAAGTGCAGCCTCTCCGTTAGAGGCTTCTCCGCACAGACGAAAGCCTAATGCTTCCCAGTCAATAATATATTTTAATCCTTCTCTGATCGAAGATTCGTCATCAGCAATAAATAAAGTTTCCATACCCTGATCCATCTTCCTCAACCTCCATATCAAATATTGAATAATATGGTGTCTCAAAACAGGTTATATACTACAGTCATGCACCTGTACTATCGTAACACGAAACAGAGGTTTGTGCAAGGAAGCGGCTGTTATGCTATTCTACATGAACTTTAAACACTACAGGGAACTCGCTTTCTACGTTCTGGGTTGTGATGTGCAGTCCGTCTTCATCAATGTAAAAGTCTGGTTTTTCGCCAAAACCGAGGGCTTCTACATCACGGATAATACCATGGAAATTTGGTTTGTTGGCATCCTTTGACTTGGACAGGGCGTGAATTGTTACATTGCCGTCTCTGGGATATTTCAGGCAGGCAGCGTAGATGCATCCTTTTCCGGCGGTAAAGCGGAAGTCCTCACCTGTGTAAGTGGGGGCGGAGGCGTCACTAAACTGTCCTTCTGTCTCAACGGTAGGACCCTCAGAGGCATATCGCCATGGTTTTGTGTTATAAATGCTTTCACCGTTTACGGAAAGCCAACTGCCGATGTCCCGCAGAATTGAGGCATCCTCTTCGGCAAAAGTACCGTCTGCCTTGGGACCGACATTAAGAAGGAGATTTCCGTTTTTGCTGACCACATCTATGAGATAACAGATTAATTCATAGCTGCTCTTATAATCTAACGAAGTGGTGTAGCACCATGAGTTTCGCGCAATGGCGGTGTCTGTCTGCCAGTGGTAGGGTTTGGCATCTGCAAATTTACCTCGTTCGACATCTACGATTCCGCTTCCAAAAGCCATTGCGTCATGCTTGTAGCAGATGGCGGCAGGATGTCCCCATTCTAAACCGCGATTATAATAGTATGCCGCAATCTTGCGCAGATAAGGCTTATACGCCTCGTGCTGGATCCACCAGTCGAAGTAAAGAATCCGGGGCTGATAGCGGTCAATAATCTCGCAGGTACGGCACAGCCAGTCTTCCAGAAATTCGTTGTCAGGATATGGCTTGGCAAACAAATCCTGCTGATCGGGCTGCTGTCTTTCCGAAGGCCAGTAGAAATCGCCGCAGTGGAGAGGTTCTTTGATATCGCTGTCGAAGTCTTTGCCGTTTCCCATAAACCAGTGATGTTCCGCGCGGTGAGTGGAAGTGCAGAATACCAGCCCTTTTTTTTCAAAAGAAGATTTCAATTCGCCCAAGATATTCCGGCATGGACCCATCTGTGCAGCATTATATGCTGACAGACCGCTTTCGTACATCTGAAAACCGTCGTGATGTTCCGCCACAGGGACGACGTATTTCGCCCCAGCAGCGGCAAAAGTCTCTGCCCAGAAATCGGGATCAAAATTTTGCGCTGTGAAGAGTGGAATAAAATCTTTGTAGCCAAACTCTTTGTGAGGACCGTAAGTCTTGATGTGGTGTTCGTATTCGGGGGTTCCCTGAATATACATATTCCGTGAATACCATTCATTGGCATAAGCCGGAACGCTGTAGAGTCCCCAGTGAACGAAAATACCGAATTTAGCTTTCGCATACCAGTCAGGCATCTCGAAATCTGTAAGAGATGCCCAGTCGTCATGGTAGGGACCGTCTTCAATCACTTTATTAATCTGTGCGAGATACTTGGTTTTATCTATTGTCTCCATATTAATCCTCTTCCGTAAGTATAATTGCCACGTCTTTAGCGGGCAGTGTTAATGTATCTTTGTTGTGGTATGTGACGTCGTTGATAATATTTCTGCCGGCACAGTTTAATTTTATATCATGGCTTTTTTCGTCATGATTTAAGAAAAACAGGAAAGTTCCGTTTGCATTAGTACGCCTTGTCACCTCGATGCAGTCGGGAGTATCTATGATCGGACGGATATCCGCGTCCTTGCAGATCTCACTTATCAGAGTGCGGTAGAAGGCGGCATTGGAGCGGGAAGCAACATAATAAGCGCATCCCTCGCCAAAGCTGTTGCGGGTGAGCGCCGGCATACCGGCATAAAAGTCCTGTTCGTATTCGCTAAGAGACTGAGCTCCTTCGGTATGCAGCAGGTCACAGATCAGAGTGGCGGGATAGGTAATGTCTTTATAGGTAAAACTGTTGCATGCCTCATCGGGCAGAGCGTCTTCTTCCTCCACCCAGATGCCAAGGATGTCCCGCAGTTTGCCCGGATAACCGCCTACAGTAACCAGATCGTGGTCGTCCACATATCCGCTGAAGAAGGTGGTCAGGAATCTGCCGCCGTTTTTGACAAATTGTCTGATCTTCTCATCATAACCGGGCTTAACCATGTACAGAATAGGAGCTACAACAAAAGAGTAGTCTGACAGATTGTCCTCCACGCTGATAAAGTCCACGGGGATATTCAAATTGTTGAAAGCTTTGTAATAATTCAGGATCTCGTCGCAGTATTGCAGGTTGACGCTGGGACCTGCGGAGTAGTATGTTGCCCACCAGTTATCCCAGTCGAATACGATGGCGGCCTTGGAGTGCGTTCTTGCGCCGAGCGTCAAGGAACCAATCTTATCAAGTTCTGCGCCTAACTGCGTTATTTCACGAAAAACTCTTGTATTTTCATGGCCGGCATGGTCGATTACTGCACCGTGATATTTCTCGCATGCGCCGATACTGCGTTTAAGCTGAAAGAACATGATCGTATCTGCTCCATGCGCAACGGCCTGATAACTCCACAGACGCATCACTCCCGGACGTTTCAAGGCGTTATAGGGATGCCAGTTGGTCACGCTGGGGGTCTGTTCCATTAATGCGAAAGGCTTGCCCTGCTTGATGCCGCGCATCAGATCATGTTTGAAGGAGGTATCCTCTAAGGTAGCATTGTAGGCAGGGTAGTTGTCCCAAGAGATAAAGTCCATATATTTTGCCCACATCTGATAATCGAGCGGCTGATAGTTTCCCATCAGATTGGTGGTGATTGGGATATCAGGCGTAATTGCATGAACCGCATCGTATTCCATACGGAAACAGTTCAGGATACTCTCTGAATTAAATCTTCTGTAGTCCAAAGAGATGCCTTGGAAAGTAGTTCTGTTGACTTCAAAATGTTCGGAGAGCATATTGGGTAATACGATATCCTCAAAATCATAGAAGGTATGTCCCCAGAATGCAGTATCCCATGCTTCGTTGACGGCATCGATAGTCTTGTATTTGTTTTGCAGCCATGTGCGGAATGCCTTTTCACAGTTTTCGCAGTAGCATTCTCCGCCATATTCGTTGGCAATGTGCCATGACACAATATTGTCATACGATTTATAACGTTCTGCTAATTTGGTGGCAAGAGCTACAGAATATTTGTGATAGGTTGGGCTGTTCGGACAGGAGTTGTGGCGGCTGCCAAATTTACGTTTCATACCGCTAAACTCTGTTCTAAGTATATCAGGATATTTCCGTGCCATCCATGCAGGATGTGCGGCAGTGGAAGTGGCGAGGCAGACTTTCAAGCCATTTCTTGTGACCATTTCCATGATTTTATCCAGTTTATCGAAACAGTAAGTATCTTCGGATGGCTGCAGGGATGCCCAACTGAATACATTCAGTGTGACGATGTCGATATGTGCCAGTTTTAACAGACGCATATCCTCTTCCCATGTATCTTCCGCCCATTGTTCGGGGTTATAGTCTCCGCCGTATAAGATTTTTTGTACTTTGCTGCTTTCTATCATTTTGTACCTCCGTTTTGGTATCAATATTATTAAAAAACTCTTGTGCACAGTATAACCTATTTATTGTTTGATGGCTACTTGCCAAATTGCTGATTTAATACATATTTTTTTAGTAAATAAAACGATACGTGATTTTTTATGATATAATTCTTAAGGAAAGTATCAGATTCAGAGCGGCAACAAAAAAAGAACA
>CAMXBD010000041.1 GCA_947179245.1 uncultured Lachnospiraceae bacterium | reverse complement strand
AATTTCTCGTGTGGGACGCGAACCTGGTAATTGAGCCAAGCTCAGTTTTTTTTAAAAAATTTAAAATTTTTTCTATAGCAAGATTTGCCAAATCTCACACAATAATTTAACACACGACTCTCTTACAGTTGATACAATCATTGTATTAAAGTAGGAGGAGCCGGACATGCATAACTATAATCCGAGATCAAAAAATAAGAGAAGGCAAAGCAGACGGCGAAGAAAGAAGAGAATACAACTCTTCTTAAATTTTTTTATGTTTGTCTGTATATTGATCAGCGTATTCTGTATCGGGATACTTAAGAACAGGGAAAATAAAGCAGATACTGATATCAAAAGCTTTATAAGCAGTATAGAACGTGAGGCGGATGAAGCTGAGAATAGACCCGAAGACCTTGATAATGAATCAGAAGATCCTGATAATGAACCAGAGGACTATGGCGGCGATTGGTATCTGATACTAGTAAATAGATGGAATCCGCTGCCGGACAATACAGATATAGAAACAGTTGAATTATCTAACGGCGAACGAGTGGACAAGCGGATCTATCCATATCTGCAGGAGATGTTTGATGATGCCAGAGAGGAGGGAATCTTTCCCATTGTAAGGTCTGGTTTTAGGACAAGACAGGAGCAGGAAGATATTTATTACGACAGATTAAAGGGGTATCAGAAGCAAGGATTGTCTGAGGAGGAAGCCAGAACAGAAACAGAGTTGTGGGTGGCGGTTCCCGGCACAAGTGAACACGAACTTGGACTTGCCGTTGATATCAATGCAGATAAAATACACTCTGATGGAGCGGAAGTATATACATGGTTAAAAGATCACGCGCATCTCTATGGATTTATCAATCGTTATCCTTCGGACAAGACAGAAATCACAGGAGTGGCAAATGAGCCGTGGCATTATCGGTATGTGGGTGCGGAAGTGGCAGCAGAAATATACGAGAAGGGAATCTGTCTTGAGGAGTATCTTGGAAGGGTGGAGAGATAACTGTCATCAAGATGATGCAACTTTGATGCACTTATGATACAATTTTGATGCAGACATGTTTTATCATATTTAGAAGAGAGAATTACAGTCCGGCATTATGGATTTACGCGCCGCCGGAGTGTAAGATGATAAAATACATAAGAAGCAGGAGAGTTACATCATGAAAAAACAAAAGAACATTAAAGTGAAGATTATGGGAAAAACTGCTGTTGTATCGGCAGTTTTATTCATGATTATGGCGACGACAGTTTTGTCGGGATGCCAGAACTCATCACAGGAGGAAATATCATCTGAGGATGTGTCGGCAGAGACAGCAGAATTGCAGGTGCAGACAGCTTCACAGGCAGAAGCGGAACAGTCAGATATAGACGACGAAACAGCTCAGACAGATACAGTGGTGCAGTCAGATTTATCAACTCAGGAGACACAGTCGGTACAGGAGTCCTCACAAGAACAGGCAGATGGCAGTGACGATAAAGGGGAGAATGAACTGGCTGACAAGAAGGAACCGCCCGCAGGCTGGGAACTGACACTTGCTTCGGAGGATTGGGGGCTTTCCTTCGGAGAGTCCGGAACACAGTCTGTCGGAAATGCATCGCCGGAAGATCTGGCATGGTATGATGCCTATTATGTGGGAGCTGACAGCGAGAAAGTGATTTATCTCACCTTCGACTGCGGTTATGAGAACGGTAACACGGAGCCGATTCTGGATGCACTACGGAAGCATGGTGTGCAGGCGACTTTTTTTGTGGTAGGACATTTTCTGGAGACAGCGCCTGATATGGCTAAGCGTATGGTGGAGGACGGACATGCGGTAGGAAATCATACATATCATCATCTCGATATGCCGACTATTTCCGATCAGGAGACTTTTCAAAAAGAAATGGATGACGTAGCGGAGCTTTTTCATGAAATTACGGGTGCGGAGCTTTCACCTTATTACCGTCCGCCACAGGGTAAATGTAACGTAGATAATTTGAAAATGGCGCAGAAATTAGGATATAATACGATATTCTGGAGTCTGGCTTATGTGGATTGGAATCAGGATGACCAGCCCAGCCACGAGGAGGCATTCGATAAACTTACTTCGCGCATTCATCCCGGCGCAGTAGTGCTGCTTCACAACACATCTTCGACCAATGGGGAGATTCTGGACGAGCTTTTGACAAAGTGGGAAGAGATGGGATATACTTTTAAGCCATTGTCGGAACTGGTGTCTGGCAGATAACGATACCGCTTTTTGCGTTATAATAACAGATATGACTCCTAAGGGAGAGATATCTTTTTCGTGAATATTTAATAATGACAACAGGAGGCAGATTAGTATTATGCAGGAGACATTAGAGGTAAACGGTAAAGGTTATGCCGTTAAAAAACTGCTCGGCAAAGGCAAAGGCGGATATTCCTATCTCGCGTCCGATGGAGAAAAACAGTATGTTTTAAAGCAGATTCATCATGAACCATGTGACTACTACCAATTTGGAAATAAACTGGAAGCGGAACTGAATGATTATAACAGATTAAAGGAAATCGGTATCCGGATTCCGGAGATGCTGGACGTAGATACTAAGAATGAGAGGATTTTGAAAGAGTATATAGAAGGAGATACCATATATGATCTGGTGCGTCGGGATAAGATGAAACAGAGCTATTTCAATCAGATCAGGGAGATGTGCAGTCTGTTATATCCTGCGCATACCAACATCGACTATTTCCCGACTAATTTTGTTGTGCACAATGATGAAATCTATTATATTGATTTTGAATGTAATGACTACATGGAAGAATGGAACTTTGAGAATTGGGGTGTGAAATACTGGTCAAAGACGGAAGAGTTTCTGACATATGTTAAGGAGCATTCAAATGCATAGAATAGGAATTATTTCAGACACACACGGGCTGCTGCGTCCTGAGGTTGCGGAAGTTTTGCAAGGCTGTGAAGTAATTTTGCACGGTGGGGATATTAATAATCCTGATATATTGGATAAACTAAATCAAATTGCACCAACATATGCAGTGCGGGGCAACAATGATAAGGAATGGGCGAAGGATTTACCGGAGACGCTTTCGCTTAAGCTGTATGGAATCAATTTCTTTATGGTGCATAATAAGAAACATATTCCGCAGGAACTTAAGAATGTGGATATCATCATTTACGGGCATTCTCACAAATATGAAGAAAAATCTGTGGACGGACACTTTATGATGAATCCGGGGAGCTGTGGGCCAAGGCGGTTTACACAGCCGATCACTTTTGCGGTACTTGAAGTAGAGGACGACTGCTCTTATCGGGTAGAGAAAATAGAAATCGCACACATGCCTAAGCGTGCAAAATCAGATATTGAGGAGGCAGAAGATTTGCTTCAGGAAGTCACAGCGCGCGATACGAAGAAGCTCGTCAAGTCTGTGATGCGTGATACCGATAAGAAATTATCCGTTGAAGAGATTGCAGTCAAAAACGGAATCAGCAAAGAGCTGGCAGAACAGATCTGCCGGCTGTATCTGACTCATCCGGGTGTAAGTGCGGATGGGATCTTAGGTAAAATGGGGTTATAGAATCAAAAATATAGTGCGGTATCCCGCTCCGATATGTTATACTGAAATAGCTATATAGATCAGGTGTCAAAAGATGATTAGATACTTTGGTCAAATGTATACACTAAGGGAAATGTGAAAGGAGCAGGGGTTATGAACAGAAGTGAAGAGATTCTGAAGTTATGCGAAGAAAAGCAGATCCGTATGATCGATTTTAAGATGACAGATATCGACGGACGGTGGCGTCACATCACTATTCCGGTGGAGCGGTTTGGTGAGGATACATTTACATACGGTATTGGCTTTGACGGTTCCAATTATGGGTATGCGCCTATTGAGAAGAGTGATATGGTATTTTTGCCCGATCCGGATACCGCTTATGTAGACCCGTTCGCGTTGGT
Organism: uncultured Lachnospiraceae bacterium; assembly: GCA_947179245.1. Lineage (GTDB taxonomy): Bacteria > Bacillota > Clostridia > Lachnospirales > Lachnospiraceae > UBA3282. The sequence continues at coordinate 19,095 of CAMXBD010000041.1, read as the reverse complement.
GCCTACACTGACGATGTGTGGTAATGTATGTACGATTGGCAAGGGTGAGAACAAGCCTTTTGACCAGTATCCGAAGAATGTGAGCCTTCGTGCGGTGGAATACATGAAGGAAGCCGGGATTGCAGACCGTATGATCATCGGACCAGAGTTTGAATTTTATCTGTTCGATCAGGCACGATTTGAAGTGTCACCACAGCAGTGCGGCTATCGGGTAGATACCAGACAGGCGGAATGGAACTGCACGCTGGATACGTATAAACCGGGCAATAACGGTTATGAAGTGCCTTATAAGGGTGGTTATCATGTAGCAGCGCCGCAGGATGTAGGTTATGATCTGCGCAGCCGTATGTGCATGATGATGGAAGACTGGGGAATCCGTGTGAAATATCATCACCATGAAGTAGGTGGTCCGGGACAGATGGAGATTGAGGTGGAACTTGCGGATATGCCATCTATGGCGGATAACACCATGATCATCAAATACATCATCAAGAATCTGGCAGCCAAAGAGGGTAAAACGGCAACATTTATGCCGAAGCCTATTTATCAGGAGGCGGGCAATGGACTGCATGTGCATATGCTGCTCCTTAAAGACGGTAAACCTTTATTCTACGATGCAGAGGGGTATTCGGGACTTAGCCGTACGGCGCACTACTTTATCGGCGGACTGCTTAAACATATTGCGTCATTATGTGCATTTACCAATCCGTCAACCAATTCTTTCAAGCGTCTTGTACCGGGATATGAGGCACCGGTCACAGTAGGATATGCTACGTCAAACCGCAGCGCGGTTATCCGCATTCCGGCTTATGCCAAGACACCGGAGACGAAACGGTTTGAACTGCGTAACCCGGACGCTACGGCGAATCCGTATTATGCATATGCGGCGATCCTGATGGCAGGTCTGGACGGCATTGAAAACCAGATCGATCCTGAGAAGAATGGCTGGGGACCTTATGATTTTAATCTGTATACTCTTTCAGAGGAAGAGCAGAAGAAAATAAAGGGGCTGCCGAAATCTCTGGGTGAAGCTCTGGATGCATTGGAGCAGGATCACGATTATCTGACTAAGGGCGGCGTGTTCCCACAGAGACTGATTGATGTGTGGGTGGCACGCAAGCGCGCGGAACTTAAGAAGCTGGATCAGATTCCGAATCCGGCAGAGTTTAAGATGTATTATGATCTGTGAATAAAGACATGAAGTGATGCTAAGGTTGTAAAGAACACAACCTAAGTATCACTAAGTCATGTCTGGAAGAATGTCGCTTACGCGTACATTCTTCCGGGGTGAGAAGGAAACTGAGATTAGTATGAAAAACCTTGATTTAACAGAAGGAAATATTATGCAGAAACTGCTGAAGTTTGCATTCCCCATCATGGTGGGGAATCTGCTTCAGCAGTTATACAATATAGTGGATACGTTGATTGTGGGACGGTATCTGGGAGAAAATGCGTTGGCGGCGGTGGGTTCCGCCTATACTTTGATGGTGTTTATCACATCGATTATTATAGGGCTCTGCATGGGCAGCAGCGCCTTTTTTTCCATACAGTTTGGGGCAAAAGATCAGAACAGGCTGGAGAAAGGTATCTTCACAGCCTTTGTGATGATCGGCGTTGTGGCGCTGATACTAAATATTTTTGTGTATGCGGCAATGAGCGGTATCCTCATCTTTTTACGTGTGCCGCAGGAAGTTATTTCTCTTATGCGGGAATATCTGATATGGATATTCGCAGGTATTCTTGCAGTATTTGTCTACAATTTCGTTGCATCTCTTCTGCGTGCGGTAGGAAATTCCCTCGTGCCGCTTTTGTTTTTAGGAGCGTCAGCTATTGTCAATATTGTGTTGGACATCCTTTTTATCAGAGTGTTCCAGTGGGGTGTAGCAGGAGCTGCCGTTGCGACGGTGATTGCCCAATATCTGTCAGGAGCCGGTATTGCGCTGTATTATTTTACTAAATATCCGCAGCTTAAGGTTGCAAAGGACAATCGGCGCTGGGACAGACAAATTTTGAAAGAACTTACAGGATTGTCTGCACTTACCTGTTTACAGCAGTCGATCATGAACTTCGGGATTCTGATGGTACAGGGGCTTGTGAACAGTTTTGGACCTATGGTGATGGCAGCTTTTGCTGCCGCGGTGAAGATTGATTCGTTTGCTTACGCTCCGGTTCAGGATTTTGGAAATGCGTTTTCAACTTATGTGGCACAAAATTACGGGGCGCGTAAGATAGATAGAATCCGCAAGGGAATGAAAGATGCGGTTCTCGGCGCGTTTTTGTTTTGTCTTATTATCTCTGTTCTGGTGGTGGGATTTGGTGACCGGCTTATGGGATTATTCTTAAGTGAGGAAAGTGTGGAAGTGATTGCCATCGGAACGGGATATCTGCGCATTGAGGGAGCATTCTATTTCGGTATCGGGCTGCTATTTCTGTTTTACGGATATTATCGGGCTGTTCACAGGCCGGAGATATCAGTGTTGCTGACAGTAATATCACTGGGGACGCGCGTTGTTTTAGCTTACGCGCTATCATCTGTTGAGTGGATCGGTGTGACGGGCATCTGGATGTCAGTGCCCATTGGATGGATTCTGGCGGATTTAACAGGGATGTGGTATTATTGGAAGTATAGGAAGGATTCTTTAGGATAAAAGTTTATTGCAGTCTGGAATGGTAGAAGAAATGAAGAAAATATTAGCTGTAGCGGGTGCGTTCGTAGGTATTATTATAATCGGGATCGTGTTAATCAGTGTGCGTGAGACAGATACTGAGGTGACGAGGGATCGAACGAAAGTCGGGTTTATTCTCAATGGCAGTATCGATGACCATAGTTGGGGACAGTCCCATTATGAGGGGATGGAGCGGTGCGCCGATAGTTTGAATCTGGAAGTTTTCTACCACGAGAATGTACCTGCCGACGAACAGTGCAAAGAGTATATGGAGGATCTGATCGGGCAGGGATGTGAGATTATTGTCTGTAATTCCTTTGGATATGGAGAATATGCATTAGAAATGGCACAGAAACATCGGGATATCTATTTTTTTCATGCCACCGGTGTGACGGAATCAGGTAATCTTGCAACTTATTTCGGCAGAATCTATCAGATGCGCTATTTGAGCGGAATCGTTGCAGGTTTGCAGACGGAGACTGATGAGATAGGTTATGTGGCGGCATACCCTATTTCGGAAGTGAATCGCGGTATCAATGCTTTTACGCTGGGTGTGAGGGAAGTTAATCCAGACGCCTGTGTGTATGTGGAGTGGACCTATTCGTGGACCGGAGATACGGAGGCGGAGGAAGCCACCGAGAGATTGTTTGATAAGCATGATATTGATGTGGTAACGATTCATACAGATACTAACAGGACACTGGAGATCGCGGAGGAGAGGAGAATCTGGTGTATTGGTTACAACATGGATAATATCGAGTTATATCCAAATACATTTCTGACTGCGCCGGTATTTGAGTGGGAGAACTTTTACGAGCCCCATATATTAGAGTGTCTTCAGGGGAAGTTTGTGGGAAGGCATTATTGGGAAGGTGCGGAAACGGGAATCGTTTCGCTGGCGCCTTTAAGCCAGAATACGAAGCCCGGTATTAACGAGAGGGTAGAGCAGGAAGGACAGAAATTTTTAAACGGGACATTTGATGTGTTTTATGGACCAATCACGGACGCAGAGGGCAATGTGCGTGTTCACGAGATGGAGTGCATGACAGACGAGGAGATGCTCAACGCTTTTGATTGGTATGTGGAAGGCGTAAAATTCGATGAAGAAGGCATGGATTAGAAGAAATAAAATGATTATTGCCGGTATTTTTATCTTTATCCTGCTGCTTGGCATAGTCGGTATTTTGATGCAGAATAAGATGAAAAAGCTGTTAAACTATTATGTGGAGCGGCAGACGGTGCAGCAGGCGGAATTGTTGACGCAGATGGTTGAAAAACAGTTTCAGGGGGAACTTAAGCAGCTTACATGGACGGCGGATTATATACAGGATCATGAAACGGAGCGGCAGGATATTGTAAATACTTTTGCGAATCATGAAGAACAGGTTTCTGTCGGTCTGCTGGAGATGGATGGAAACGCTGTGTGCGGTGAAGCGCTGGATTTCCTTGCGTTTGACGGAATCAGACAGTCTTTTCGAGGTAAAGATGCAGTCAGTTACAATAAAGATGGAGGATTGCTGTTTACAGTTCCGGTCTATAAAGGCAAAAATGTAAGATACGTATTGTATAAATTGTATGATGTAAGTACTCTCTATGATAAATTTGGACTTTCCTGCTATGATGGCAAGGGCAGAGTAATGATCATGGACTTACAGGAACAGATCATTATTCCCGGCGGAAATGATGTGAGCGAAGATATTGCCCTATTTCAAACAGCGGAGATTTATGCAGGGTATCTGGCGATGAGGGAACGGCTTCAGGTTTTGACATCAACGTCTGCTTATGTCAGGACGGGACAGGACAGTTATTTTCTCTTTTCCTCGGAAATATCTGATAAGAACGTGCTTCTGATAGGAATCGTACCGGAGAATGTGGCTATGGAAGGGACCACCTATCTGGTAGTACTTGTTCTGTGGGTGTTTGGTCTGTTGATGGTGGTGTTTGTGCTCGGCATGGTTTATCTGTTCGGGGCAGAAGAGAGGGCACGGGAAAGTGATGAACTGCGGGAAGCTAAGATGATGGCGGATAAGGCGAACCGTGCCAAGAGTGATTTCCTTGCCAATATGTCACATGAGATTCGTACGCCCATCAATGCTGTTATGGGAATGAACGAGATGATCTTAAGGGAGTGCGATCAGGAGACGATCAGGGAATATGCGCAGAATATACAGGGAGCAAGCCAGACGCTTCTGACGCTGATCAATGATATTCTTGATTTTTCCAAAATTGAATCAGGTAAGATGGAGATTCTAGAGTCGGCATATGACATGTCTTCCGTTTTGAATGATGTTATCAATATGGTGCGGATGAAGGCGGAGGAGAAGAATCTCAAGTTTATTGTCAATATAGATGAGAAATTACCGAGTGAACTGTGGGGAGATGATACAAGAGTTCGTCAGGTGATTATCAATTTACTGAATAATGCTGTTAAATATACGAAGGAGGGAGAGGTTTCTCTTTCCGTGACAGGTGAACGTACAGCGGGGGATAAGATACTGTTTAAAATTCGGATTTCTGATACGGGAATCGGGATCAAAGAGGAAGATTTTTCAAAGCTGTTCCGTAATTTTGAACGCTTTAATCTGGGAGAGAACCGGAATGTGGAAGGAACCGGGCTGGGGCTCGCCATCACTTCCAGACTGGTCGATCAAATGAATGGACGGATCGAGGTTGAGAGTAAGTATGGAATCGGTTCGACTTTTACCGTGTATCTGCCGCAAGGAATTGTGAATGACAGTCCTATCGGAGATTTTCAGGAGAGATATCAATTAACGCAAAAGCAGAACAGGCATCAATATCGTGAAAGTTTTGTGGCGCCGGAAGCTCAAATACTTGTGGTAGATGATACCCCTATGAATCTTCTTGTGATCGAGCAATTATTGAAGAAGACCTGCGTTCAGGTCACTACCTGTCCGAGCGGCAAAGCGTGTCTGGAGATGGTGCAGAAGGAGCAGTATGATATAATCCTGTTAGACCATATGATGCCGGAGATGGATGGTATTAGCACTCTTAAAGCGTTAAAGGAGATGGAGAATAATCAGTGTCCAGATGCACCGGTCATTGCTCTAACGGCGAATGCAATCGTAGGGGTGAGGGAGATGTATATTGAAAAAGGCTTTGACGATTATCTGAGCAAACCTGTTGAGGGACGTGACTTGGAAGAGATGCTTAAAAAGTACATTCCCACGCAGAAAATTCAGATCATCACAAGAGAGGAAGCTGGAACGGAACAAAAGCCGAAAGACGATCATCATGTGGAAAAGCCAAAAGAGGGCAATGCCAGCGCAAAGCTGCAATGGATTGATGTTGGTATGGGACTTAAGTATTGTGGTGACAGTGAGGAAGTATACAGGGAAGTGCTGCGGGAGTTCTGTGATGTGGAGGAAGAAGAACGGGATAAAATAGAGAGAACATATGAGAATGAAGATTGGGAGTACTATACGATACTCGTACATGGATTGCAATCGTCTGCATTAAGTGCAGGTGCCAAGAAATTGTCCGAGGAGGCAGCAGGTCTGGAGAGATCCGGAGAGGAAATGCAGAAGGAAGATGCCCCGCATAGAGATGAGGTATTAGCGTATATCAGAGAGTACCATGGAAAGACAATGAAATTGTACATAGATACTGTAAATGAGGGAAGAAGATATTTACAGTCTTGAGAAAGTTTGGTATACTAATTATGATTGATATTACATTGAGGATTTGTATATAAGATAGGAGTATATGCAAGAATTTAGGCAGGGGAGTGTTGAATATGCAGAATGTAGTGATAGTCTCACAAGTTCAGAGTTATTTGATTGTATCAATGAAGGATTGGTTTGAGAAAGCAGAATATGAAGTGATTACAGTTAAAGCGGATATAGATGCAATCAATCAGATTGAGGAACCGATTGGTATTTTTCTGCTTTATGTAGATGAGAAGATGGGGGAAGAAATGCAGGCGCTCAACTACATTAAGGATAAAGCAGGGGAAGAAGATATTCCGATTTTTGCGATTGGTGATATGGATGAATTGCTCACTGTGGAGAAGATAATTACTAAGAATCTGATTCGTCAGAAATTCCAGCGTCCGATCAATGTCAGCGAAGTTGTAAGCACTATTACGGGATACGAGAAGAAATTCGGTAAGCAGAATAAGAAGAAGATACTGGTGGTAGATGATTCAGGAACAATGCTTCGTAATGTTAAGGGATGGCTTGAAGAATCTTATCAGATAGCTTTAGCTAATTCCGGCGCTATGGCGATCAAGTATCTGTCTACCAACAGACCGGATCTTGTGTTGTTAGATTACGAGATGCCGATCGTGGATGGTAAGCAGGTATTGGAGATGATTCGAAGCGAGCATGATTTTGCCGATACTCCGGTTATCTTTTTGACCAACAAAGGTGATAAAGAAACCATTATGGATGTTATGGCATTAAAGCCTCAGGGATATCTATTGAAGTCGATGGAGCCGTCACAGATTATTAAAGCCATTGATGATTTCTTTGAGGAGATTAAACGAAAAGAACTTCTCGGAATGTAGTTTCTGTTGAGCAGAGAGAACAAAAGCGCAGATGATATTTAGTAATCGTCTGCGCTTGCTTTATGTTGTTTATTATGTTGTGACAGGTCACACCTGTAAGAAACAGTCTAGATTGAGTAGTTAAAATGACCACCCGGTGTAGGAAGAGAAGTTTCCTCTTTAATGCTGTCCCAGTCTACATTAGAGATTTTCTCTATTAATTCTTCGGCTGTGGATGCATATACGGTAGTACGCTTGCTCCTGTCATAGTTATAATGATGAGCCTGATGGGAATCCGTTTTATTTGACTCAGCTTTTTCAGCCGCTTCTTTTTTGCCATCTCTGATCTTATCAACAAATTCTTTCTGGCGTTCAGAGACTTTCTCTAGTTCAGCGAAGAAAGACATTTCACCGTCTTTGCCGATTGAGATTCCTATGCGCATAACTTCATCTTTGTGATCGCCTAACTGATCTTTTACTTCGTCTAACTTGCCGACTGCTTCGTCAAGAAGAGAGAGGTTCTGTTTCTTGACATCGTCATCTGCTGCCATACGCTCCAATTCTTCCGCATCGATCAGCACACTGTATTCTTTCGTGCCACGGGAAAGATAGGAGGCTGCCTCTTCCTCGGAATCATAATCAGCAACCATGAAATCCATATTGCTGTATGTTTTCTTTAATTCCTGTAACAGTGCCTTTGCTTTTTCACTTAACTGTACAGGGTTATTACCTGTTTTCTGGGTACTGTTTGTTTTCTTGGCAGAATCTGTTTTAGATGTTTTGTTCGTCTCTTTTCTGTTCTTGACAGACTGATCATAATAATTGTTCTGATACACGTTGTATCCGCTTACTTTGTTCATGCTGTGCCCTCCTTAGCCTGATCCGTAAATCCGTTTACTTACACGCGATCCGCTTTCGGTCGCTCCTTATTTAGTATATCGTAATACTTATTTCTTTTCTTAATAGCAGGATTGGTATTTTTATGGATATTTGACAAAAGCATTGAAGAGTAGTATAAATAATCATATAAAGCCTAGCAAAGTGATAGGAAAAGAGAAGGTTATTATTTTATGAAGATTTCGACTAAAGGAAGATATGCGCTCAGGCTTATGCTGGATCTGGCGTTAAATAATACCGGAGAACCGGTGCGGATCAAGGATATAGCGGCGCGGCAGGAAATATCGGACAAATATTTAGAACAGATCATATCTACGCTAAATAAGGCAGGTTACGTGAAGAGTATCCGGGGACCGCAGGGGGGATATCATCTGGCAAGAGAACCGGAAAAATATACTGTGGGTATGATTCTCCGGTTGACAGAAGGACCGCTTGCACCGGTGCCATGTCTGGATGGTGAGGTCAATACATGCGAGAGACAGGATACATGTGTGACCTTACGGTTATGGCGGATGCTTGATACTGCGATTAGTGATGTGGTAGATAAGGTAACGCTGGCGGACTTAGTGGAGTGGCAGACCCAGATATCGGATAACTATGTGATATAGTATCGGAAAGTCAGAACAGCTTTTCCCATGATATGACTTGCGTTTTATCAGTATGCTATTGTACAATAGGAAAGGATAGTGGCGCGGCAAAGCCGCAGCGGTAAGGAGCATTCATGACCGGATTGGCGAGGCTATGGGAGCGGGCAAGGCAGTTTAAACTGAATATTATGAATTATGATGTGTTTCTGCAGATCTGTGCAGTTCTGCTGGCAGTCATACATTTGATACTTTTGGGTATCTTTAGGCTTGCAGGAGCAGTTTTCTTAAGCCGTCTGAATATTTTAAGCATACTGACATATATTGTGGCTTTTTATTACGCAAGAAAGAACCGGATCAAACTGGTATATTACATATTCATTATAGAGATTATTATATATTCTGCAGTGTCTGTATATATATTGGGTGAGAGTACACAGTTTGGTCTTTATTGTCTGGCAGTGATGCCGTTCACATTTTTGACAAGCTATGTTTTGGATTGTCAGAATCCGGATAGAAAGGTGTTTCGTCCGATGATTAATTTTCTGGTGCTTGGTTTAGCTTATTTTGCTGAATTGAGCATAGGAAATTTCTGCCAGCCAAGTTATGTGATTGAAAATGTATCTATCGTAAATTTTCTTCGTGTTTTAAATATGCTGATCAATGTCATGTGTATTCTGTTCGGCTGCAGAGTGCTTGCTGTGATTGCAGTGGAGAACACGATGATGATCAAACGCAACATGGAGGAGATGGAGCGGCTGATGCATCAGGCAGAGGCGTCTAATGAGGCAAAGAGTGCTTTTCTTGCCAATATGTCGCATGAGATCAGGACACCGATGAATGCGATCTGCGGTATGACGGACATGCTGTTAAGCGAGAATCTGACAGAGCTGGGCAAAGAGTATGCGGAGACTATTAAGACGTCAGGAGAGGGGCTTCTCAGCATTATCAATGATATTCTGGATTTTTCTAAAATCGAGTCGGGTAAGATGCCCATCATACCCGAAGAATACTATTTTGCATCGATGATCCATGATGTGATGAGCATGATGGAAATCAAGATGAAAGGCAAACCGGTGGAACTGATTGCCAAGGTATCTGACAGTGTACCGCGTAAACTGTACGGAGATACCGGCAGGGTGAAGCAGATCATAATTAATATCATGGGTAATGCGATGAAATTTACACATGAGGGCACGATCACATTAAATGCATCATGGCAGCCGGTTGAAGGAGATACAGGTCGGCTGATTGTCAGTGTTACAGATACGGGAATCGGTATCAAAGAGGCGGATATGCCGAAGCTGTTTCACTCCTTTGAACAAGTAGACATGCGGAAGAATCGAGGTGTGGAAGGAACGGGATTGGGGCTGTCCATTTCTAAGCTTTTAGTGGAAAGCATGGGCGGCAGTATTAATGTAAAAAGTGAGTATGGCAAAGGCAGCATATTTTCTTTTGATATAGTACAGAAGGTCATAGATGCTGCGCCTTGCGAGTACAGTAAGAATAAAAAGGTGGTGGAGCGCAAACAATTTACCATTGATTTTACGGCGCCGCAGGCGAAGGTGCTTGTTGTGGATGATAATAAGGTAAATCTCCGTGTCGCGACGGGACTTCTCAAAAAATTCGGTATTGTTCCGGATCTGGTTGATAACGGGCAGGACAGCGTGGATATGATCCGCAGGCAGGCGCAGTATGATCTGGTATTTATGGATCATATGATGCCGGAACTGGATGGTATTGAAGCAACCAAGCTGATACGGGCTATCGGTACTCCGTACGCAGTGAAGCTTCCTGTTGTTGCTTTGTCAGCCAATGCGGTCAAGGGTATGGAAGATGAGTTTCTGGTCGGGGGAATGGATGACTTTCTGCCGAAGCCGATCAGCCTTGAAATGTTAGGAGCCATACTTAAGAAATGGCTGCCTCCGGAGCTGATTCAGGAGACAGGATAGTCATTAAAGCAACAATTTAAAAGTAAAATGTTTAAGAGAAAGAGCATATGTAAATGTGATGTCGAGAAAAATTTAGCTGCTTAAAGGAGGTAATGAGATGACAGAATCACAGTACAGGCGGGCGAACAGAACAGTATTATCGGTAATTATAGTAATTTTAGTGTATTTCATTATAATAATGGGGTTGACGGGGCTGACATCGAAAATAGATTCGATGCCGTTCTTCAGAGTGTTTACTTCGATACTGATGCTTATCGGCACGATCGTATCTTATGTGCTGTGGAGAGATCAGAAGAAGGGCGCGCTTGGCATGATGATATGTGCCACGATCGCATATACAGTAATGGTATTGTTTGGTACAGGCACGGGAGCTTATGCGTATGCTTTTCCGGTATTATTCGGCGCTATGGCGTATTATAATAGAAAATTAGTGGTCATCGGCAATGTAGAGATCATTATAGTTAATTTGATCAGAACATTTATAATGGATAAAGCACAGCTTGAGGATTCGGTTATGGCACTGCTTACGATCGCGCTGGTGGCATATGCTTCCTGTGCGGTTTCTAAACTCTTGACACAGTTTAATGAGGAGAATGTAAATACAGTAGCCGAGGCAGCAGCAAAACAGGAAGCTGATCAGCAGAAAATGCTTCAGGTGGCTGGAAACATTATTGAGAATTTTGATGGTGCCATGGGTAAACTGAATGATCTGCAGAGCAATGTGGATACCAGCAATTTTGCTATGACGAATATAGCGGAAAGTACCGACGCTACGGCACAGTCTATTCAGAGACAGGCAGACATGTGTATGGATATCCGCAACAATACAGATGCTGTGGAAGAAAGTATGCAGAATTTGATTGCGTCCTCCGACAGAACGAATGAAATGGTTGCACAGGGATCAGAAGTTGTTGAGAACTTGAGAAGACAGGCACAGAACGTAGAGGAAGCCAGCGGCGCTACTGTGGAAGTCAGCAACCGGCTGAGCGCAAAGGTGGAGGAAGTGCAGAATTTCATCGGAGCGATTCTTTCCATTTCCAATCAGACCAATCTGCTTGCACTCAATGCCTCTATAGAGGCGGCACGTGCAGGTGAAGCGGGTAAAGGATTTGCGGTGGTGGCTGAAGAAATCAGACAGCTTTCCGAACAGACCAAAGATGCATCTAACAGTATCACAAACATTATTAATGAGTTGATTTTAGATACGAAGAGCGTTAACGAGAGTGTAGACAGCGCGGTATTGTCTATCAGCAAGCAGAGTGAACTGATTGAAGCCACGAAGGAGAAATTCGGGTCAGTGGATATGGAAGTACAGAATATGGTGCAGGATGTGAAGTCGTGTAAGACGACTATCGCCAGCATTATAGATAGTACGAATGCAATCTCCGATGATATTTCACAGTTGTCGGCAACAAGTGAGGAAGTGGCAGCTTCCAGTGTGGAGGGATTGCGGACTTCCGAAGCGACGGTGCAGAATATGCAGGCATGCAAGGAAATGCTGGAGGAGATCTTTAATCTGGCAAAACAACTCCAATAAAGCAGATTTGAAGAATAAAAATTGAATGATGTAAATGTTAAAAGCCGATGGCGATAATATGATTATCACATCGGCTTTTTAGATAATGGGTCTGAGAAACAAATCTCGTAGATGAGATTACTCGTATTTAGCAATATTCGCGCATTTTGATAAAATTGTAATAGGGAAGGGCATCCTTGGTATAACCGTTAGTGCAGATGTGGATGTGTTTTTCCTGTTCCCGCTCACATGCCTCATCTAAAACCTCAGAAAAAAAAGTATGCGCAAGGGTTTGAGATGGGTTCTGTTTGGACTGGTGATTTTTGTCATCAGAAGAAACCTTCTTTAACGGGGGAATCGCCATAACCGCCTCGATTTTATAACTCTTCTCATATGCATATACTGCGGTAATCCCTCCTTGGATAGTATTATAGTGAACCTCTTGTTCTGTTAATAGTATCGGCAGGAATCTTGTTTTCTTAACACTATTTTAACAGATAAAAATAAAAAATGGAAGTAAAAAGTCAAATAATTATTAAAATATTTAGTAATTGCGAATACAATTATGGGTAATCAAGGTGAAAAGAAGGTTATGTATTCCAGCTCACTAAAATATCAGGCATATAGGTTGACATACGACTACCTATGTGCTAAATTGTAGGTAGGCAAGTGTAAACCACAGGGCGGGTACAGTCAGCCGTTTGTTGCACAGATTAAATATACATATAGCGGGAGATATGAGGGATAGGATATGGTCAGATTATCAGAAGCGGAATGGAAGGTGATGAACCTGTTGTGGCAGGAGTCACCACGGACGATGATGCAGATTACCAATCATTTCAAGGAGACGACTGGATGGACGAAGCATACAGTGATGACATTCCTTCGCCGTATGGAGGAGAAACGGGCAATCCACCATGAAGAAGGAGAGAAAGCTAAGCTGTATTATCCGGATATCAAGAGAGATGAGGCGGCGCTACAGGAAACCGAGGATTTTTTAGATAAGGTGTTTGATGGCAGGATGGGACTGATGCTCAACACCATGGTGGAGAAGAATGCTCTGTCCAAAGAGGAGATTGCAGAGATGTATGAGATTCTGCGCAGAGCGGAGGAAATTCAGAGGAGGAATGATGTATGATGGAGAATATCATTGGCGCAACGATTTTGATACTAGTCATTATGGTTATAAGGCATCTGACAAAGGGTAAGATCAGTATGCGGTTAAGATATGCATTGTGGCTTATGGCAGTCCTGCGGCTCGTGCTTCCGATGAGTATCGGCAGTAGTCCGCTTAGCGTAATGAATGTACAAAAAGCTGTTAAGTCTTATGAAGCACGGGACATACAAGAGATGCCTTTAGGAACAGTTGAAGGCGGTGGCGGGCAGGATGTGCAAGAGATGAGATACGCATCAGGGTATGGAACGGAGTACATAGCCGGAAGTGGCGAACATATAGATGAACCGGGAACCGGAATACTTCCGGATAACGCGGAAAATGCCGGAAATCTTGCGGCGGCAGAAATGATGCCTCCAAGTTATAATCCAAATGCGCGGAAGCCGGAAAATGTGAGCGGTTGGTTGTTCTATGCGGTTGTAGGAATATGGATAGCGGGCATTATGGCAGTGGGAGGTTATATGGCGGCAGGGCAGATATGCTTCATTTCTCGTCTGCATCGGACAAGAAAAGAGGTTTTCTTGTGTGATCTGCCTGATATATGGAAAAAAAGGATAGCAGAGCGGGGAATGCATGTCTATACGGTACAGGGGCTGCCGGGTCCGTGTATGGCAGGAAAGAGCATCTATATCAATCCGCAGTTATGTGGTGAGAAGGATAGGCTGCGGCATGTTCTGGCACATGAATATGCCCATGCCGTTCAAGGAGATACTCTATGGGCGGTTGTGCGCTGCGTGCTGTGTGCAGTTTACTGGTTCCATCCGCTTGTGTGGCTGGCAGCCTATGAAGCGAAACAGGACAGTGAACTTGCCTGCGACGAGAGGGCAATCGTGATGCTGGGAGAGGCGGAGCGGTTTGCGTACGGAAGGACGCTGGTGGGATTGTTGTCCGGCGGACATCAGAGGATGTCTTATTCAGGTGCAGTGTTGATGATGAATGACAATGCAAAGAAGGTGAAAGAACGGGTGTCTGTGATTGCGCAGAAAAGGAAAAAAAGTGGAATTGCAACGGGAATCGTCGTATTGACAATGGTTCTGGCGTGTGGATGTGCTTTCACAGGAGCACAGCAGGACGGCGGGGACATAGTGGCAGAGGAGCAGAGACAGCAGGAAGAAGCTATGCGTTCAGTGGCGGAAAAAATGGAGCAAACGGAAAGCGCCGAGATAATGAGTCGGTTTGCTGAAATGAAAGACGAGGCAGCACAAATACAAAAAGAAGAAGCAGAAATGCGTATAGTGGCAGAAGGGATCGAGCAAACAGAAAGCGCCGAGATACAGAACCGATTTGATGCAGTTGAAGGAGAATGGCAGCAGACAACAGCAAAAGAATTTGGGAATTTGATTGATCATATTGAAGATGATGTGTTAGAAGCGGCGATACCGGCGGATTCATTGGAAAGACTGGCTTGTTATGACTACCTATATAATGGGGCAGAATGTCCGATCGGGGATGGTGCATGGTGCCGGATTTATCAGAATGAAGGGTATGATATTGAAATTTATGGACTATACACGGAGAAGTACGGCTGCCGCGGAGTCAAAATGAAAATTGACGGCGATGTGAATACATGGGATATGTCGTGGCGTCTGCCGGTTTTTGAGCGTGACATAGAAGTCATGATGCTTGAAGCGACAGAAGAAGGGCTGCCGAGAACTTTTGCAATTAAGGTATGTACGGAGAATACAGGAAGCAGTGAAGTGTGGCGGCTTTATCTTGCGGACAGATACGATACGGGTACGGTTGATCTGTATGTTTTTGATGAGGAGGAGTGCAAGAAGCAGTTCCGTGACAAGGCAGGGTTCAGTATTAACGAAGAGGAAAACATGGTGATTGTCACTTGTGAGGGAGACGTTGCAGGTGCGATAGATATTTCCGATTACGCAGAGTACACGGTAGACGAAATCATATGGGACGGTTCTGTAATAGGTTATACACTAGAAGATGATAATACAATTACTCTGAGAACCTGTATCGGGTTAAGAATGGCGGAAACAGGTGAAGTTCTGTACAGAGGGCTGTCTGTCATAAACTGTCCTGTAGATCTTGGTTCATGGGGTGAGCGGAAGTTTACGCTCGGAACGCCTTCGGTGGATGCAGACTGGGTCAATGGGTCGCTCAAATAGAGCGGCAATAAGTATTATAAAGTGCGTTTCAGCAAATAATGAGCAAATACGCGATAAGATTCTTTCTTATTGCGTATTTTTGTGATAGAATAATAATGCGCCTTTGTAAAAAGGTGGTGCACGGAGGTAACTCGGCTCATTCATGCAGGCGTCGAAGCATGTGCAGCCGGTGACAGGAAGAAAACAGAGGATAACAGGTTATATGAAATATAAGAAAATCAATGAGGCAACAGTACAATGTATCATTACGGAAGAAGATATGCTGGAATATGGTCTGACATTATCCGATATCTTTGAGCGCAACGAGAAAGGTGAGGGATTCCTTCGGGACATCATAGAGCGTGCCCATGATGAGGTAGGCTATACGATCAGCGGGGAGAGCATTGCCATGCAGATCACACCGCTTAAGGATAAGGGGCTGGCAGTGACGTTTACTAATGACAGTCCTGCGGGATTCAGAGATATTTTACAGCATTTGAAAGAAGTCCTGCAGGGGGTCAGCGAAGAACTTAACAGGCAGGAACAGGAAGAAAGGCAGCGGGGGCAGCAGAATCAACTGGTGGATGAGTTTGATGAGAACAGGCGTATGTTTGTTTTTGCCACACTTCATCAGGTGATGCAGTATACCGCATCGATTCCGGCGAATGTATCTGTGAAGAGTCATCTTTATAAAGAAGGTGAGGTATATTACCTAGTGGTAGAGAAGAACAGGCTGTCGTACAAGATGTTTAATAAGATCAGCGCACAGGCGGTAGAGTTCGGTAACCTGATTGCAGTTTCTGAGGAGAGAATGCTGTATCTTCAGGAACATGGAGAATGTCTGATCGCTGACAGGGCAGTGAGCAAACTTCGCAGAATATATATGGCATAGAAGTAAAACGTCATATTATTATAGATTTATTGTATCGTATATGCTGTCATATTCGGGCAATCGTCGCGGATGTGGCAGCAATTATCATGTTTTAGGTACATGAATGTCATAGAGTGACAGTAAGCGGATAATTACTACTGTAAATATATGGTAGTTTTATATAATAGGATAAATAACAATAGAAATGGAGTAATTATGGGTAACACGACAAAAAGTAACAAGCAGTTTGAAGAATTAATGATTGACGAGAGGATTCTGCGTGCCGTTAAGGAATTAGGATTTGATCAGATGACACCTATTCAGGAACAGGCGATCCCTCTTTTTATGACGGGACAGGATATTATCGGGCAGGCACAGACGGGAACCGGTAAGACGGCAGCTTTTGGAATTCCGATCCTGCAGAAGATCAATCCTGACAACCGGAATTTACAGGCAGTGATTTTATGTCCCACGCGGGAGCTGGCTATGCAGGCGGCGGATGAACTGCGCAAATTTTCTAAATACATGCAGGGAATCAAGGTACTGCCGATCTACGGAGGTCAGGATATTGTGAAGCAGATCAAGAACTTAAAAGGCGGGGTACAGATCGTAGTGGGTACTCCGGGCAGAGTGATGGATCACATGCGCAGACATACGCTGAAGATGGGGAATGTACACACGGTGGTACTGGATGAGGCTGATGAAATGCTCAATATGGGGTTCCGTGATGACATTGAGACGATTCTGAGGGAAATGCCCGGAGAAAGACAGACAGGGCTGTTTTCAGCGACAATGCCGAAACCTATCTTAGAGCTTACCAAGACATATCAGAAAGATGCCGTATATATCCGAATGACACCGGAGGAGGTGACGATTCCGCTGATTAAACAGGCGTATTACCAAGTACGCAGGCAGGATAAGGAAGAGGTACTCTGTAGATTGATCGATTACTATGATCCGAAGCGTGCGCTGATTTTCTGTAATACGAAGCGTATGGTGGATGAGCTGACCGAACATTTAAAAAACCGGGGATACGAGGCGGAAGGGCTGCACGGTGATTTGTCCCAGCATCAAAGAGATACAGTGATGAATCTGTTCCGCAGTGGAAGGGTGAATATTCTGATCGCCACCGATGTAGCGGCAAGGGGAATTGACGTAAGTGATGTGGAGGCAGTTTATAACTATGATGTACCGGAGGACATAGAGTACTATGTACACCGGATTGGCAGAACAGGACGTGCCGGCAAGACAGGACGTTCTTTTACCTTGGTGGTGGGAAGAGAAGCATACAAAATACGGGATATTGAGCGTGTCTGTCATACTAGGATCAAGGAGCGGAAAGTTCCGAGTGCCGCGGACATTACTGCAAGAAAAGCGTCAAAGATATTGAAAGAGGCAGTGAAGGTGATAGAGCAGCAGGATATCAGCCGCGCTACAGAGTATATTATCGATGAGGTTGCATTGGGACAGTACAGCGCAACCCAGATAGCGGCAGCTTTTATGCAGATGAAACTGGGAGACGAGATTGAGGATATCAAGCCTGAGAAGTTCTTTTTTGATAAGAAGGATACAAGAAGAGGCGCAAGAGACAGTGCAGGCCGTTCAAACAGAAGGAATGACACCCGGCAAAAGGGTGGAAAAAATGGCAGACAATCCTATGACGGCAAAAGAAAGCCATACACAGAAAGCAGAAACAGCCGTTATGCCTCTTTGCGTATTAAGACAAAGAAACAGGGTAAATCATAGAATCAGCTCGTGACCGTGGTCTTTAAGCCATTTACGTGCAGTGCGGTAGTCGGGATAGACGGATTCCACTTTCTGCCAGAAGGCGGCAGAGTGATCCATGTGAGTCAGATGGCACAGTTCATGGACGACCACATAATCCAGAATCGCAGGTGGAGCTAACATGAGCCGCCAGTTGAAAGAAAGAGTGCCCTTGGCGCTGCAGCTTCCCCAGCGTGTCTTCTGGTCTCTGATGGTGATCCGGTTATAAGAGCCGCCGGTAAACTGTTGGTAGTAGGCGGCACGTTTAGGGAAATATTCTTTTGCGGCGGCGATATATCTTTGTTCCAGAGCAGTACGCTGGGTTTCGCTCAGATTGGATACAGGGCGTTCCTGCTGCTGCTTTAACACTTCGAGGTATTTGGTGACAATCCAGAGACGCTTCTCGATGAGAAGGTGCTCAATCTCCTTATCGGTGATACGCATGGGAACGCGCAGAGTGATCTGTGCATCGGGAGAAATACTGATGGAACAGCTTTTGCGGCTGCTGCGGATCAGTGTGTAGGGAAGATCATAAATTTTACTCTGATATTGTATGCGTATATGATTTTCATCGTTGTTTTTCATGGCGTTTTTCCTTATGTAAATACAAAAAGTGAAATACTCATTTTCTTATTGTATCACGGCGATAAAATATCGTATACAATGAATAATGATTTCCTAGACAAAATCCTATCAAATATGCTAGTATTGTGGATGTATGGGGCATTGCTATCTGATGTGCAGAAATGAGGGTTAATATAATATGAGTCATAATAACAGCAATTTAGCTGAGGAAAATACACGGAGCAGAATGTCTGTTGTGGAGGATAGTCCGGCAGCTAATAAGAAAGAGACTGGCAAGAAAAAGCCGGCAGCTAAGAAAAAAACTGCAAATGCGGGTAAAACGCCGGCGAAGAAGAAAACGGAGAATACAGATAAAGCGGCAGTTAAGAAGAAGCCGGAGAATACAGATAAAGCGGCAGTTAAGAAGAAGCCGGTAAATACAGATAAAGCGGCAGTTAAGAAGAAGCCGGTAAATGCAGATAAAGCGCCGGTTAAGAAGAA
>CAMXBD010000040.1 GCA_947179245.1 uncultured Lachnospiraceae bacterium | reverse complement strand
ACAGTAACTAAGTGGCTTTCAGTGACTTTCACGGCTGTGCCGTGAATAATCTGGGTTTACTTTTCATTACTTTCCATAATTTTTCTCTTAACTGTTCTCTGTTTTCCACTTCATTTCAGCGGTTCATACAAACTGATACATAATGCCCTATTACCGCAAACAGGCACATCACCGCAAAATATTCTGCAAAAAACAGCACTGCTGATTCCCCATAATTGAAAAATGCAAATTGAACCCTTAAAAACATATAGGCAGCAAACCGTCTTTTTAGAAAGGCATAACCCCCATAGGCGGCATAGGTCAACAACACAAGTCTCAATATGTATTTGAAAGGAGCTTTTATCTGTTTTTGCATTCTCTTTGCGGCAAGCATTCGATTCCAGTAAATTCCAAGATGGAAAGATACCAGTACAAATCCCCAATAGGATGAAGCCAGATGTGCAAGCCTTGCAAAAGTCATTCCCCCTTTTATATCCCATGGTGCATATCCTGACATGATCACACTGCTTACCGCCAGTAAGACCATCACGATTAGCAAGAGCATATTTACAGCTGTTCTTAATATACGGGGTGCCGTATAATGTCCTTTTATCATCGCCCGATACCAGCCTAAATTCAGCAGATGATGCGCAAAGAACAAAAGGAACATTGCCACGCCAAGCCACTCGTGCATTTTTCCGCTGATAAGGGAATAGACCATCAGGCATGGCATCAGGAGAATCATTGCAAAGTCCACACAAATCCGTACCTTTTGCTTTATCCCCATTGCCTTTTACTCTCCATCCGCAGGATTATAAAATCCCAGACCTTCCAGCCAGCTTGCTACATCATCTTCTGCACGATCCACATTAGAACCGCGTATCGCCAGACCCTCCAGCAATTCCGCTTCCGGAACTAACTCTGCGATATCCCTCTCGCTGCGTCCAAGGGCACTTCCCTCATGGGTACAGAAAGGAATGACCGTCTTCCCCGCAAAATCATAGGATTCTAAAAATGTGAACATTGCCATGGGCATTGTGCCCCACCAGTTAGGAAAACCGATAAATATTGTCTGATACCCGTCCATATTTTCTAATGCGGCGGCAAGCTGTGGTCTCTCATCATTATCCTGCTCCTGCTTGGCCACCTCGATCAGATCATTATATTCATCCGGGTAAACCGTGACTGTTTCCACATGGAACAGTTCTCCCCCGGTATGTTCGGCAATCTGACTGGCAATCGTTTCTGTGTTTCCTGTCTGTGAAAAATAAGCCACTAAAATATTGTTCTGCTCTGCTGTTTCTGATGTTACGTCCTCTTCCGGCTCTTCATCGCTGCTGTTTTGGCTCTCTGTTCTTTCCTCCTGTCCCAGAGCGCTGCTGTCTTTATCTGTATTTTGTGCCGTGCTGTCTGGCTGCGGATTACTGCCACAGGCGGTCAATGCAAAAAGCAGCATACCTGCCATGATAAAAAAGATTATTTTTTTCATATAATGCTTCCTCCTGTCTGTCGAATCGTATAGATACATTCTTTTTTCTGGATATTTCCCCATCCACATGTCTATTATATTTTTTGCTGCTCTGACACTCAACACCACACCATTTCCGATTGCGGTTTATGCCACACATTCTGCAAAAATGTGGTCTAACTCACTGCTTTTCAGCATATCTTCCTTTCTTTTTCTGTCTAAAAACAGAAAAAAGCAGCATCTCCAAAGAAATGCCGCCTCTTTATTTGCCCTTTCTCCCTGCCCCATGTGTCAGACCCACTTTTCAATGATTTCTCCTGCACGTTCAACAGAGCTTCCTTGAATCGCAAGTCCTTTTGTCACCACTACACCTTTGCAGACACTTTGGATTTTTCCCTCCGTCCCGCTAAGACCGCTCCCCTCGTGGGTACAGAAAGGATGGATTGTCTTTCCGTTCCAGTCAAATTTTTCCAAAAAGGTATACACCGCCATTGGCATATCTCCCCAGTAATTCGGGTAACCCAAATATATTTCATCATAATTGTCAAGATCAGCCGGTATGGAAACCAGCTCCGGCCTTGCCTTTGCCTGCAAATCTTTTTTGGCCTGTTCAATACAGGTATTATAATCAGCAGCATAAGGAATCTTCTGCTCAATCTTTAATAAGTCTGCTCCAGTCATCTCAGAAATTACCTTTGCCACTTTTTCTG
Organism: uncultured Lachnospiraceae bacterium; assembly: GCA_947179245.1. Lineage (GTDB taxonomy): Bacteria > Bacillota > Clostridia > Lachnospirales > Lachnospiraceae > UBA3282. Next base: position 21,088 of record CAMXBD010000040.1, on the reverse strand, counting down.
TATTGCCCATCGTCACATAGCGACAGCCTCCGCTGAAATAATTTTCATCTGCCCTTGAATAAAACACTACTAATTTTGCCATGACATTCTCTCCTTCTACTATTTTCTGCATGATACTATCCGTTCTTATTATACTTTACTCTTAGATTACATTTTGAATGCATTGGCCACCAGCTTTAAGTTCTCCACAATAGGTAAATGCTGTGGGCAGTGATTTTCGCACTGTTTACACCCGATACAGTCTTCCGGTTTCCCGTGAGTTGCCGTCAGATTTCCATATGTAGTGGCAAGCCCTGCCAACAACCCAAACTGCTTCTGGTTATTATACAATGAAAAATATTCCGGGATAGCAATCTTTTTTGGACAACCGGAAATACAGTAACGGCAGGCAGTACACGGAATGGCAATGCTGTCATTGATAATCTGAACGGTCTTTGCTATGGTCTCCCTTTCCCCTTCAGTCAAAGGCTGGAAATCTTTCATATAGCCGATATTGTCCTCTACCTGTTCCAGATCACTCATGCCGCTTAAGACCACCATCACCTGATCCAGTGAGGCTGCAAAGCGGATTCCCCACGAAGCGTTCCCTGCATTCGGATTGGCTTCTTTCAGGATATTTGCGGCAGCTTTCGGCAGACGCACCAAAGCGCCTCCTTTTAGCGGCTCCATAACCGTTACCTGCACGCCATGCTTCACGCAGACTTCATAGCATTTACGGGACTGTACGCTTTCATTCTCCCAGTCTATGTAATTGAGCTGGAGCTGCACCAGTTCTGTTTCCGGGTGGTCAGTCAGGATACGGTCCAGCATCTCGGCATCATCATGCCAAGAGAAACCGATATGTCGTATCTTTCCCTCATCCTTCTTTTGCATCATAAACTCAAAGCCCTTCTGTTCCTGCACAGCTCCGTACACAGACCGTCCCATTGCATGAAGGAAATAATAATCAAAGTAATCCACCTGACACCGCTCAAGCTGCTCATTAAATATTCTCTCATAATCCTCTGCACTCTTTGTCATAAATACAGGCATCTTAGTGGTGACAGTAAACGAATCTCTCGGATAGCGTTTTGCCACCAGTTCGCCAAAAGCTTTCTCACTATTTCCACCATGATAGACATATGCTGTATCAAAATAAGTAAATCCAGCCTCCATGTACCTGTCAATCATGGCTTTTGTCTTTTCCATATCCACACTTGACCAGTCCTCCAGATCAGTCTGCGGCAGACGCATCAGCCCAAAACCTAATTTCTTCATTATCACATATCCTCCAATCTTCCTGCACTTTTACCTGTTAAATCCTCTGTGTCCATATACCCTGCACTTGTTCAGCGCTTCCTCCAGTGAACGAAATTCTTCTTCTGTCAGTTCTACTTTGGCTGCATCCAGATTTTCAATGATGCGTTCCTTATTTTTCGATCCCGGAATCGGAACTACATTGGGATATTTATGCAACATCCATGCCAGCGAAATCTGTGCGCTTGTAGCATTCTTCATAGCCGCATATTCTTTCAAAAGGTCAATGATTGGCTGGTTTCCGGCTATGTTCGTCTTACTAAGCTGCGGCACCCAGTTTCTTACATCATCATGTGATTCAAACTTTGTTTCCGTTGTGATCTTTCCGGATAAAAGCCCGCTGGCTATGGGCGAAAAGGGAACCACTCCAATGCCATGCTCCATACAGTAAGGAATTACTGCTTTCTCCATATCCCGCTCCACCATGGAATAGATATTCTGGATTGCGCTTAATGGAGTGACGTTCTGCGCCCTGTCGATGATATCCACATCTACCTGTGACAGTCCCCATCCCCGTATCAGGTCATCCTCTATCAGCAGACCCATTGCTTCAGCAACCTCCTCTATCCTTACCCCGCCGTTTGTCCTGTGAAGGTAGTAAAGGTCAACCATATCCGTCTGAAGCCGCTCCATAGAATCTTCTAAATGCCTGCGGACTGCCCTGTATACGGAACCCTCACCCCTGACCTCCGACCTATCCAGAAACAGTTTGGTTGCTAACACTACCTCTTTCCGCATATCTTTCAGTGCTTTTCCCACGATACGTTCATTATGCCCGATACCTGCAAGGTTCGGACTGTAAATCTCTGCCGTATCAAACAATGTGCAGCCATGCCGGTATGCGTTCTGGATTGCTTCTATACTGTATTGTTCCGGTGGGATTTTCCCATAACCGTGTGAAAATGCCATACATCCCATACCTACTTCCGATACGGTTAATGCTCCTAACTGTCTTGTTTTCATTGTGCCACCTCTCCCTTTTTTCTGTTTTCGTTGTTGTTCAAAAAAACCCCAATATAAGAAACTGCCAGTTCAAAATCCTCACCCAGATAACCGTGGTCTGCTCCCCTGATCACATGATATTCCACATGTTCTATGGTTGCTGCCAGCTTATCAGAATAAGAGACCGGAATAATCGAATCCCTGTCACCGTGTATCAGGAGAATATCTTTCCCATATTGCTTGATCCGCTCATAGGGTTCCTGATCCCACATATCTACAAAATACCGGTTCCCAAGCCTAAGTCCCAACAAGCTGTGAGTTTCCAGAATTTCTTCCATGGAATCAAACATTTCATGGACATCATCATAAAGGCTGAATGCCGGATAGATCAGGATTACCGCACGGATTTCTTCTTTATGTTCAGATGCTGTAAGCGCTGTAACAAGCCCTCCCTGACTGTTCCCCATCAGGTAAATGGAATCAGTATCCACAAAATCCCATTGCTGCACTTCTTCCAAAACAGCCTCTAAATCCGCTTTCTCTGTCAGAACCGACATATCCAGCAGTTCTCCGTCACTCCGGCTTCTCCATCCTCCGCCGCAGAAATCAAAGCAGACAGTCACATAGCCTTCCTCCGCCAATGCTTCACCGTAACCCTTTACCCTCTCCAAAGTTGCACCCAGTTCATGGGATATAATGACAGCAGGCATTTTCCCTTCCACGCCGGATGGGATATGTGCAACTCCATATATATCCATTCCATCCTTATCCACATGAATTTCTCTTGTTTCATATTCCAATACTGCCGCCATTTCCTGTTCTTTCTGATAAACCTGACTGAAATCGCTTTCGCTCTGATATCCCATGTTCGCTTCAGCGGACTCAGAATCAACAGCCTCCGTCATATTTCTTTCACCTTCCACATTTCCACAAGCACATAGGACAGACAGCAGCCCAATTCCTAAAGCCATAGTCAACATTATTCTCCTCATTCTCTATTTAACTCCTGCTTATGATCTGGCGCTGTCTGGATCAAACATCATTCCCCCGCAATAAGGAATCCTGTCAATGGCTTCCATATCTTCTTCTGAGAGCAAAAAATCAAATACATCCACATTTTCCATGATATATTTTTCATGGGTGGACTTCGGAAGCGGGACAATATTTTTCTGCAACAGCCAGCGAATACAGATCTGTGCCGCACTTTTTACCTGTCCGAATCCGGGATGGTATTCAATCTGGTTTACCATTGGCTTGATATCGCTGTCCTCTGTTAATGCCTGCACATGATGGGCAAGGAAATTACTGACGCCGATAGCTTTGATCCGTCCATCCCGATACAGTTCTTCAAACGCCTTCCATGTGGACCGGTTAATCTCCCGCCAGTCATCATGCCATCTGGATACAGCCGGCCAGTGGATTAAATAAAGATCCAAATATTCCAGTCCCAATTTTTTCAAAGAAACCTCAATGCTTTCATCGCTCTGTCATAGCCCCGGTTATCGTTCCAGAGCTTTGTGCTGACAAATATGTCCTCCCGTTTCAGTCCATATTCTTCCATAGCCTGACGGACACCCTCACCCACGCCTTTTTCATTCATATAGCCTTCCGCCGTATCAATGTTACGGTATCCTGCTTTTATTGCTGTTTTCACATATTTTGCTGTGTGCATGGGTGAAATCTGCCATACGCCAAAACCCAGTCCGGGAATTTTTACTCCATTATGAAGCGTAAGATTGTCTGAAATTTTTTCCATGTGTATCATAACCTTCTTCCATTTTAATCATACCAAAATAACTCCAAAACGTTGCAAACCTTATAAATATCAAAACTTCTTTTTAAGATATATAAAGCTAATCTACAACACTTTACCTGATTTTGAGTGTATTATAATCCAAAAAAGATTTATAACGCCACACCATTCAAGCAGTTCCTGTTGTATATGCCACACATCCATAAAAAATGTGGCATTACTTATAAATCAAATAGGCTGTTTTACCAATTTGGATAATGCACTCGTGTTGTTTTTTAGACTCGCATGTATTATAATACTTATGGTAATATTAGTCAGGAGGTATTTTTATGGCAGTGGATGGAAAAGAAGATTTACGGATTCAAAGGACAAAAGAAGCTATTCGCACAACCTTTGAGGATATGATTTGTGAAATGGATTATGAACAGATTTCTATTAAAGAATTGGCACAGCGCGCAAGGATTAACCGCAAAACATTCTATTTACATTACAATACATTGGATGATCTTCTTCGAGAGCTTCAGAATGAATTGGCACAGAATTTCATCAAGCGCACACAGGGATTGGAGCGTCCCCGTGATATGGACAAGATTACACGGGAATTTTTTCTGTGCAGTGAAGAACTGGGGAAAATCGGTGAAAGGATTACATGCAGCGGCAATTACAAATATATAAGCTGTAAGATTACTAATGATATTATGATTCAGACGTGGAAAACCGATCCGCAATCATCCTCTGAAAATCCATATATTCAGAATATTATTATGACGTATGTAGCGCAAAGCACTTTGGAAATCTATAAGCAATGGGTAGCTGATGGGAAAAAAATCCCCCTTGAAGATATTATCAAAATAGCCACTCAACTCATTTGTAATGGTGTAAATGGATTGAATTTATAATGAGAAAGCGTAACCCCTTATTTCTATTTGATTTTAGATTCTTCTTTTCCCGCCCCAATTAACGCATCAACTCTTATTTTACTCATAAATATAGTATATCATTCTTTCTCTGTCCCAACATTAAAGTGACTCCTTCCCTGCACAGACCACGGTGAACCATACCATAGTCCACCCGGTCTACGCACTGCCCCCTTGTCGCTTACTTTATGATTTCAAAAAGCAGACTGCTCCTGCCCCCGTTTTCACGCCACCGCTGTGTCTTGCGGATAAAGCTATTTGCCTCCAGATCATGGATTGCCCGCTTGACCGTACTGACGGAAAGATGCAGTTCCCTTGCAATGGTACCGATTGCAGGGTAACAGGTTCCATTCCTGTCTGCACGGTTCTGCAGATACAGGTATACGGCTATAGCCCTGTGGGGCAGGTCTGCCTCATAGATTTTTCTATCATATGTCATGCTTAACCCCATTTCCGTTTTAATCCTCTGTCCGTAATGACTGACGGACCTTTGCCACAGTTTCATTCATCTGTGCCTGCTGCATTCCTCCATTTCTTCTAACCACGCTACGGTCTGTATTTTCCACATCCTCCTCCACACAGCACATATATCTGCGTATGATCTCCTCCTCAATCTCCTGCTTATCTGCATATGCCACCATTCTTGCGGATTTCTCTTCTATCTCGTAGGGTTCCTCAAACGTAATTCCCCATTTTAAGAACAATTTCAGCTTTGTCTTCATGGGATGACTGCCTGTCTTTGACACGATAAAGTTCCCTTTGGGAAGTGACTTTAATTCATCCGGCGTCATTAGTGGTCGCTGCATCATCTGGAGGGACTGGCTTGGATCATTCTTTCCCCTGTTTATGGAACCTGACAGCACCGTTCTGTTACCGAGACTTTTTGACAATGCCTCCGCGGATTCTGAATTCGGAGCAAAGCCAAAACCAATTTTTACGCCCCTGCATCTATAAAAGCGGGCAAAAAAATAGGGCAAAAACTGGTCGATTTTCACTCCAATTTTTGCCCGGGGAGCACAACATCTTGTGGTCTAGGCCGTCTAATTCTTCTCTTTTCCACAATACTGCATCATTATTATTACCTCAACATGCACACTATGCCCAAACTGATCCACCGCCCGCACCTTCGCAAGCTCATATCCACCCGCACACAGCACTTTCAAGTCCCTCGCCAGCGTCGCCGAATCGCAGCTCACATACACAATTCTCTCCGGCCGCATAGCAATCATCGTCTCCAGACATTTCTCATCACAGCCCTTGCGCGGCGGATCAACCACGATCACATCCGGATGCCGCATCTGTTCATCCGCCAGACTCATCTTACCCTTATCAAAAGCCGAAATTCCATCAGCAACCGTTCCTCCATAAAATGCCGGAAGTATTTCCTCCGCTTTCCCCACATAAAATTCTACATTTTCTATCCCATTATCACGCGCATTTTCCCTAGCATCCTCAATCGCCTCCGGAATAACCTCCACCCCGTAGACCTGCTTTGCTTTTTTTGCCATGAAAAGTGATATCGTTCCAATCCCGCAATACAGGTCCCACACCGTCTCTTTGCCCGTCAGACCTGCATAGTCCAGTGCAAGTCCGTAAAGTTTCTCTGTCTGCACCGGATTAACCTGATAGAACGACAGGGGCGAAATTGCAAAAGATATCCCGCCCAAGGTATCGTGAATCCTGTCCTGTCCCCATAGTACCCGTATTTCTTTCCCCATAATCACATTCGTCTTCTCTGTATTGACGCTTACCGAGATACCAGCCACTCTTCTGTGAGTCATTCTTCCATCTGCCGTCTCTTTACCGTCAGACACATTTCCGTCTTTCTTTGATAGCCTCAACCCCGTCAGCTTCTCAACCAGCCGCCCCTCTTCCGGCAGTTTCTTTCCATTAATCACAACACAGACCATGATCTCTCCGGACTGAAAGCCTGTGCGGATCAGCACATGGCGCACTAATCCCGTCCCTTCAGTCTCACGGTACGCAGTCACATTATTTTCCTTCATATAGTCCAGAACTGCCTCAAGAATATCTTTATTCTCCGGCACGCCCAGCGCACAATCTGTATTCGCTATGATATCGTGCGTCCTGCCGGCATAGAATCCGGTGATCAGATTTCCGTTCTTATCATACCCTACCGGGTATTGTGCTTTATTGCGGTAATGCCACGGCTCTTCCATGCCGACGATCGGCTCAGTCACGGCATCAATCATTTCTGCCGGAAACCCGCCGATACGCAGCAGATGATTGCGCACTTTATCCTGTTTATATTTAAGCTGTCTTTCATAGCTCATCGCCTGAATCTGGCATCCGCCGCACTGTCTATGAAGTCTGCACTTAGGTTCCACACGAAAAGAAGAAGGTGTTATCACCTTCTCCACTCTCGCATAACCATAATTTTTCTTACATTTCGTGATCCGTGCTTCTACTGTATCGCCGATCACCGCATCTTTCACAAAAAGGGTATAGCCGTCAGCTTTTCCAATCCCCTCTCCATCATTTCCGATATCATCTATCGTAACTGTGACAATATCATTCTTCTGATATTTTTCATGCCCCATATTCTTACTCCGTCTTCGTGCTCCTTACATTGGACTCAAACAATCTGTTATAACCAAGCCAGCCCGTCTCTGTACTATTTTCTAACAATTCCGTAAAAGTCTCCATCTTTGCATCGGTATTATCGGCAAATGTCAACGCTACCGCTTCCACAATAGCGGGCTTCTTCGGCGAACCAAACTCGTACTCCCCGTGGTGGGACAGGATACAATGCTTTAATTCATTGGCAAGTATCGTCGGAAATCCATCAATTGCTTTAATCTTCTCTCCCACCATCTCACTGCCAATCACAATATGTCCGAGAAACTGTCCGTCATCCGTATAATCATTCTGTGGAAAAAGTGACAATTCCTTCGTCTTGCCGATATCATGGCAGATTGCCGCTGTCAGCAGCAGATCCCTGTTCAAAACCGCATACTGGCTGCTGAAATAATCACACAATTTTGCCACTGAAAGCGTGTGCTGCAATAAGCCGCCCACAAAGCCATGATGCACTGTTTTTGCCGCAGAAGACTGCCGAAATGCTTTAATAAATTCTTCGTCTTCCACAAAGAAAGCCTGCATCAGCTTCTTCAAATAAGGATTCCTGATACTTTCAATCAGTCCCATCAGTTCACGCATCATATCTTCAATCGGATATTTGCTGACCGGAAGATAATCCGCGGAATCATATTCTCCCTCATGGCACTTACGGATACGTTTCACATTGACCTGAAACGCTCCCTGAAAGCTTGTCACATCACCATACACTTCTATGTAATCCAATGTATCAAAGTCTTCGATCCCCGCGTTATTAGGATCCCATATTTTAGCGTCCACGGTTCCAGTCTTATCCTGCAAAATTACATTCTCATAAGGTTTACCGTTCTTCGTAACCGCTGACTGTTTATGTTTACACAGATAGATATCAAATATCCTGTCCCCTTCTTTATAATCTTTGATATATTTCATATTCTCCTCCCTTAATTACCTGTCTGCCATCTACCCAGCGTCACTTCCGCACTCATTTCACGTCCCTGCCGCATCAGCACAAACGTCAGTACGTCTTCCGGATTTACATTATACAGAACAGTTAAAAGTTCATTATAAGTTGTAATCGGTGTCTCATTGATCCGTATCACCACATCACCGCTCTGGATTCCTGCTTCCATCGCCGGCGAATCCATCTCAATTCCTTTAATATATGCTCCCTGCGGAATATTGAGTTCTTCACCCGCCTCCTTAGGCACATCCGCGCCATGAATGCCCAGATAAGCCCTTTCTTTATCGTTGGACATCTTTTCGATAGTTCTCTTTAATTCCGATATTCCGTAAGCAGTGAGCAGATTACCCATATCATTGCTCGTGTTTACATTGTCTATGATTCCTATGACCATACCCTTCAGATTAACAATCACTCCTGTCGCATTACGGCTCCCGTAAATATCCGTCGTGATCGTCTTATAAGCAGAATCCGGCTGATCAATCACTGTTCCCACAGAAGTAATCACTCCATAGCACACCGAACCGCTCGTTCCCATAGGACTTCCCAGCGCCATCACAGGTGAGCCCAGCAGGTTGCTGTTGTTGGAGCTTCCAAGGGTAGCAATATCTATCACATCCATGGTCTCTTCTTCTATCTCCACAAGAGGCACTGAAAGAATCGCCAATCCCGTTACAGTGTCTTTCTGCACCAGTTCTGCATTTACCTTCGCCTGATCGCAGAAGGTCACTATGAGGCTTTCTTCACCGCTTATCGCTCCTGCGCTGACTAGAACCAGAATAGATTTCCCGTTATTCGCCACGATAATGCCGGATGCCGATGCCTCATTCTCATAAATGTCATTGAACAAGTCCACATCCGAGACAACGCTTGTCACAGTGACTACAGACCGTCCTGCTGTCTGTGCCATTTCTGCCAGTTCCTCATAAAGCAGTTGATAATCGCTTACACCAAACTGCACTTGAGATAACAATTCTTCTATCTGTTCGTCCTCCAATTCTGCCTGAACGACTTCTACAGCAGACTCCGATTCCTCCTCGACCAGCATGTCCTCCGGTTTCATCTCTTCCGTCGCCGTCTCCTCCGGAAACTGTACTTCCTGCGCCTCTTCTTCCGGATACAAGCGGTTACTGATGACTGGCTCCAATACTAAAAATGTGATACATGCAACCAGACCGAAAACCACCGCCATTGCCACTGTGATCAATGTTCTTCTTAAGAGCTTTTTCTTGTTGACCGGTTTTTGTTTGATCGTTTCACGCAAAAAATCCGGCTGCACCGGCGGAGTGTATTCTGCCTGCTCTTTGACCGCATCCTGATTTATGCTGTTTTGTTCTTTTTCCTGCTCTGCCATAAGGTCGCAACCTTCCTGTTTCGCTGTGTAAAGGTTCTCTTCTCAATAGTATATCTTCTTTCCCTTTTCTTGTAAAGAAAAGCTAAGGAAACCCCGTAGTAATTCCTTTGGTTTTATGATAAAATGCTTTAAGGATCAGCACAACTATCGATATATTAATTTATTTTAAGAGGAATTACTATGAACAGCAAAGTTTTACGTGTTTTGGAATATAACAAGATTATTGACCGATTGACGCAGCAGGCCACCTCGGAACAGGGAAAAAAGCTTACCTCCTCCCTTGTCCCCATGACAGACCCGGAATCTATCGCTGCAGCACAGACAGAGACATCTGATGCTCTGAGTCATTTGTTCCGCAAGGGATCTACTTCTTTCGGCGGTAACAAAGACCTTGGCATGTGTATCAAATCCCTTGAAGTAGGCAGTGTCCTTTCTATCGCTGAATTACTACGCATAGCTGCTTTTTTGGAAAATGTCAGCCGCATCAAGACTTATGGCAGGAAAGAGAGAGATGATGTACCCGGTGACTCACTGGATATATATTTTGACGGATTGGAACCTCTTACACCGCTTGCCAATGAAATTCGCAGGTGTATTTTGTCTGAGGAAGAGATTGCCGATGACGCCAGCCCGGCGTTGAAGCACATCCGGCGCAGCATGACGATCACCAATGACCGTATCCATTCCCAGCTTACCTCTATGATTAACGGTTCTTACCGCACCTATTTGCAGGACGCCGTCGTAACCATGAGAAATAACCGCTACTGTATCCCTGTTAAATCAGAATACAAGGGACAGGTGCCGGGTATGGTACATGATCAGTCTTCCACCGGTTCCACTTTTTTCATAGAGCCGACAGCAGTTGTCAATCTGAATAATGAATTAAAAGAATTGGAGATCAAGGAACAGGAGGAAATTGAAGTCATCCTCGCCAATCTGAGTGCACAGGCTGGCACTTACACGGAAGTTCTGTCGAATGACCAGAAGGCAATGACAATGCTCGATTTTATTTTTGCCAAAGCATCTCTTGCCATGGAGCAAAATGCCACTATGCCGATTTTTAATACGGAACACCGCATCCGTATCCGTCAGGGCCGACATCCTCTTTTAGACAAGAAAATGGTTGTCCCGATCGATATACAGCTGGGTGAAAACTTTGACCTTTTAATCATCACGGGACCCAACACCGGCGGCAAGACCGTCTCCCTCAAGACCGTGGGGCTTCTGACACTGATGGGGCAGGCGGGGCTTCATATCCCGGCGGCAGATCGTTCCGAATTATCTATTTTTAACGAAGTATACGCAGATATCGGTGATGAGCAGAGTATTGAACAGAGTCTCAGTACCTTTTCATCCCATATGACAAATATCGTGTCTATTCTTAAGACAGCGGATGCAGATTCCCTCTGTCTGTTTGATGAGTTAGGTGCGGGCACCGATCCCACAGAAGGGGCTGCCCTTGCTATCTCCGTGCTGGATTATCTGCATAACCGCGGTATTCGGACAATGGCAACCACACACTATAGTGAGTTGAAAGTCTATGCGCTGTCCACAAATTTTGTGGAAAATGCCAGCTGTGAATTCAGCGTGGAGACGCTGCGCCCTACCTACCGCCTCTTGATCGGCATTCCCGGCAAGAGCAATGCTTTTGCCATCTCATCCAAACTTGGGCTGCCGGATCATATTATCGAAGATGCTAAACGGCATATTACAGAAGACAAAGAAAGCTTTGAGGATCTGCTGGCCGATTTAGAAAACAGCCGTCTGACTATCGAAAAAGAGCGGATGGAAATTGAATCATACAAGGAAGAGGTCAAAACATTAAAACAAAGACTGGAATCCAAACAGGAGAAAATCGATCAGGCTAAAGCCCGTATCTTGCGCGAAGCGAACGAAGAAGCCCGTGAGATCCTGCAAAACGCCAAGGAGATCGCGGATGAAACAATCCGTACATTCCAGAAGGCAGGCGCCTCTTCTTCCATCAAGGAATTAGAGAAATCCCGTCAGAAAGTACGCGACAAAATTTCAGAGAAAAACGACAAACTTGCTCTGAAAAATAACAAACCGTCCCACAAGTCTCTCAAGCCGAATCAAATCAGACTCGGAGACAGCGTAAAGGTGATCTCCATGGGACTTAAAGGTACGGTCAGCTCTCTGCCCGATAAGAGCGGAAAACTTTTTGTACAATGCGGTATCATCCGTTCACAAGTATCGCTGGATGACTTAGTTCTGGCGGAAGAAGAGACGATCAATACCGGCAAAATGCAGCGCACCTCCTCCGGCAAACTTAAGATGTCTAAATCTTATTCCGTTTCCACGGAAATTAATCTGCTCGGTAAGACAGTGGATGAAGCGCTGTCGGAATTGGACAAATATCTGGACGATGCCTATCTGGCGCACCTGCCAAACGTCCGCATCGTTCACGGCAAAGGCACCGGAGCGTTGCGCAGTGCAGTACACAACTACCTTCGCAAGAATCGTGTCGTCAAAAGTTACCGTCTCGGCGAATTTGGAGAAGGTGACGCAGGTGTCACAATTGCAGAATTCAAAGAGTAATATATTATACGCGTGCGGCGCCATTTATCCCGCATGCGTAATTCAGCAGAAAATGCTGCAGAAAAGGAGTAATCATGGTAAATAAACAGAAAATTTTAATCGTAGATGATGATAATAATATTGCGGAGCTGATTTCCCTCTATCTGACGAAGGAATGTTTTGAGACAATGATCGTCAACGACGGCGAATCGGCTCTTACCGCGGTAGACAGTTTTGAGCCTAACCTGATGCTTCTGGACCTGATGCTGCCGGGCATTGACGGCTATCAGGTGTGCCGTGAGATACGCTCTAAGTCTTCTCTTCCAATCATTATGCTCTCCGCCAAAGGCGAAGTTTTCGATAAGGTTTTGGGCTTGGAACTTGGCGCCGACGACTATATGGAGAAACCTTTTGACTCCAAGGAATTAGTCGCCCGTGTGAAGGCGGTTCTGCGCCGCTACAAACCTGCCGCCGCGGAATCGAAGCCTTCCGATGTCAAGAGCGTGGAATATCCCGATCTGATTATTAATCAGACCAATTATTCCGTAATATATATGGGTAAGACAATCGAAATGCCACCAAAAGAGTTAGAACTGCTCTACTTTCTTGCGTCTTCACCAAATCATGTTTTCACCAGAGAGCAGCTTCTTGACCAGATCTGGGGTTACGAATATATCGGAGACACGCGTACCGTCGATGTACATATCAAACGTCTTCGTGAGAAGATCAATGATCATGAAAAATGGCGTATTGCTACAATCTGGGGAATTGGCTATAAATTTGAATCCAGATAATCAACGGTCTGCACTGCCGCAATTTCCTATTACATAAAGGAACGGAATATATTATGAGAAAAACTCTTTATCTCAAATTTATACTTGCTTATATCATTTTCGGTCTGTTTGGTTTCGTGGTAGTCGCAACTTTTGTGTCAAATATGACAATAGATCATTTGAAAAGGGAACATGCGGACGCCCTCTACAGAGAAGCTACCTTGATCGCAAACACTTATGCGACCGACTTGTACAATAATGAAGTATCTCTGGAAACAGTGAAGACACAGCTGGACTCTCTGGACATATATTTAAATGCCACACTGTGGATTATCAACCCTTCCGGACGTATGATATTGGACTCTTCCTCCCCTCTTGATGTGGAAAACGAGATTATGATCGAGAATTTTGATCCAACTATCACTGAGGGTTCCTACTATACGATAGGCAATTTTTTTCAAACATTTGAAGAAGATATGCTGAGCGTGTTTGCCCCGATCACCTCTGATTATAAAGTTAAGGGTTATGTGGTCATTCACAGCTCTATGAGCAACATTCAGAATGAAGCAAACAGTTTGCTCAATATTTCCTATATTATGCTGATCATTCTCTTTTTGTTATCGCTGATTATCCTGATCTTTTTCACTGAGATCGTCTATATTCCGCTACGCAAAATTACCGAAGCGACGGAGCAATATGCCAGCGGTAATATGCACTATGAATTTACTGTGGAAAGTGAAGATGAAATGGGATATCTGGCAGCCACCCTGTCATATATGGCAAGCGAGATCGCACGTTCGGAAGATGATCAGAAGAAATTTGTTGCCAATGTCTCCCACGACTTCCGCTCTCCTCTGACTTCCATCAAGGGATATCTGGAGGCTATGATTGATGGCACAATCCCGCCGGAAATGCATGAAAAATATCTTACAATACTTTTAAATGAAACTGAGCGGCTGAGAAAACTGACCAACAGCCTCCTGACTCTGAACAATTTAAATACCAAGGGAATCATGCTTAATAAGACGGATTTCGACATTAACAGAACCATCCGTAATGTGGCTGCCTCTTTTGAGGGCACATGCCGCGCCAAGACAATTGCCATTGAGCTTGTACTTACCGGAGAAGAAATGTACGTAGTTGCGGACGTAGACAAAATCCAGCAAGTGCTTTACAATCTGTTGGACAATGCAATCAAATTCAGCCACCATAATTCTGTGATCAAGCTGGAAACATCTGAGAAACATAATAAAGTCTTTGTCAGCGTTAAAGATTCCGGTATCGGTATTCCGAAAGATGATTTGAAATTGATTTGGGATCGTTTCTACAAATCCGACCTGTCGCGCGGTAAAGATAAGAAGGGAACGGGGCTTGGTTTATCCATCACCAAGGAAATCATCCGCTCCCACGGAGAAAATATTAATGTAATCAGTACAGAAGGAGTCGGCACAGAATTTATTTTCTCTCTGCCAAAATCAGATGTAGAAGACGATGATTAATCGCTTCTCCTCCCCTGAATTATTCAGGGCGGTGTGCCGTCATTACTGTTGTGCCCAGCTTAAACGGTGTAACTCTCCTTCCGTCTGCATCCCATTGAAATGATTCTGTCTGAGCGCCTCATATAAAACAATTGCCACAGAATTAGACAAGTTTAAAGACCTGATCTGATCCATCATCGGAATACGGATACAGGTCTCTTCATTTTCTACCAAGATCTCTTCCGGAATCCCGCCGCTCTCTTTTCCGAACATGATATAATCATCGAATCCAAATTCCACATCCGTATAGACACGCTTCGCCTTCGTAGTCGCCATCCAGATTTTGGCATTCGGATGCTTTTCTTGAAACTCTCTATAATTCATATATCTGGTAACATCCAGATGCTCCCAGTAATCCATGCCGGACCGTTTGACAGATTTCTCATCCAGCTTGAAACCAAGCGGTTCAATCAGATGAAGGCTCGTACCTGTGGCAACACAGGTACGGCCAATATTTCCCGTATTTGCCGGAATCTCCGGCTGATGCAAAATGATGTGCATAATGTTTCTCCATATCTGAAACGTAACTATTTCTGTTCGCTGCGCAGTCTTTCAACGAAATTCGCCAGCTTGCCAATTGCCAGCTTCAGGTTGTCAAGAGAATATGCGTAGGATATTCGCAGATACCCTTCTCCGCAGTCACCGAATGCCGTTCCCGGCACTACGGCTACTTTTTCCTCCATCAAAAACCTGTTGGCAAACTCTTCGCTCGTCATTCCAAATTCTTTAATGCACGGAAATACATAGAACGCACCGAAGGGTTCAAAGCATTCCAGTCCCATTTCCCGGAACGCGTTCATCAGATATCTTCTTCTCTGGTTATAAGCTGTCCTCATTTCCTGTACATCACCATCTCCGTTGCGCAGCGCCTCCACTGCCGCATACTGGCTCGTTGTGGGCGCACACATAATGGCAAACTGATGAAGCTTAAGCATCTGTTCAATGATTGCTTTCGGTCCGCAGGCATAGCCTAATCTCCATCCGGTCATCGCAAAAGATTTGGAAAAACCGTTGATAAGGATAGTTCTCTCCTGCATACCTTCGATTTCAACAATGGACACATGTTTTTCCTTATAAGTCAGCTCTGCGTAAATCTCATCAGACATGACAAGTATGTCATGCTTTCTGATTACTTCTGCAATGGCTTCCAAATCCTCGCGTTCCATAATCGCTCCGGTAGGATTGTTCGGAAAAGGAAGAACCAGAATCTTTGTTTTATCCGTAATGGCATCTTCCAGCTCCTGTGCCGTCAGACGAAATTCATTCTCCGCCTTCAGCTCAATGATAACCGGTACGCCACCTGCCATAATCGCACAGGGCTCATAGGAGACAAAACTCGGCTGAGGAATCAGCACCTCGTCACCCGGGTTGACCACCGCGCGCAAACCAATATCAATCGCCTCGGAACCGCCCACTGTAACAAGAACTTCATGTATCGGGTCATATGTAACACCCTGTTTTCTTTTTGTGTAATTGCAGATTTCCTCTTTTAACTCTTTTAGACCGGCATTTGAAGTGTAGAACGTACGCCCTTTTTCCAGAGAATAAATACCCTCGTCCCTGATATGCCACGGTGTGTCGAAATCGGGTTCACCTACACCAAGGGAAATTGCATCATCCATCTCACTTACAATATCAAAAAATTTTCGTATGCCAGAAGGCTTTAACGCCATTACTTTATCCGATAACATATTTCTCACGGTGTCACCTTCTCTCTGGTATCCTCATTCTTCTTTGCCAGAATCGTACCGTGATCTTTATATTTTTTGAGAATAAAATGTGTTGCCGTACTTAAAACAGAATCAAGCGTCGATAACTTATCCGACACAAACCCAGATATCTCCTTTAATGACTTGCCTTCCAGCGTAACTAACAGGTCATAACCGCCTGAGATCAGATATACAGAAGTAACCTCAGGATACTTATAAATTCTTTCAGCAATGTTGTCAAATCCCTGTCCTCTCTGGGGTGTCACCCGTACCTCGATAAGCGCGGAAACTTTCTCTATAGAAGTTTTCTCCCAGTCAATCATTGTATGGTAGCCACAGATAATGCCCTCCGCCTCCAATGCCGCCAGCTCATTGACAACGTCTATTTCCTCCACTCCTAATATAACCGCTAACTCTTTTAAATCAATGCGGCTGTTTCTCTCTACGATTGCTAATAGCTCTTCTCTCATGATAATCCTCCATTCTTATATGTAATATATCTGATCCGTTTTCGGTCTGTCCAGATAACGCTTCTCGTCTTCATTATAAATCACGCGGTCATTGCTGTCTGTCGTTCTTCCAACAACCACCGACGGAATATCCTCCCGCTTCAATGCCGCGACAAGCCCTTCTCCGTCATCCGCTGTCATGATCAGACATCCTCCCGATAACAGTTCATAGGGATTCAATTCATAAAATTCACAGATCTCTATGGTTTCCTGCTTCACAGGTATTTTCTTTAAGTCGATTTCCAGTCCAACGCCTGCCTTTTCTGCCAGTTCCCACAGCGCTCCAAAAATTCCGCCTCTGGAAACATCATGCATCCCGCAAACGCCGGACTTCATGGCGGTGGCGGCCTCCGGTATGATCGACAGATACCGGTCATAAGCGGCTGCTTCTTCCACCATACGCACCGGATATCTCTTACATAATTCTCCCCTTCGCTCTCTGGCAAGACGTATCGTTCCTTCCAGCCCAATCCATTTACTGATTACAATATCCTGCCCGGCTTTGACTCTCCGCAGAGAATCCGCTTCCATGTTATGTCGTTTCCCCACACCTGTCACCGTCATAATCGGCTCTAAGATGCCCGGAAGCGTTTCCGTATGTCCGCCGACAATCTCTGTATTGCAGCCCCGGCATATGCCCTCCGCGCGTTCCATGATTGTCTGCAGTTCACTCTCCTCCACCTTTTCAGGCAATATAATCGTAAGCATGACACCCACCGGCTCTGCTCCTGCCACTGCAATATTGTTTAACGCCATAGGTATCGCATAGGTACTGATATCCTCAACCGGTGCAGTCACAGGTGTCGTACTAAGCACAGTATCGTATTCTTCTCCGAGTGACAAAACGGCGCAGTCTGTCCCTACACCTGCGCCATCTGTTACTTCTTCCCTATGTGTCTTAATCTTCTTTAACACAGAGCGTTTCAACACGCTCTCTGATATTTTACCTTTTCTCATGACTCTGCACCTAACCGTGATGATCTACTGTGCCGGCTGCTCCGGTGGCGGCGCCGGTTGTGCTGCTGCCTCTGCGGCTGCTGCATCCGCTGCTGCCTGTGCCGCCGCTGCATCTGCCGCTGCTTTATACGCACCCGCTACTGCCTTAACTTCATCTATACTGTTAGTTGCTACCGCTGCCATAATGGCATTATATGCCCCTTCATCTGCCGTCGCAATGCCGACTGTTGCACTTCTCGGAGCTTTCATATAGGAACTGCTGTTGATTTGTTCTCTACTGATCTCTACACCATTTTCACGGACTACTTTCCACAACTGCGCCTTATATCCGATATGCGCTGACTGCACGGAACAATATCCTACCGGTAAAGATGCATCCGTATAAATAACTTCCGTATCCGGCACAGTCTTCTCTAAAACAACGCTTTCAAATGTAACTTCACGGTTACTGCTCCTTGTCTCTACACCATAAATCGTAAAGGTGATCTGTTTGTCCGGCGTCGTAGAGCCTTCAATATAAATCGGATATTCCGTATTATTCTTAAACTTAAAATCTTTTCCCGAAGATTCTGCTATTGCGGCATCTGCAGAAGGATTGACATAGGTAACGATCATAGAATGATTGTATCTTTCAGTCACTTCCAATTCAGACAATAAAACAGCATTGTACAAAGTAGTGGATACTTGGCAGATTCCACCGCCAAGACTGTCTACTACCTGTCCATTCATATATGATCCTGCCATATAATAACCGTTCGCCTCAGTAAACGGAGATACGGCTTCATATGCCGAAAACTCATCTCCCGGATACAATGTCGTACCGTTGATCAGATTACAGCCGTTAGCTACATTAGCACTTCTGGAGCTTCCAGACGTAGAATAGCTGGTCGTAAATGTGCCCAATACATCCTTGACCATAGCAAGATCCTCCGCCCTGCCTGCCGGTTCATCTACCGTAACTACTAAATCAATACTACAGCCTGTACCATTCCAGTCGCCAGTCAGATAATTATATACCGCATCCACAGAAGCTGCCGTATCAACCATAATACCTGACTGTCCTTCGGTAATCTCAAATCCGGTCTCTGTTTTGACCAACGTTGCGTTAATCGCTTCCTGATTGTATTGCTGTGCATTTTCCTCAATCAGTGTTCTTATCTTATTCTTGTCAAAATCAAAAATGACCGGATATATTTTATTCCTTGATTCTAAATCTTTTAACTCTTTATAGCATTGCAGAATGTCCCCATCTCTGCCGAAATTTGCTACTTCATCAAGAATGTTATCGTTGCCCCATTTTAATCCGAGGTCTGCCGCCGTTGTAACGATCGTGCCGCCCTCAACCGCATTCAATGTAATCTCTGCACTGCCAAAAGAATTGACATACTCTTCTATCTTGCCTCTGGCCTCTGTAGTCGTCATACCGGACAAATTTATGTCGTTTGCGTAGATGCCTGATTCTATTTTATCTTCCTTTGCACTGACCGGCATCGTGATAACTGCCAACGCTGCTATCATCACCGGAATTGCCATAGACAATTTTCTCATGAGAAACCGTACCTTTCCACCGCGTTAGATTGCCCCCGCGGAAAATTTGTGATAAAATAAACTGATCTTCCTATTTATAACCCTGCTGTAAGCACGAGCGGAGCGATCATCGCAAGTACCACTATTATAATAATAATTGAAGAAATAATCTTCTTTTGTTTCCTATTAAGCATAGAGTAAAATCCCCACTTTCTGAAAGGATATTATATATGAATTTTATAATTAATGCAAGCGTTCTCATAGGTTCTGCCGCAATCGCTTTGTATCTTTTAAAGAACAAAAAAAATGACTCTGCCCAGAGAGAAGATTTCTGGGAAAGGGAAGTGCGCGCAAACAGCACAAGACGCAAACCGCTGGACGATCTGGACTATATCAGACTGTCTCTGGAAGATTTCCCGATGACACTGTTAAATGATATTCCCAAGGCTGAGGATTACAAACATATAATACAATCACTGAGTGAGCTTCCTGTCGTTAACTTCACAGGAATCAGCAATACCGAGTTAAAACTGCGTTACGGCGCTCCCAACATTGATCTTCTGATGAGTTACGACCAGAACTATACGCTTCTGGTGCGCACTTTGCAACAGTGGGCTCAGATGCTTTACGACGCCGGATATATCGACGAAGCACGTCGTATGCTGGAGTTTTCCGTTTCCACAGGCACCGATGTGAGTGCAACTTACCGTCTGCTCTGCCAAATATACAACGAGCAGCATACTCCCGAAAAAATCGGTGAGCTCTATCCCGTCGCAGAGATGTTAAATTCCGCCATGCAGAAAACTATCGTCCGTATTCTGCAAGAAGCCGATCAATCCGCCGGCTAGCCTCACTCCTTGTCAGCTTCTCAATGTCATAATCTACTATCAGTTTATGCTTGTCTATCAATTTATATAACTGCTCTTTTTGCGGTATCGTGATAGGCGTTTCCCTTTTTACATGATAGCACAATTTCTTTGGGTTAAACAGACTCTTAGCCCCTTCTGGCTCTTCTTTATCATAAAACAGCTCTGTCAGTTTTCTATACAGTTCTACAGTCCCCCTCGCATCATCAAGCGCCCGATGCGCATTGTGGCGGATTCCGTAATACTCACACAAATATCCCAGACTGCGGCTCTCCAGTTCTGGCAGATATTTACGTGCAATTTTCAATGTATCGATTCCGTTTTTTTCAAAAGACATCCTGCGGTTGACTGCCGCTCTCTTAATAAAAGAATAATCAAACATCACGCCGTGTCCTAAAAGCGGATCATCGCCTACTTTTTCGAGTAATACCGGAAGAACTTCTTCAATTACCGGCGCCGGTGTAAGCTGCTCATCCTTGATCCCCGTCAATTCAATAATCCTCTCCTCCAACTTCCTGCCCGGATTCACCAATGTCTCCCACTCATCCACAACAATATTATTCTTTACTTTAACGATGCCTATCTCAATTATCTTCTCTGTTTTAGCATCCAGACCGGTAGTTTCTAAGTCAATACACACATATGAATCCGTCATTTTCTCTCCATTCAGCTAGATCTGACTATATCGCATTTCGTCTACAGAATAATCTTCTCTGATTCTAAATCTTTAATGTAAGTGTTACCATTATATCACATTCTTCCGGTACTGAACTGCCTTTTTCTCTTGCAGATACTTACAGATTTTAGACATCGTAAAATTTCTCATTATTCCTGCCTTTATAATTAACGAAAAGAATAGTTTGCTATATAT
>CAMXBD010000039.1 GCA_947179245.1 uncultured Lachnospiraceae bacterium | reverse complement strand
AAATGAGGTTTTAACATGATTCACGCAAATAACGTAACATTACGGGTGGGCAAAAAGGCCCTTTTCGAAGATGTCAACATTAAATTCACGGAAGGAAACTGCTACGGGCTGATTGGTGCCAACGGTGCAGGTAAATCGACCTTCCTTAAGATTCTCTCCGGTGCGCTGGAAACTACAAACGGCGACGTGTCCATCACTCCCGGTCAGCGTCTTTCAGTCTTAGAGCAGGATCACTTTAAATATGATTCCTATCCGGTCATGGATACGGTAATCATGGGCAACGCGCGCCTTTATGAAATCATGAAGGAAAAAGATGCCATCTACGCGAAAGAAGATTTCTCAGATGAAGACGGAATCCGCGCCAGCGAACTGGAAGCCGAGTTTGCCGAAATGGACGGCTGGGATGCAGAGTCCAATGCGGCTATGCTTCTAAACGGTCTGGGTGTAGGCACGGAACTGCATTACAGCATAATGGCGGACTTAAACGGTAATGAAAAGGTAAAGGTTCTGCTTGCCAAGGCACTCTTTGGCAATCCCGATATTCTGCTTCTGGACGAGCCCACCAACCATTTGGATTTAGATGCTATTGCATGGCTGGAAGAATTTCTGATAGGCTTTGAAAACACGGTGATTGTAGTCTCCCACGACCGTTATTTTCTTAACAAAGTATGTACACATATCGCCGATATCGATTACGGCAAGATTCAGTTATTTGCCGGAAACTATGATTTCTGGTATGAATCCAGCCAGTTGATCATCAAACAGCGCAAGGAGGCCAACAAGAAGAAAGAGGAACAAATCAAGGAATTACAAGAGTTTATCTCCCGTTTCTCCGCTAACGCCTCCAAATCCAAGCAGGCTACTTCCAGAAAGCGTGCTTTGGAAAAGATTGAGCTCGATGATATCCGTCCTTCCAGCAGAAAATATCCTTATATCGATTTCCGTCCGGAGCGCGAGATCGGCAACGAAGTTCTCACTGTGGAGGGAATCAGCAAGACTGTCAATGGCGAAAAGGTTCTGGATAATATTTCTTTCATCGTGGGGCATGACGATAAGATTGCCTTTGTAGGCGGTAACGAACTCGCTAAAACAACATTATTCAAGATCCTCATGGGAGAAATGGAGCCCGACGAAGGCACTTACAAATGGGGTGTCACCACTTCACAGGCTTACTTCCCGAAGGATAACACTGCTGAATTTGACAATGATTACACGATCACAGACTGGCTCATGGGTTACTCTCCTGTCAAAGACATAACTTATGTCCGTGGTTTCCTCGGTCGTATGCTTTTTGCCGGTGAAGACGGTGTAAAGAGAGTAAAAGTCCTGTCCGGTGGCGAGAAGGTCCGCTGTCTTTTGTCCAAAATGATGATCAGCGGCGCTAACTGTCTGGTCTTCGATGAACCGACTAACCACTTAGACATGGAGTCCATCACCGCATTAAATGAAGGCATGAAGAAATTCAAGGGCGTAGAACTGTTCTCCTGTCACGACCATCAGGTAGTACAGACTACGGCAAACCGTATTATGGAAATTCTTCCGGACGGCACATTAATCGACAAGATCACCACCTACGACGAGTACCTTGAAAGTGACGAGATGGCAAGAAAACGTACTGTCTACACAAGCACAGCAAGCGAGGAAGAGGACGATTAAAATGAAGGCAGTAGATCTGCATACCCATTCCAATAAATCTGACGGAAGTTACAGTCCCTCCGAACTGGTGGATTATGCCATCCAAAAGGGGCTTAACGCTGTCGCACTGACTGACCATGATACGACGGACGGGCTGGCGGAAGCTTCCGCCCATGCTGCTGCCCTGTCACAATCAGGACAGCCCTCGATCGAAGTGATTCCGGGTATTGAATTTTCTACCAAACATGAAGATAAAGACGTGCACATCGTAGGACTTTATATCGCCTATGACTCACCTGATTTTGATGCAAAATTACAGGAATTCGTTGATTCCCGTACAAGCCGCAATATCAAGATGTGTAATAACTTAAGGGGCGCAGGTATCGATATCACTTATGAAAAACTGCAGGAAAGAAATCCCGATGCGGTAATCACCAGAGCGCATTATGCCGCTTACCTGTTTGAAGAAGGATATGTCAAGAGCCGGCAGGATGCCTTTGCACAGTATCTGGGCGATCACACCAAATATTTTGTACCCAGAGAAAAGGTAACTCCCGCCCAAGCCGTATCGCTGATCCTGCAAGCCGGAGGTATTCCCATACTGGCACATCCGCCGCTCTATCACATGGGCAAAGACCGGCTGGACAATCTTGTTTCTTCCTTAAAAGATGTGGGACTCATGGGAATCGAAGTACTCTACAGCACCTATACTAATCAAGATGAGCGGGATATGCTCAGACTGGCATCGAAATATGATCTGCTCTTAAGCGGAGGCTCTGACTTCCATGGAGCAAATAAGCCCAAGCTCGATCTCGGTGTAGGATACGGCAGGTTGTTTGTGCCCGAAGAATTTCTGGACAAAATCAAGGCGGCGCGCATTCCAAAAAGTAATCTGCAATAATCTGTCTTATGCCACAACGTCTCACAGTAACAATGATGCACGCAGGAGACATAAACTATGAAACTTTTATTTACTGACTTAGACGGAACTCTCTTAAATAATGACAGTCTGGTATCTGTCAATACCAAGGCTTTTCTGGATGAGTTTCTCGCCGCAGGCAATAAACTGATACTCTCTTCCGGACGCCCGAAAAACAGCGTTTTGGAAGTAAAAAATAATGCCGGACTGACACAGCCCGGTATTCTCCTTATCTGCAGCAACGGTACACAGGTGTACGACTGCGACAGCAGACAGACTATTCTGGAAAAAAAGCTTCCGCTGTCCTACATACCTTACTTACAGAAGCAGGCAGCAAAATACAGCGTACATATACAGACCTATCGTGAGGATGCCATAGTCTCTCCCGCCGAGGATGCAGAGATTGCTTTCTACCGCAGGCGCATTCATCTGCCCCTTGTCATCTCACCCAATCTGGCCGATGCATTGACTGAAGAACCATGTAAGATGCTTGCCATCAGCCTCGATGATTTTGACAGATTGGAAGCTTTTCGTCAAGAAATCTCCGACTGGGCGCAGGGGAAAATCCAGACCATCTATTCAAACAGAATGTATCTCGAACTCTTCCGTCATGATGCCGGCAAGGGTAATGCCGTCCGTTTCGTCTGTGATTACTTCGGTGCATCTTTATCCGATGCCTACGCTGCCGGAGATGCCGATAACGATATATCCATGATAGAAGCCGCAGGCTGCGGCATTGCCATGGCAAACGCCACAGACGGAGTAAAGCTGGCTGCCGATGTTGTAACAAAACTGGACAATGACCATGACGGGCTTGCCGATATGATGAAAAAACTGCTATGAGAACAGAATCTGACATATCATTTCCGTTATCATAGCAGTTCTAACCGGCATACCCGCCGCCACTCACTATCCTTCCACGATCAGGTATCTTCCGTCTCCAATCTCGAATACTTCGTCTGCTTCAAGAATCTCTTCCTCATCGGCGCCTTCCATATCTACGCCCTCTTCCTCAAAGAAATCCCATACCTCTTTGACAGAATCCACAACTACCGCCATGCACTCCTCAAGAAAACTCTCCGCTCCCTCCAATGTCTCTGCCACCGGCTCCGGATAGAGCTGTAACTGATTGTCCAAAAAACACTGCAATACCTTCTCATCAAACATAAGCTTTCCTCCTTTTGATTTCTGCCTTAAACCTTTTATACCAGTCCGCGCCTCTTTAATTCCTGACAAACTCTCCCCACAGGCAGGCCGACCACGTTGTTATAGTCTCCGCATATTCCCTGAATATAAGCCGCGCACAATCCCTGAATGGCATATGCTCCTGCCTTATCCATAGGTTCACCGCTGTCTACATACCGCTTAATCTCATCCTCCGTCATAGAGTACATGGTCACGTCCGTGCACTCACTGAATGTAGCATACATGGCGGACATATCTTTGTATTTCCATGCCAGTGTCACCCCTGTATACACCTGATGGCTTCCTCCTTGAAGCTTCTCAAGCATTCTGACTGCGTCTTTCTTGTCTTTAGGTTTGCCGAGTATCTCACCCCAGCAGGCAACTACTGTGTCGGCGCCAATCACGACAAAATCTTCCTTATCCTCTCCGGCCAGCTTTGCACAGACATCCACTGCCTTCTGATAGGATAATTCTTCCACTACCTCATTCGGCTCCGATTTCGTGATCTTTTCTTCCACCGTACTCGGCATCGTCTTGAAAGAGAGCCCCACCTGTTTGAGCAGTTCTTTTCTTCTGGGAGATGCCGACGCTAAATATATTTTCATACCTTTCCTCCACAACATTACAGTTCAATATCCCTCATTATTCTTCTATATGATGCATTTCGGGAATGAAGACTCTCTTGTTTCCCATATCTTTCTCTGCTCTGGCGGCCTCTCTAGCCTCCATGCAGAAGTTGAGCTGTGCATTGAACTCTTCCCTGCTGCGCCTTCCAATCTTCTCGTAACTGCCGTCCGCCTGTAAGATCGATGCCTTCACCGTATCCTTCATCTGGCAGTCCAGTATATGCCTCAATTTCTCTTGAAGCTGTGGTTTTTCCACCGGAAAAAGTATTTCCACGCGGCGTTCCAGATTTCTCGGCATCCAGTCTGCACTGGCACAGTAATACTCCGGCTTACCATCATTTTCAAAGTAGAAAATCCGCGCATGCTCCAGATAATTTCCCACAATAGAACGCACCGTAATATTCTCACTCACGCCGGGAATCCCTACTTTCAGACAACAGATCCCCCGAATAATCAGATCGATCTTCACCCCGGCCGCACTAGCGGCATACAGCGCCTCGATAATATCCTTATCACACAATGAATTCATCTTCACAATGATATGCGCTGCCCGGCCTTGTGACGCATAAGCCTTTTCTCTGTCGATCAGATGCAGGAATCTGTCCTTGAGCCAGAGCGGTGCAAGCGACAATTTGTTCCAATTCCTCGGCTCAGAGTATCCTGACAGCATATTGAACACGGCGGTTGCATCCTCTCCGATAGCCTCTGAGCAAGTAAACAATCCTACATCCGTATACAGCTTTGCCGTAGAATCATTGTAGTTTCCCGTTCCCAAATGAACGTACCTGCGTATTCCATTTTCCTCTTTTCTGACTACAAGCGTAATCTTGCTGTGAGTCTTAAGTCCGACGAGTCCATAAATGACATGGCAGCCTGCTTTTTCCAGCTTCTTTGCCCAGACAATATTGTTTTCCTCATCAAAACGAGCTTTTAACTCTACCAGAACGGAAACCTGCTTGCCATTGTCCGCCGCCTGCTCCAGTGCGGCAACAATAGGTGAATTGCCGCTCACACGATAAAGTGTCTGTTTAATGGCTAATACGTTGGGATCTTTCGCCGCCTGTCTGATAAAATTCACCACCGGTTCAAATGTCTGGTAAGGATGATGCATCAGAATATCTCCCTCCCTGACCTTCGCAAACACATCTGTCTCATCCAGCAGTTCCGGCACCGGCTGGGGTTTCAGATAAGAGTGTTCCTTAAGTTGGTCGAAACCTTCCAGCCCATACATTTTCATAAGAAAAGTCAGATCCAGCGGACCGCCGATCGCATAGATGTCCTCTTGTCCGATCTGCAGTTCCTCTCTGATCAGCTTAAGCAGCCTGTCGTCAATTCCTTCTTCGACCTCCAGCCGGATCACCTGCCCCCACTGTCTCTTTTTAAGCTGTTTTTCAATCTCCTGAAGCAGATCTTCCGCCTCATCCTCCTCTATCGTCAAATCGGCATTTCTCATGATACGGAAGGGGAAACTGCACACAATATCATAATTGAGGAATAGCTTATGGATATTCCGCTCAATCACTTCCTCCAGCAAAATTACCTTCGTTTCTTTACCGCCGGGAATCGTTACGATCCGGGACAGAACGCTCGGCACCTGCACGGTGGCAAATTCCAGTTCCTCCTCACCGCTTTTCTTCCTGATAAGCGCCCCCAGATTCAGCGACTTATTCCGTATCAGCGGAAAAGGTCTGGACGAATCCACTGCCATCGGAGTCAGAACCGGATATACATTATCCGCAAAATACCGGTCCACATATGCCCCGTCTTCTTTATTTAAGTCTTCGTGATGCATGATGATATGCAGTCCGTTCTCCATAAGCAGCGGCATCAGGGAACGGTTATAGACAGCATACTGCTGCTCCACCAGTTTATGTGTCTCCTCATTCACCTTGGCAAGCTGCTCAGCCGCCGTCATTCCGGCGATATCCTTTTTCTTGTAGCCTGCACTGACCATATCTTTCAGGGATGCCACCCGGACCATAAAAAACTCATCCAGATTAGACGCTGTGATTCCCAAAAACTTCAGCCGTTCAAAAAGCGGATTCTTCTTGTCTTTCGCCTCTCCGAGTACTCTTTTATTAAAAAGCAGCCAGCTCAATTCTCTGTTTGTATAATAGTCAACTTGTGAAAAGTCCATTTTACCCACCTATGCTCCTCTCCTCAACTTTTCTGCCTGATTACCGGACGTACACTGTATACTTCCTCAAAGAACTCCGCCCGTTTTGAAAACAAACCTTTTTCCAGCGTAATATCCAAAGATGCATCTACCGTAATGATAAGCTGCTCTTCCTTGAGCGATGTCTTAATATTCCTGAACTTCTGTTTATGGCTTCTGTCCAGCCCGTTGGCAATCTTAAGAATTGCTGTCAGTTTAGCGATCGTCAGATAGTCCTTTTTGTCAAGGGCTCCATCCGTCCCCATCGCCTCATAGTACTCGAAATCCATATGGTTATATTTGACCACATTTGCCACGATTTCCCTCTCCACATGAGACAGCCCGATAATCTCCGTTGACATGATAATATTGTATGAACATTCACCCAGATTTACCAGACTGATATATTTGCCGCAGTCATGCAGTAAAGTAGCTATACGAAGCAGCAGTCTTTCTCTTTTGCCTAATCCGTGTACCTTCTTCATACTGTCATAAATGGTAAGTGCAATCTGTTCCAGCGTTTCACTTCTTCGTCTGCTGCCCATATAGCGTTTACTGATATTCTGGGCGCAGGCTATAATGTCCTGCTCAAAGTCGTGGTTTGCCTTGATCAGCTTATGCTTCTCACCATACTCATACGCCATTCCGTCGCACAGACTCACCCCCGGCGCCCAGATCATTCTGGCACCCATCACCTTGGCGACCCGGTTAAGCAGGATTCCCGATATGAACAACAGAGGTACGTTTTCCTCCGGCATACCGAGAATGCGGGATACTTCCTGCACAGATTTAGCCCGTACACGCTCCAGAAATTTGTCCATAGCGGACGCCTCCACACTGGTGTGCTCCAGCCCCGCCACATTCTTACCGACTACCGCAGAAATATAATCATCCACAACGATGATATTCTCGATTGCCCTGTCTTTGAGATATAATTTCCTAAAAACCGCCAGTTGGGAACTGATAATCTCATCCAGCATACTCTCATTCTGCTCCGGACGTATATTCAGCTTACCGAGCTGTTCCTGCAATCTGAGTACTCCCATACGCATATTCTGGGTAGTCACGAGTGTATCCTTATCAAAAAGGGAAATCTGTATGCTGCCGCCGCCGATATCCACGATTGCAGTACCTTTTTCAATAATCCTGTTAAAAGAATCCCCGCCGGAAGCTATGGACTTATAATCCAGAAACCGCTGTTCCGAATTACTTAAGACCTCTATCGTAATTCCCGTCCGCTGCGCAATCTGATCTAAGACGATCATCGTGTTTTCCGTCTCCCTGATCGCGCTTGTGCCATACGCCTTATAATCATCCACTTTATAACTTTGCATAATCTCGTTATATTCGCGAAGCACCCGGCACAGCTCATCCACTCTCTCATTGCTGATCTTGCCCTTGGCAAAAGTGTCTGTGCCCAGATCAATACGATGCCTGATGTGATCGATCACTTTAATTCCGTTCTTCGCAGAAATCTCAACAATCTTCATTGCCAGTTCATAAGAACCGACATCTATCGCCGCAAATGTCTTCATGTTTCCTTTCCCCTTTACGTCTATCTCAATTCCATCCCGTTCTCTCACCTCGGAAGAATACACTAATCTAACTTCATATCTTGGCCGCGCAGATAATCGATAAACTGCTGTGCGGTCCGTCCGGACAGTCCGCCGTGGGACAGCTCCCATTTACCCGCCTCTGCCAGCAGTTTTTCCTCCTCCATCGTGACGCCGTACTTCGCTGCAAGCCCCTTAACGATATCTTCATACTGCTTCTTATCCGGTCCGCAGAAAAAGATCGTCACGCCGAAACGATATACCAAAGACAGTTTCTCCTGCACGGTATCGCTGGCGTGCATATCTTCCCGTCTGCCCTCTTTGTCACCATAATTCTCTCTGATCAGGTGGCGTCTGTTGGAAGTTGCATAGATCAGAACATTGTTTGGCTTCTTCTCCAAGCCTCCTTCAATGACCGCCTTCAAATACTTATACTCTGTCTCAAATTCCTCAAAACTCAGATCATCCATATAGATAATGAACTTATAATTTCTATTCTTCACCTGTGCAATCACGTCATTCAGATCCTGAAATTGATGCTTATATATTTCAATGATGCGAAGCCCTTTGTCATAATATTCGTTTGCAATAGCTTTAATGCTCGTGGATTTGCCCGTTCCCGCATCGCCGAACAACAAACAGTTGTTTGCCTTTCTGCCCGCCACAAAAGCATCTGTATTATTAGTGAGCTTTTTTTTGGGAATCTCATACCCGATCAAATCGTCCAACTGTACATGGGAAATATTGCGGATTGGATCAATCCTCGCCCCATCATCAGTGTGTACCACGCGGAATGCTTTATGTAAACCAAATTTACCTACTCCGTATTCCCGGTAAAATACTGTCAATACAGCTTTCATCTCCAAAGCATTCTCCGTTTCCGCAAACTGTTCGGCAAGATGACATATTCTATCCCTGATCTTGGTGCTGTATATCCTGCTGCCGCCCGCCGAGCTCTCATAATCGAGGACCACACTAAACTCCGGCGCCTTTAACACCTCCATCATCTCCGTAAAATCAAAGTCATAGAACTCTTTGAAAATAGCAATGTCATGCAGAGCCAGCTGATTGACGCTGCCTTCCACCTCTCCTCTGATCTCACATGCCACACTGTAACTGTTTTCATTATTCACCAACAGATTCGTCAGGTAGCAATGCCACAGATTGCCCGAAAAGCCATGTGTCGCTGCCATCTCTAACAGCCTGTGCATACACTCATAAAACAACGGCCGCATTCTGCCGTCTCCTGAACGGTAGCTGTCCATCAGCCAGACCATATCGCGTAACGTCTGTCCATCTTCGAATTCCTTATATATAATCAGTTCTTCTTCTCTCATTTGACCACCCCTCTATACTCTGTATTCCCGCCATCTTTGTACTTCCACTGCATACTTCTTTTAATAATTCCCAAGTATCTTCATATTCCGCGCTTCTTCCCGTAGTCCCCGCAGTGCATTCTTCACCGCGCTGTCTGCCAGATTCCCTTCAAAATCAATGAAAAAGCGGTATTCCCAATTTCTTCCCTCAATCGGACGGCTCTCAATCTTAGTCATATTGAGATTATTGTAGATGATATGAGATAGCATATGATAGAGGGAACCACTCTCATGCGGCACTTCCAGACACAGACTCACCTTCGTCGCATCTTTTAAAAATATCTTCTGATTCGTGATGATAATAAATCTGGTGGAATTAGTTTCCGAATGATTCACACACCGCTCCAAAATATCCAGTCCATATATCTTCGCCGCCTGCTCACTGGCAATCGCCGCCTGACTCCTGTCCTTGTCCTCACTGACTTTGCGCGCTGCAAAAGCATTATTCTGCATGCTGATCTGGCGCCAGTTATCATGCACATTCAAATATCTGGCACTCTGCATCAAAGACTGCGGATGGGAATAAACCGTCCTGATCTCATCAAACTTCGTCCCCGGAAGCCCCATCAGACAATGTTCTATCTTAATAATCTGCTCTCCGACAATATAGTTCTCATATTCCACCAAAAGATCATATATCTCATTGACAATGCCTGCTGTAGAATTTTCTATAGGAAGTACGGCATAATCCGCACTCCCTTCCTCTATGGCGCCCATAGCGTCCCGGAAGGTATCTACATGGAAACAGTTGACATCATCACCGAAATACTTCATCATCGCCATCTGGGAGTATGCGCCCTCCGCCCCTTGAAAGACCACTCTCGCCTTCTGGGTATCCAGCTTGTCCACACCAATAAAAGGAAGTTTGCCGTGCGCACCCTGTTCAGCCAGCTTATTATACTGTAATTTACGGCTCATGGACATGATCTGTTCAAACAATTCCTGCACACCATGGGCGTTAAATTCATTGCGCGCCAATGAACGCACCTTGCGCAGTTTCTCTTCTTCTCTCGATTTATCAAGCACTTTTTTGCCAGTCTCTATCTTGTAATCAGCTACCTTAGAGCAGATATCCATCCGCTCCTCATAGAGATTTACAATCTGTTCATCAATCCTGTCCAGTTCCTCCCGCAGTTCTAATAACTCCATTCCATTTTATCCTTTCCTCTACTGTTTGCTGATATAATCTTACTCCAAATCCCCCTTGATAGCAAGACAGTTTAAGGCTATAATAAATCTGTTAGGAAAGACTTTTAGCAGCGTATTTTTTACGTCTTGAAAGGGGAAAAACTATGACATCCAAGCAACGAAACATACTAATTCTTTCTATAACAGGCATTATTTTTATTGCACTGTTCGCACTTGCTCTTTATGCAAGCTACATTCCTTTAAATGACGAGTATACCGTCGGCAACACCCCCGGTAATCTGAATAATAACGGATACTTCTGTGAATATGACGGACGGGTTTATTTTGCCAACGCCTATGACAACTACTCACTTTATTCTATGAACCCCGATGAGACTGATATCAAAAAGCTTCATGACGGTTCTTCCTCGCATATATGCGCCGGAGGAGATTACCTCTATTATGCCATGGCTAATGCAGGCGGCGGTTCCGATCTCGGTTCCGTACGCGGCTCCTATGGAATCTACCGCAGCAAATTAAATGGCAAGAACGTTACCGGTATGGACCGCTGTCATGTTGTCACGATGCAGTTATGCGGCAATTATCTATATTATGAGAAATTAGACGCCAGCAGTTCCGTCTCTTTAGAAAAGATTAAGATCAACAAGAAAGACAAAGAAACGGTAAATCCTAACGCCATAATCAACCCGAATTGCTATGTGAACGGCACCATTTACTACAACGGAACCGATCAGGATCACTATCTGTATGCACTCAATACTTCCAACGATACTACTTCTGTTGTATGGCGGGGCAATATCTGGAATCCGATCTATCAGGACGGCTATGT
Organism: uncultured Lachnospiraceae bacterium; assembly: GCA_947179245.1. Lineage (GTDB taxonomy): Bacteria > Bacillota > Clostridia > Lachnospirales > Lachnospiraceae > UBA3282. The sequence goes on along the minus strand of CAMXBD010000039.1, from coordinate 12,050 downwards.
ATATTATATGGATGTGGAAAACAATTACCGGCTGTGCCGTTACTCCATGTTCAACGACATGGTAGAAGTACTGACAAATGACCGGATTGACTTATTCAACGTATATGGCGGCTACATATATTATCAGGTCAACTCTAAGACGGAACCCGCACTCAAAAGGATGCTCACCGACGGCAGTTCACAGGAACTCATACGTGAAGGCGACTATCAGAATATCAACATCACATCTCAATATGTGTATTTTAACTCATTTAGGGAGTCAACGCCTGTCTACAGAACAAGCACTTTCGGTCCCGTCAACGTGACTACCTTTGATGCCGGAATGCAGGCAGCTTTAGAAGAGTTACAGTAAAATATTATTGTCAGAGTAATAATTCCATTACTCTGACAATATCACGAAATTTTCTTTCAGTTTTTTCTCATCGTACATGCCGCGGTAGAGGGACACCAGTTTCTCCTCGATATGTTCTCCGGCATATCTGTCAGAGAGAGGCAATACCATAATACGATAGTCCACACCCCACAGCCGGCTTTTTACATCCGTCATATGGCAGCCTGCTTCTGTATAGAAAGAGATACGGCGCTTTCTTGTCGTCCGTGTCTTATCATCTATATCTTCCATTTCATCATTCTCCACTTCAACGATCAACGCATTCCAGTCTGCACATGTTTCCCTCATGAGAGAAAGCGCACAGGAGCCATATCCTGTCCCACGTTTTTGCGCACAGACTGCAAAATAATCCAACAATAACACATGATTTTTATTGTCAGCCAGCAAAAAAGCATAGGCACACATCACGCGCTCATCATCCTCATTTTGCTCTGTGCTGTCCTCCGATGCGTTTTCGTAAAAAGCGTAGACAAAATAGCTATTCTTCTCCCACATCTTCTTGATCACAGGGAATGGTTTGATTTCCTCCGGCGGAAAATCCACCTTCATATATGTCTCATATATTTCCCGCGCTGTCTCAAGCGATACTTTTTCTGCATATATTCCACGCATATACGTTCACTCCTTTTTATCCCGAATCACCTTTTCATACATCTGTCTGATTGCCTGTCCTGATAACGGATGACGCTCATAAGGCGCTATCTGCACAAGCGGCTCCAATACAAAACATCTGTTATGCATATCCACATGCGGAATCGTCAGATCCTCTGTACACATAACACAGTCTTCATACAATAAAATGTCCAGATCCAGTGTTCTCGGTCCCCAATGTACCTTGCGTTCCCTGTCATGTAAATACTCTATCCCATGAAGTTTCTCCAATAATCCCTCCGGTGTATACAATGTTTCCAATGCAATAGCTCCGTTTAAGAAATCATCCTGCTCCACTCCTCCGTATGGTTTCGTCTCAATCCAGTCGGATACGCGAATCACGCGACACCTCTCATCAGCCCTGAGCGCCTCCACAGCACCGTCAAGATGTGCTTTTCTGTCTCCCATATTAGAACCGCAGGACAGATATACCCTGCGCCAGCCTCTGGTGATCCTGACCGATACCGACTCAAACGGCAGCGCGATAGGCGCTTCCGGTTTACGCACTTCCAAGGTAATCTGCCTGATCAGCGGAAACCGCAGCAGTACTGCTTCCGCGGTTCTCTCTGCAACTGTCTCTATCAATTTATAAATATGCCCCGTTATGTAATTATTCATAAACGTACAGACCTCCCCATAATTAGTGGAGAGGTCCAAATCATCCAATGTTCCTGAATTTCGTGTATCCGTTTCCATAACGGCATTGATATAAAAGTTCTGTCCCTTTTCATTTTCTTCCCGATATACACCGTGATAAGCGTACACCTGAAGATTTTCTATAATAATCTGATCCATGATACTGCCCCTGTTCTGAAATTTACTGCTTATACCCGTCCCGTATTGCTTCTGCCATCTTAATGGCGCGCACATTTTCCTTTACATCATGAACCCGCACGAACGCTGCTCCCTTAAGTACCGCATACACACTTGTCACAATCGTTCCCTCCACACGCTCCTCTACCGGAAGATCAAGCGCTGTCCCGATCACCGATTTCCTGCTGGCGCCTAACATAACCGGATATCCCAGCGAATGCAGCATCTCTAATCTGTCGATGATCTCAAGATTGTGCTCATAAGTTTTACCAAATCCCACACCCGGATCAAGAATGATCTTATCATCATGTATTCCCGCTTTATGTGCAATCTCAAGCGTTGCTTCCAAATCCCACAATACTTCCTCGACATAGTTGTCGTAGACTGCCTCCGCGCGGTTATGCATCAGACAGCACGGCAGAGAACTTTCGGCAATCACCTCCGCCAGCTTTAAATCTGATTTTAATCCGGAGATATCGTTAATCATGTCAATTCCTGCTTTAACACCTGCCTTTGCTACCTCTGCCTTGTAAGAATCAAGGGAAATCGGTATATCAAATCTTGATTTAATTTTTTCAATTATAGGAATTACGCGGCTGATCTCTTCCTTGTCGGATACCGATATATATCCCGGTCTGGTGGATTCTCCGCCAATATCCAGTATATCCATTCCCTCACCGATCATCTCCTCCACACGGTACAATGCTTTGTCCATCTCTTGATATTTGCCCCCATCTGAAAAAGAATCAGGTGTTATATTCAGGATGCCCATCACATAAGTATGCCCTTTCATTGTAAAATCCCTATTACCTATCTTCACTTTCCTGCCCCTCCCTTTTCCTTTACTCTTAATCGCTCTATCGCCTTATCATTTCAAAGAAACACTGCTGCAACCGGGCGTTATCCTCAAAGCATCCTCTCGCCGCCATAGTCGCAGTCTGACTGCCGGGTTTAGCCACGCCTCTCATGGTCATGCACATATGCTCCGCCTCCACCATCACTATCACACCCTGCGGTTTCAAATTATCCATGATTGCCTCTGCAATCTGTGTTGTCATCTGCTCCTGTATCTGCAGCCTTCTGGCAAACACTTCCACAGTACGAGCCAGTTTACTTAAGCCCACCACTCTTCCATCCGGTATATAGGCGATATGTACCTTACCGAAAAACGGCAGCATATGATGCTCACATGTAGAGTAGAAGGTAATATCTTTCTCCACCACGATCCCATTACTGTCCACCGCAAAAGTCTTAGATAAATGCTGTGCCGGATCTTCATCCATCCCTTTAAAAATTTCTTCATACATGCGTGCAATCCTGTTAGGGGTATCCGCCAGACCTTCTCTGGTCACATCCTCTCCGATCCCCTCTAACAGAAGCCGCACCGCTTCCTCAATTTTCTTCTGATCTACCATGAGAATCTCTCCTGATCGTATCTCTATGTTCCACTACATTCATCAATTCACCCAGATAAGAGAGGGAACCGAATGCGACGATCACACACTCTTTATCCTGCCCTGCCAGCAGATATGCCATTTCAACTGCTTCCTGTACACTGTCCGCCACCGTCACGCTGTTGTGGTATTCCCGTACCGCCTGCGCCAGTTCATAGGCATGCATTGCCCGTTCTTTGATTGGCGGCGTTACTGTAATGATATGTTCTGCCAATTCATAAGTATTACGAATCACCTTATCGTATTCCTTATCTTTCAACATTCCCATTATATATATGATTTTCTTATTTGTAAAATAAAAACGTATATTCTCTGCCAACTTGATCGACGCATCCTCATTGTGTGCCCCATCAGCCATAAAAAGGGGTTTTTTGCCAATCACATCAAATCTTCCGCGCCATATAGTCTGTGCAAATCCCTGCCGCAGTTTATCCTCAGCCACAGGAAATCCCTGCCGCCCCAGCGCTGACAACGTCTCAAGAGCCACCACGGCATTTTCTATCTGAAACTTTCCCAGCATCGCAATTTCCACATTTTTATACTTATCATAAGAAAATGTCTGCTTCGTCACGCCATACTTTATATTTTTGGCTCTGCTTACATCTGCCGTATAAAACTTAGCCTTTCGCAGTAAAGCAGCCTGCCTGAGCATCTTCATAGCCTCCGGCTGCTGTTTGGCGCTTATTACATAACACTTGTTCTTAATAATTCCCGCCTTTGCCGCCGCAATCTGCTCCAAGCTGTCCCCCAGAATATTCATATGATCCATGCTGATAGATGTAAAAACCGCTGCCAGCGTGTTTGTGATTACATTGGTCGCATCAAGCGCACCGCCAAGCCCGGTCTCCATCACGACAATATCGCACTGTTTATCCAGAAAATACAGAAACGCTGCTGCAACCTCCACCTCAAAAAGCGTCGGATGCGGAAGCCCCTCTGCTGCTATATTCCCCGCTGCCTGCCTGACATGCTCTAAATACTTGCACAAGCCGGACTGAGTGATTACCCTGCCGTCCACCTGAAACTGTTCTCTAAAGTCTTTCACAAAAGGCGAGATAAACCTGCCTACCCTGTAACCTGCCGCCTGCAGCACAGTAGATACATAGGCGAGCACAGACCCCTTCCCGTTCGTTCCGGCAATATGCACGAATTTAAGATGTTCCTGCGGATTGTCAAGGCGTCTGCACAATTCCTGTATGGACGCAAGACCCATGACACTGCCGTATTGCTGCAATTCTTCCACATATTCCATTGCTTCCCTGTAATTCATGCGCACGCCTCCTCCTGCTCTGATAATTTCTTGTATAAACCTCTCCCAATCCGGTTATCCTGCTATTATGAGAAAATTTATTCACAATTATATACACTGCGGGCTTTTAGGATGGTTTCTGGAGCTCATCTTCACTGCCTTTCATGCTTTTCGCAGAAGAGATCTCCAGCTTCCGTGTACCACTTCCATCTGGATGTTTCCCATATACGGGCTCGCCGCCCTGCTCGCCCCTCTGGCGCGTCTTATGCGCCATAACAATTTCATATTCCGCGGTCTGGTCTATACCGGCATGATCTTCTCCGCCGAATTTGCGACGGGATTATGGCTGAGCAGGCGCGATCTGTGTCCTTGGAATTATGAGCACTCTAAATGGAATCTCGCCAAGGTAATCCGTCTGGACTACGCTCCCTGCTGGTTCATCACCGGGCTTCTTTTTGAGCGTCTTCTGATGGAAAATGAGGAAGATACACAATAACACCTGTTTCCTCAAACTGCTAGAATTTCCTGCATCATACACGGTCAAAACCGCATCAGGTATCGATTTCATCAATATCATCTGCATTGATATTTAATGTATTTAAGGTGCGGCGCCGTCTGCGCGCTTCTTCAGATGCCTTCAGAATATAATTCTTGATTTCCTTAGCATTCCTGATATGCGTCAGATATAGCTGCGGGTGCGTATTGTCACCCGTATAACATGCCACCGTACCAAGCTTAAAAATACGCTCAGCCAGACTGATCTGTAACTCTACATCCTGTACTTTATATAAATAACAATCGTTTTCCTTAGTATTCAGCAGTCCGTCATTGACCGTGATGACTTCATCTGTCACCGTATACTTTGTAAAAGTAAAAGGAAGTCCGAAGAACAGCCAGCGTTTTCTCTCCACATACGTCTTCTTATCTTCTTCAACCTTATTTTCTTCTATCTTAGTCTCCGCCTGTCTGCTCTCCCCATTCTGTACTTCTTTCCTTACTTCTTCCATAAAATATGCCTCTCCTTCTATATAAAACTCCCGTGCATGACACTTACTGCCATCGCGGGACTCCCCGTAAATTCCATTACCACTATAACATACCCCCACTTATTCCACAATATAAAAACTGTTGAAACCCCTTGACCTTTATGGTATGATATACAAAATATAGATGTTAACAATCATGACACAACTATAAGGAGGGTTATAGCATGACTGCAAAGGAATGTATTCTGGGACGAAGAAGTATTCGCAAATTCAAGGCTGATCCTGTATCTCATGAACTGCTTGCACAGATTGTCGAGACAGCTTCCTACGCTCCTAGCTGGAAACATACACAGATTACCCGCTATATTGCCATAGAGGGGGAATTAAAAGAAAGAATTGCTAATGAAGGCACTTCCATCTATCCCGGAAACGGTACGATCATTTCAAATGCACCCGTTTTAATTGCTGTAACCATCTTAAAGAACCGCAGTGGCTTTGAACGTGACGGTTCCTACAGTACTCCCCGTGGTGATGGCTGGCAGATGTATGATGCCGGTGTCGCATCCCAGACTTTTTGTCTGGCTGCCTATGAGCAGGGTCTTGGTACTGTTATTCTCGGATTATTTGATCAGGCTGCTGTTGAATCTATGCTACAGCTTCCGGAGGACAGAGAGTTAGTTGCTTTGATTCCTGTTGGCTACCCCGATGAAGCGCCTGTAGCACCTAAGAGAAAATCAGTTGAAGATTTATTGTCGTATCAATCATAACGTATTATTAAAATAGAAGAGATAACTTCTCTTCTATTTTTTTCGGAGGGAAAAGATTGAGAAACCTTAATTTTTCTATTGTTAAGTAAGAATGGAGGATTACTATGAGACATTTAATGAATCCACTGGATTTTACCGTGGAAGAACTGGACAAGCTATTTGATCTGGCAGATGATATCGCCACTAATCCCACAAAGTACACCCACGCATGCGAGGGAAAGAAACTGGCGACATGTTTTTATGAACCCAGCACCCGGACAAGACTCAGCTTTGAGGCTGCTATGCTCAATCTGGGCGGTCAGATATTGGGGTTCTCAGACGCCGGCTCTTCCTCAGCTTCCAAAGGCGAAAGCGTCTCCGATACGATCCGCATCATTTCCTGCTATGCGGATATCTGTGCGATGCGCCACCCCAAGGAAGGGGCGCCGATGGTAGCAGCAACCCGTTCCGGAATCCCTGTCATCAATGCGGGAGATGGCGGACATCAGCATCCTACCCAGACGCTCACCGATCTAATGACGATACGCGCTCTGAAAGGACGACTCGGTAATTTTACGATTGGCCTGTGCGGCGATCTGAAATTCGGCAGAACGGTGCATTCTCTTATTAACGCACTGGTCCGCTATCCGAACATCCGCTTTCTCTTCATCTCCCCGCCGGAGTTAAGAGTGCCGGACTACATTACGGATATGCTGACCGAGCAGGGCGTATCCTACTCAGAAGTGATCAGACTCGAAGACTGTATGCCGGAATTAGACCTGCTCTATATGACCAGAGTACAGAGAGAACGTTTCTTCAACGAAGAAGACTACGTCCGACTGAAAGACTTCTATATTCTGAACAGGGATAAGATGTCCCTCGCCAAAGACGATATGCTGGTACTCCATCCTCTCCCGCGTGTCAATGAGATTTCCGTGGAAGTGGATGATGATCCCCGTGCCGTGTATTTCAAACAAGCTAAATATGGCGTCTACGTCAGAATGGCGTTGATTCTTACGCTTCTGGAAATAGACATATAATCAGCATCTATCACAGAATATTCGCACCCGGTCATTTTGCATACAATAATATGCAGTATCGGAGCCTTATCTACAACAATATTTACAAAATAAGAAGGGAGTATTTTCATATGTTAAATGTAGGAAAAATTGAGGAAGGTTTTGTTCTGGATCATATAGAGGCTGGTAAAAGTCTCTCGATCTATCATCACCTGCAGTTAGACAAATTAGACTGTACCGTAGCAATCATCAAGAATGCCCGTAGCAATAAAATGGGAAAAAAGGACATCCTTAAAGTAGAATGTGATATCGACACATTAGATTTGGATGTTCTGGCATTCATCGACCATAATATCACAGTTAATGTAATTAAAGACGGGGAAATCGTAGACAAGAAAGAGCTTGTACTGCCTAAAGAAATCAAGAATATAATTAAATGTAGAAATCCCCGCTGTATTACTTCAATAGAGCAGGAACTTCCTCACATCTTCGTACTTGCGGACGAAGAGAAGGAAGTTTATCGCTGCAAATATTGTGAAGAGAAGGCATCTGACTCAACTACCCCATGGTAGCCTGTCTGCCTACCACTCTTCTGTATATGTACCTTTTACTACGGCTTCAAATTCTTCCTTAGCTAAAGAGAGACAATGCATCAACTTCGGAGAGAATGTTCCGCACTCTCCGTTGGTGATCATTCGATACGCTTCTTCTGTAGTAAAAGCAGCTTTATAGCATCTTTCATGAACCAGTGCGTCATATACATCGGCTACGGACACAATCTGGGCAGAAATCGGAATTTCTTCTCCCTTTAATCTATCCGGATATCCGCGTCCGTCATATCTCTCATGATGATGTCTGCATATTTCATAGCTGACTTTACCATATTCACCCTGCTGGATATCAGCCAGCATATCAATCACCTCACACCCTTTGGTGGTGTGGGATTTCATGACGTCAAATTCCTCATCTGTCAATCTGCCGGGCTTTAAAAGGATTGCATCAGGTATCACGATCTTACCTACATCGTGCAGTGCCGCCGCAGAAGTGATCATATTAATCGCATATTTATCCAGATGATATTCGGGATATTCCTGCGCCACATATTTTGCCAATATGTGAGTAAATGTCTTCACACGCTTGACATGATCACCAGATTCCAGATTTCGGAACTCCACCACATTACTCATTACGTCTATAATGCGGTCATTAATACTCTGAAGTTCTTCCGCCTGCTTACGCAGTACTTTAGTTTGAAGTTCTACCATTTCTTCCAGATGACGCTTATTGTAATACAGTTCAATCACATTCATTGTACGCTGCTTTACAATAAAAGCATCAAAAGGCTTCTTGATAATATCGCTGGCTCCCAGACGATACGCTTTGCGCTCAATCTGCGTCGTTGCCTCGCCGGTGATAAGTAATACCGGAATATCTTCAATCCACTTCTGTTTCTTCATCTCTTCCAAAACTTCAACGCCATTCATGACAGGCATCACAATATCAAGAAGCACAACGGATATCACGTCCAAATTGGAGGCGATGATCTCTATCGCTTCTTTTCCGTTTGATGCCTGCATCGTATTATAGTCATGGAACATCTCGCATAAAATTTCTCTGTTGATATCAACATCATCGACAACTAATATTGTTGGTTTTCTCATATTACCTCTCACTCTGTTTACTCTGGTATCCCTCTCCCAAAAGTGTATTAAACCTGCGCTACATCTTTCATGGAGAAACTGATTCTTCCCATCTTGTCTTTACCGAGACATACAACCGTCACTTTATCTCCCAGCGTCAGAACATCTTCTACATGATTGATTCTTTCCTTCGCAATCTTTGAGATATGAACCATGCCTTCCTTACCGGGTGCAAATTCAACAAATGCACCGAACTCTTTAATGCTGACAACTGTTCCTTTGAATATCTGTCCTTCTTCAAAGTCTGTGGTGATCATCTTGATCATATCAACAGCTTTATCCATCATAAATTTATCAGTACCGCATACCGATACCTGACCGTCATCCGTGATATCAATCTTCACACCTGTACGTGCAATGATTTCATTGATAGTCTTACCGCGCTGTCCTACAACATCACCAATCTTCTCAGGATCAATCTGAATAGAAATAATCTTAGGAGCATACGGACCTACTTCCTTACGAGGTGCGGAAATTGCAGGCACCATACAGTTAGCCATAATAAACTCTCTCGCTTCACGGCATCTTGCTATTGCACCTTCCACGATCGGTCTTGTAAGACCGTGAATCTTAATATCCATCTGAATAGCTGTGATACCGTCATGTGTACCTGTCACCTTAAAGTCCATATCTCCGAAGAAATCTTCCAAGCCCTGAATGTCTGTCAATAATACAAAATCATCATCTGTGTCGCCCGTCACAAGACCGCAGGAGATACCTGCCACCATCTTCTTGATCGGCACCCCTGCTGCCATAAGGGACATACAGGATGCGCATGTAGATGCCATTGATGTAGAACCATTAGACTCGAACGTCTCGGATACGGTACGGATCGCGTAAGGGAACTCCTCTTCAGACGGAAGTACCGGAATCAAAGCGCGCTCTGCCAGTGCGCCATGTCCAATCTCTCTACGTCCCGGGCCTCTGCTCACCTTCGTCTCGCCCACTGAGTAGGACGGGAAATTATAGTGATGCATATATCTCTTATTTGTTATATTCTCATCCAGACCGTCCACTCTCTGCACCTCTGACAACGGAGCCAATGTGCAGACATTACAAATCTGAGTCTGACCACGAGTAAACATAGCAGAACCGTGTACTCTGGGGATGATATCTACCTCTGCTGCCAAAGGTCTGATCTGATCCAGCGCACGACCGTCCGGACGCTTATGATCTTTCAGTATCATCTTACGCACAGTCTTCTTCTGATACTGGTATACTGCCTCGCCCAGCACAGCAAGATAATCTTCGTTCTCTGCAAAAGCCTCCTCCAGCTTTGCAGTAATATTTCTGATATTCTCCTCACGCACCTGTTTCTCATCAGTGAAGACCGCCGTCTCCATCTCCTCAGGTGTCACAATCTTCTTAATATCCTCGAACATCTCAGCCGGGATAGCACAACTCTCATAAGCATGTTTCGGTTTGCCGGCTTCAGCAACGATCTTATTGATAAATTCGATGATCGTTTGGTTAATTTCATGTGCCTTATAAATAGCCTCAAGCATTTTATCTTCCGGCACTTCATTGGCGCCTGCCTCGATCATGATGACTTTCTGTGCCGTAGATGCAACAGTCATTTTCAAATCGCCCTTGTCCCATTTTTCCTGAGAAGGATTCACGATCAGCTCGCCATCCACAAGTCCCATCTGTGTCATGGCACATGGACCGTCAAACGGTATATCCGAAATACATGTTGCTATTGCAGTACCGATCATCGCCACAAGCTCCGGACGACATTCAGGATCTACACTCATTACCATATTATTCAATGTGACATCATTACGGTAATCCTTCGGGAATAAAGGCCTCATAGGACGATCAATCACACGGCTTGTAAGAACCGCATTCTCAGATGCTTTACCCTCTCTCTTATTGAAACCTCCGGGAATCTTACCTACAGAATACAACTTCTCCTCATATTCTACACTGCAAGGAAAGAAATCAATCCCTTCCCTCGGTTTCTCAGATGCTGTTGCGGTAGACAGCACTGTTGTCTCACCATACTGCATAAAAGCGCAGCCGTTTGCCTGTTTACCTACTCTGCCGATATCCACCCGAAGGGTACGTCCGGCAAGTTCCATTGTGTAACTCTTGTACATAATCTTCTCTCCTTTTATGTTTATAATTGTTTAAGGTAGAAGATGCCGAAACTACAAATATTCCTGCAAAACACTCTTTAATCACCCGCTCCGCCGTGTATACAGAATCGCAGGCAAAGATTTGTATGAATATTTGTGGTCTCGGATGCTTCTTCCACCTAACTAAAGAAAAAGGCAGACAAAGCTGGACATAATCCAGCCTTACATCCGCCTTCTGTCTCGTCTTATTTTCTCAAACCAAGTCTCTCAATCAAAGAACGATATCGTTCGATATCCTTATTCTTCAGATATGTGAGTAATCCTCTTCGCTGACCTACCATCTTCAAAAGACCTCTTCTGGAATGATGATCCTTCGGATTCTCCTTAAGATGCTCTGTCAGTTCTTGGATTCTGGCTGTCAGAACCGCTACCTGTACCTCCGGTGAACCTGTATCGCCGGGTGTTCTGGCATACTCGTTGATGATTGCAGTTTTCTTTTCTTTAGAAATCATAATTTCTCCTTTCTTTTCTTGGATTCCTGTCAGGAATCACCTTGTTAACCGCCTGATACTAAGATGGGGTCGGAGTCGTCCCGCCGCTGAGTATCGGCTATAATTCATACTCGGATATCATAACATAATATGCCTGTATTGTAAAGCATTTTTCTTAATCATACAGTATCTTTCCTTGCTGTAAAATTTAATTTAAACAAAGGGAACCCCCAGCATAAAGCTGAGGGAAGGTGAAATCTATAGAAACGTTCGTTTTAGTTTTCTCAAGAGAAGGAAAACGAAGAATCCGAATAAAAACGGACTAGATGTTATTGAATTCCAGAGAACGCACATTCCAGTTTTGCAGCCATGCAAAAAGGATTCAATACATAACATTATTATGTTATCCAAAAATATCACCACCTTTCTTTGTACCATGGAAGAGGAGTTTTTTCCTTGGACGGTTTTCTCC
>CAMXBD010000038.1 GCA_947179245.1 uncultured Lachnospiraceae bacterium | reverse complement strand
ATATATAGCGTATAATAAAAATACAAGTTGACATAAAGCTAAAAAATATTAGCAGTAAGAAGAAAGCATGGATTTAGTTTTATGGGGGTGGTATTTGTGGAAGCGATTAATTTCAACGCATTATTTTTTAATCATGAAATTCCTTTTTGTAAAGTGTATGGCATAGAGAGCAAGGATAAGCTGGAAAAGCTGCTTGTGACGAACCGTATTTCATTTTTTGTGGAATGTCAGGAGAAAAAGCCGTGGCATAGACTTTTAGGTAATGCGACCAGCGAATTTACGATTCGTATTAATGAGGCGGACAGCGTACTTGCCAGCAACCTTCTGGAAGGTATTGAGTGCGTAAAACTGGGAGCGGTATAGGTAGTGGAGCTGAGCGCTATGTTAGCGAAGCGGCGTGATGTGAAAATATGTGGGAGTAATAAAATGGACTGTGGCTGATGCGGCGGTCCATTTTTGTATTCATTGACTTTTTAATTTTTGCATATGATGATAAAATAGTGCATGTCCATTAAATAATGAAAAGATATGATACTATATAATCAAAAGATATGACAGAACAGGAGAAATACAACTATGAATCAATGTCCTGAATCAAATAAATGCGGAGGCTGCCGTTACACCGGCACACCCTACGAAGAACAGTTAAAGAAAAAGCAAAAGACAGTAAAACAGCTTTTGGGTAAATATGGGAAAGTGTGCGATATTATTGGTATGGATAATCCGGAACATTACCGGAACAAGGTACATGCGGTTTTTGATTTCCAGAAGGGTAAAGGAATCGTGTCGGGAATTTATCAGGAGGGAACCCACAATGTAGTGCCTGTGGATGAATGTCTGCTGGAGGACCGTAAAGCGGATGCAATTATCGTTTCCATCCGGCAGTTAGCGAAATCTTTTAGGATGAAAATATACGATGAAGATACAGGCTATGGGCTGCTTCGCCATGTGCTTGTCAGGGTGGGACATGCTACAGGGCAGATCATGGTGGTGCTTGTGCTTGGTTCTCCTATACTTCCTTCTAAGAAAAATTTTGTTAATGTGTTATGTAAACTACATCCCGAAATAACTACCATAGTTCTGAATGTAAACAATAAGAAAACGAGCATGGTGCTGGGGGATAAAGAACAGGTAATCTATGGCAAAGGCTATATTGAGGATCGCTTGTGTGGCAAAACGTTCCGTATTTCTCCGAAATCATTCTACCAAGTCAATGCGGTGCAGACTGAGAAACTGTACAACAAAGCAATAGAGTATGCGGCGCTGACAGGACGCGAGACAATAATCGATGCTTACTGCGGCATCGGCACGATCGGGCTTGCCGCTGCGGAGCATGTAAAGAAGGTGATCGGCGTGGAGCTGAATCAGGCAGCAGTCAAAGATGCCGTAGTTAACGCTAAGATTAACGGAATTAAGAATGCTGATTTTTACCAGAATGACGCGGGAAAGTTTATGATACAGTTAGCCGACGCCGGTGAAAAGATAGATGTAGTCTTTATGGATCCGCCCAGAAGCGGCAGTACAGAAGAGTTTATGAATGCGGTGCTTTGTTTACAGCCGGATAGAATCGTCTATATTTCCTGTAATCCGGAGACGCTGGCAAGGGATTTAGAGTATCTGACCGGAAAAGGACAGAAGAACAGAGCAGGAAAAAGCGCGGGAAGTGGCAAAGAAAACGGCAGGAAGAATTATCGGGTGGTGGAGATGACGCCGGTGGATATGTTTCCGTATACGGATAATATTGAGACTGTATGTTTATTGTCCAAACTGAATGTCGAGCATCATATTTAGGTGGAAGTCAATATTGATTGTACGGGGTATAATAAACATGATAAACATGTCCAAACCATATTAAAAAGAGATAAAGGAGATACAGATGGGAAAAACGCTCATAAAGGAAACAATTCATGCAAAAGGCGTTAAGATTGGTGTATATACGACAGATTTTGAAAATGAATTTATTTCATTGACGGATATTGCAAAGTATCGGAATGAAGATGATCCAAGATTTGTGATTCAGAACTGGATGCGCAATCGAAACACAATAGAATTTTTGGCGGTTTGGGAGGAATTACATAATTCTGATTTTAACCGTGTGCAATTCGAGGCGGTTAAAAATGAAGCCGGATTAAATCGCTTTGTAATGACGCCGACCAAATGGATAGAACAGATGAATGCGATTGGTATTGTTTCAAAAGCCGGACGTTATGGCGGTACATATGCTCATAGTGATATTGCAATGTCTTTTGCAACATGGATTTCTCCTGAATTTCAATTATATATTATGAAAGATTATCGACGCTTGAAGATGGACGAAAACAGTCGTTTATCTTTGAATTGGAATTTGAACAGAGAGATTTCCAAATTGAATTACCACATTCACACTGATGCAATCAAAGCGAACCTTATGCCGCCTGAATTAACACCAGAACAGATTAGTTTTACCTATGCCAGTGAGGCAGATGCAGACAATGGATTCTTTAAATACAATGAGATTGCCTCAGATGGGAACGGATAAGTAAATCTGTTGCACAAGTGGAGAACTTGATATGAAAAGAGAAGAAGTCATGGTTTACACATATACAAGAGTATCTACAGCCATGCAGACAGACGGTTACTCTTTAGATGCACAGAAAGCCAGAATGAAGGCATATGCCGACTATAATGATTATGAAATTGCTGGTACATATGAGGATGCAGAAAAATCCAGCGGACGTACTTTCTGCATTGCAGGTTATGCAGGATTTCGGAGTAAATCTGATCTGCGTGGAAGATGGAATTGATTCTTCCAAGGATGCCGGAAGAAAACGTCTGGCAGGCGGCACAGGTAAAACTCATCTCACAGGCAAAGACACAAAAACGCACCTTCTTTCAGGAATTGTTAAATGTCCAATCTGCGGAGCAGGTATGTATGGAAATAAGAACATCAAGCACAAAAAAGACGGGACGAAATACAAAGATTTTTATTACTATGGCTGTAAGCACCGTACCATGACACGCGGGCATAAGTGTGATTATAAGAAACAGATACGGGAGGAACTGTTTGCGGCAATGATGCAGGAAAAGATCAACAGCAAAGTGGATATTGTCGCAATAGACGGAGAGCTTATGACGTATGAAAAGCAGTTGCGCCAATATTATGCTGTCAAGCTAAAGCTGGCGGAGGAAATTGATACTGTATGATCGTTCAATATATTTATGAATAATATAGTGGAATTGTAAAAAAATATGTTATAATAGAAATGAGGAAACACTTATGGAAATTGATGTAATAATTGATACCTTAACAAATTGTCTAGTCTGTACAGAGACAGGAGAAGAATGTGATACAGAATATCGTCTTGTTACCAGAACAATTACAAAACAGGATGCGCTAGAGCTAAAAGCTCGTGGATGGAAGTTTGATTGGAGTATTCCACATCAGAATGGCTATGAAGTATATGAGTTACTCTTGGAAAACGATGATGAAGTACAGGGAAGGATAGCACTAAAGCATATTCGAGATCAATATTATACTCATGTAGATATTGTAGAAGCAGCACCTTTTAATGTTGGACATACTGGAATGTACAAAGGTGTAGGGGCTCATTTGTTTGCGATTGCTTGTAAACTGAGTTGGGATGCAGGAAACGAAGGATATGTGCAGTTTACTGCAAAAACCGATTTGGTAGAACATTATATAAAAATGTTGAATGCAAAATGTATTGATTGGCATACTTTATATATAGACACATACGGGGCTATTGCATTAATAAGGAAATATTTTAAGGAAGGTGAATGATATGATTGTAGCTGAAAGAAAAGAGAAAACCGTTATGGATAAGTTTGATCGGTTCGGTGAAGCCATGACAGACGGGAGATTAACAGCACCTTCTGACGGAAAGGTATATCGTTTGCGAGAAGCAATATTATTATCCAAGCAGTTGGGAAGACCATTATCTCAAGATGAAATGAAAAAGTTTGAAGTATAAAGTAAGTAATATACAAATACCTCCTGTTCTACATAATTAAGGAGGTATTTTGCTTTTTAGTTAACTGATTTTTAGGAGAGACAATTCTATCATAGTTTTTGTCGTAAAAATGTCATATATGACTTGAGATATTTGCCGTAAATAATAGAATAATGTGGTATAATCTACATATTTAGAAAATAGGTGATATTGTGAAAATGGTTGATAAGGAGAAATATTGCCTTAATAATGGAATAAGATGGGCGGATAAAACATTTGGTTTGGCAAAAGTGCTTTTTATTGAGGAAGGGATAGAAAGAATTATAGGTATTGGGTTGATCACTGACAAACCATATGGGCAAAGTACGTTGAGTCTGAGTGTATTGGCAGGGGGAATAAAATGAATCTGAGTTTCTTTGGAGATAATATGGATGGCGAAAAATGGGAGGAATTGTGTGATAGTAGTTATCGAATTCGCTATCAAGAGGATGGGTATCAGAAAGTTCCTGCGACAGCCAATGGAGATGCTGGTATTGAAGGCTTTACAAATAATTTGGTTTACCAGTGTTATTATCCAGAAGGAGAATATTCTGATCAACAGTGGTATGCAAAGTTGAGAGATAAACTCACTAAGGATATTGGTAAATTTGTAGACGAAGAATATGCTGGTAAATTGAAAAGTTTGGGGGTTAGAAATATCAGCGAATGGCATTTAGTAGTGCCTTCATATCGAGATAAAAGGATTATTGAGCATGCCAATGCAAAAGCAGAAATGGCTTTGGAAAAGAAGAAAAAGGATCCAGAACTATATTCTTATATAAGGGATGATTTTGTAATAAGAATCAAAGTCGCAGATGATTTCAAAACGGAAATGTCCCAACTTATTAGAAATTCTTGTTTGGATATTAAGTTAAATTCTGCAATTAAATCTGCCCATTTCATTTTCGGAAAATCTACTCGGATATATAAAACTATGGTAAAATTGCAGTTAGCAGCAAATGCCATAGCAAAGAGCAGATCACAAATCAAACCGAAACCGGTCAAAGGGTTCGTCTATCAACACAATTCTTATCTTTTCTATGGCAGGTGCGTTAAGGTATAACAAGCCATATTGCTGGTTCCAAGCAGAGCCAGAGCATCATAAGAAATTCAAGATTTAACGAATAAGTCACGAAAAGGTACATCTTTATTGCACACTTGTGGAATATTGAGACAGTATGCTTACTACAATCCACAAAGACTCAACAATAAACAAAGGAAAACAGTCAAATGAAGATTTTATTAGTAGAAGATGACATTGAAATCAGCGATATGTTAAAAAGCTTTCTGATGACAGAAAACTTTGAAGTAGTGACGGCTTTTGACGGGGAAAGCGCCTGCCAGAAATTTTTGGCAGATGATTACAGTCTGGTATTACTTGACCTTATGATACCGAAAAAAAACGGAATGGAAGTTATGAAAGCAATCAGGGAAAAGAGTACAGTGCCGATTATCATCCTATCTGCTAAGGACACAGACTCTGATAAGACATTGGGATTGGGATTAGGGGCAGATGATTATATTACGAAGCCGTTTTCTGTTACGGAAGTACTGGCAAGAATCAAAGCTAATATCAGAAGGAATACGCAGTATGCGGTACATGCGGTCCAAGATGAAAATATTCTTAAATGCGGCAGTCTTGCCATGAATACAAATGATTATTCTGTATTGAAAAATGGGATGAGGATTGAATTAACAGCCAAGGAATTTGAAATTTTAAAGCTGCTGATGCAAAATCCCAAAAAGGTTTATACCAAAGAGCAGATATACTCTTATGTTTGGAATGACGCTTATCTTGGAGATGAAAATGCTGTAAATGTCCATATCAGCAGACTGCGTAACAAAATAGAAGATGATTCCCGTAATCCGCAGATCGTAGTCACGGTTTGGGGGATAGGGTATAAGCTGGGAGATATGGAATGAACGACAGGGTGATTATATTTTTTCTGGTATGTATCCTTATCATACTGCTGTTTATTATTTTATATCAGCAGTTTGCCTATACGAAAGGCATACAGGCAAAGTTAAAAAAGATTAGCTGGGAACTGTCAGATATTATAGAAAGTGACAGTGATGAAAAGGTCATGGTATTTACGGATAACAGGATCCTTATGGACTTATGCGGACAGATTAACCGTTTATTGCTGAACCGACAGAAGATAAAGAGTGATTTCAGGAAACAGGAGATTTCCTCAAAGAAAATGCTTTCTAACATATCGCATGATATCAAGACGCCCTTGACGGTCATATTAGGGTATCTTGAGATTATGCGTCTTGAAGACAGAGATGATGAAACATTGCAAAAGGTGGAGGCAAAAGCCAGACAGGTTATGGAGCTTATTGACCGTTTTTTTACACTGGCGAAGCTGGAAGCCGGGGATACCAACATTAAGATAAGCAAGATAAATTTAAGCGAGTTGTGCAGGGAAAGTATATTGAGCTTTTATGAGATTCTGCAAGGAAGAAATTTTGTTGTAGATCTATCCATTCCGGAAAATGATATTTTTGTGCAGGGTGAAAAGGATGCCATTGACAGAATTTTATCCAATTTAATATCAAATGCGGTGCGTTATGGAAGTGATGGAAAATACATAGGTCTTACAGTGCGCGAAAGCGAAAACCATGTTTATATTGATGTAATGGATCGGGGAAAAGGAATAGATAAGGAGTTTGCCCAAAATGTCTTTGAGCGGTTATATACAATGGAGGATTCCCGAAACCGTAAGATACAGGGCAATGGGTTAGGGCTTACAATTGCCAAGAACCTTGCTAATCAGTTAGGTGGAGATATTTTCTTAGACAGTGAGCCGAATGTCAAAACAACATTTACAGTAAAATTGAAGAAGTTTAAGTATTGAGATTTATCACGAAAGAAATTTGTAAGAATTAGTCAAGAGTTTTGAAAAACCTGACTGCTACAATAGGTTTCAAGAGCGAAAGATGCTCTCGAAAGGAGGCATTCAATATGCCATATATTTTACAAACAAGTCATCTTACAAAAATCATTGACGGTAAGGAATTGGTTAAGGACGCAAATATTCATGTGAAGAAGGGGGAAATATACGGATTTCTGGGATCAAACGGAGCGGGCAAAACTACGGTGATGAAAATGATTACGAACCTTTGGAAACCAACAGAGGGTACGATTGAACTTTTTGGGCAAAGTCTTATGCCTGCTTCTTACGAAGTTTTGAAAAGAATGGGAAGTATTATTGAATTTCCTACATTTTATGACCATTTAAGCGGGGAAGAAAACCTGAGGCTTCATTGTGAGTACATGGGGTATTACAGTCCCGGAAGTGTGGAAAATGCCCTTGAAATGTTGGAACTGACTGATGCGGCGGACAAACCTGTCAAGAAGTATTCATTAGGTATGAAACAACGGTTAGGTATTGCTCGCGCGATCTTATGTAAACCGGAGCTGTTGGTACTTGATGAACCGACTAATGGACTTGATCCTGCCGGGATGAAAAAGCTTCGGGATTTATTTAAAATGCTTTGCACGGAATATGGTATTACCATTATGATATCCAGCCATATCCTCTCTGAAATAGAAAGTATTGCCGATACGATCGGCATTATCAATCATGGAAATATGATGAAGGAAATATCCATGAAAGAAATAGCTGAAATGAATACGGCATATATTGAACTTTCCACCCCTGATATTAAGCGGGCGGCATATGTACTGGCAGATAAATTGGAATTGAATAATTTCAAGATAACAGGTGCATGTAGTATCCGCGTCTATGACAACCGGATTGCCACAAATGACATATCAAAGGCATTGACACTGAATGATGTGGAGATTAGTTCTATTGGTAAAAAAGTGGAAAGTCTTGAGGATTATTTCTTAAAACTGACAGAGGAGGGGAGAAAGTAATGTTGAAGCTGATCAGACTTGAATGGAAGAAAAATAATATCATAAAATATGTACGGAATGCCGTTATCATGGTGCTTATCCTTTTGATTTTTATTTTGGCAGCCGCAGGAGAGCTTGAAGCTGCTGAAACAATGTTTGAATATGGGGAGAGTATGTTAAAGTCAGGAGTAGAATTATTCACAAACATGTGCTTTGTTATTTTTACAAGTACCATGTTGGCCTCATTTATTGTCAGTGCATATAAAAATAAAACAATGAATTTAATGTTTTCTTATCCCATCAGCCGGAAGAAAATATTATTGTCACAGATGTTATCAGTCTGGATTTTCAACTTTATAGCACTGTTTTTATCTAAAGTGATGATTTACGCTGTACTTGTAATAACTAAAGAATATACGCACATAAGAGCTGTCAATATTGCATTGGGAAGTGGCATATTTTATATTGAAATATTCATAAGTTCGGCAGTAATGGTAAGCATAAGTTTTATAGCGCTGCTGATTGGATTAAAGATAAAGTCATCAAAAGCGACGATCATTGCAGGGGTTATAATCGTGTGCTTAACACAGGGGAATATCGGAGCTTATACATTGCTTGACAATATACCTTTTCATGTAACATTGTTAATTATATCTGTCATCTCTGTCTTTCTTACACTTTATAAATTGGAAACAAGAGATGTGCTATAAGATCTGAATTTCATCACATTAACGGCATGGTTGGTTCATGGACTGATTGGGATTAATGTCCTAAACACTTTTTTACCCTCTTTCTGCTTATAACAAAAACCAACGCAGCCGCAAAAGCCAATACAATAGTCGTAGCTACGCTCGCTTCAATTCCATATATGCTGCCATTCCAAATGTTGTCGCCTACGGATTGCATATTAAATATTGCTGTTAAGGTTTCCTCATTGCCACTTAAATTCAATCCAAGGACACTATATAAAATAGCATTCCAAAATGAATGAAGACCGCAGGCTGCCCAAATGCTTTGAAAACAAATTGTGAGAAATGAAAAAATAACAGAAATAAGAATTAGATTTATGACACCGATTACACCATAAATTATTTCCCCTGTAAATAAAGACGACCAATGCGGTATAATAAACAAAATTGTGCTTACAATCATTGCCGTCAAAAATGAAGTTTTTTCTTTAAGTGCGTGTAAAACAATCCCCCTGCAAAGCATTTCTTCTGCCGCACCTTGAATCATAAATCCCCCTGTTAAGAGAATTATCATAAGAACATCAGCGTTTTCAAAAATTCCTTGATATTTTATATTTCCAGTCGCTGCAATGATAGCGACAGACAAGGTAAGCAAAAAAATACTTAAAACAATACCAATAAAATAAGTGCCAATTTCTTTTGACAGTCCCATTGCAGTCAGAGGTTTCTTTTCAATCACTTTCCAATAGAGTAATGCAATACCCGCTATTATAAGGTAACCGTAATAAGTAATCAACGTAATAGTTCCTACATCAAACACATCACCGACAAGCATGTTCTTTCCTAATGCAAAATGTAAAAGAATAACAAGTCCTTCAGCTATAAACAAACCGGCTATGTAACATACCCAAAAGGCAAGTATTTTCTTGGCTATGAATAGTGATACAGGCATCTTTGTACTATTATTAAATGGACTGACTTTTTTCAGAATCTGTTTCATTTTTCCATTTCCCCCTGCAAATCATGAATACCATTCAGTATTGTTTTCAGGGCAAAATCAAAGCTGTCATTTATGGATAGTGGGTTTCCATATCCACCGTGGCTTTCAATGGAAGAAAAACCTTGCAGAAATCCACGAAACATACGCACAATATGCACTTTTTGCTCTTCATTTAATTCATAGGAATCAAGGACTTGAAAAAAAACAGACACCATGCCCTGTGTCGCCTGCAAATGTTCCTCTGACTGATACATATTGTACCATTGCATAGCTTCAAACAATCCCTTATGGCCGGCAGCAAAATCACGATAAGCATAACATATAGCCATTATCGCATCATCCTTCGCCTTACCTATGGCGGCTTTTGAAATCTTGCTTTCTAAAGAATGCCAGCCGTACAGCATAAGTTCTTTGTTTAATTCATCAAGACCACCATTAAAATGCTTGTACAAAGATGGGGATTTTACTCCTAATTCTGCCGCCAACACTTTTAGAGTTACATTAGCAATGCCTCTCTCATCCGCTATATTAGCCGCCATTTCAATAATCGTTGTTTTGTTTAAACCTGCTTTCATATTGGCTATCCTACTTTTTGTTTTGGTTAATTACATTAGCCATTATAGCATTCGGATTCACCAGTGTCAATATAGCAACGAAATATTTGCAAGTCCTTATGTTATTCATTTTTTGCATTAATGCTTGCTTCATATTCCCTCAATGATGCCAGCGCCTGCGGTGCAAGCGGAAACAGTGCAATCATGTTAAACACTGTCATAAGCCCGACGCCCAGATCTCCCAGATCCCAGACGAAGGTGTAAGCTGCCATTCCACCGATATAGAGCATGATCAGTGCGAGAACCTTGTACAGTGTTTGTGACAGCCAGTTGTCCCCAAAAAGATAGGCGACATTGGAGCGGGCATAGAAAAGAATGCCGATAAAGGTTGAGAAACTGAACAGCCAGAGGATAGCGGCGATAAAGATAACGCCGAAGTATCCCAAGTGATGTTCCATAGCAGTCTGTAAAAGGTCCATTCCTACAAGCCCGTCAGTCAGTTCGGTCGGAGCAAGAAGCATAATCATTGCAGAACAACTGCAGATTACGATCGTATCGATAAATACGCCTAACGCCTGCAAAAGACCTTCTTTGGCAGGATGGCTGATATCGGCAGCTGCCGCCGCACAAGGGGCGGAACCGGAGCCGGCTTCATTGGAGAACAGACCGCGCTTTGCGCCGTTCATGATAACTGCACCGAAGCCGCCGGCAACGACCTGACGTAAGCCGAAAGCTTCTGCGAATATTCTCTGGAAGACAGAGGGCAGCAGTCCGATGTTCATAATAATAACGAATATTGTGATCAGGAAATAACATGCTGCCATGATCGGTACTAATACGTCAAGCACTTTGACTGTGGCATTCTTGCGAAGCACAATGACTGCGGAGACAGCCACCAGAATGATCGTCGTATAAAGAGGCGGGATATGGAATGCATTTTTAAACGCCGAAGATACGGAGTTGCCGATTACCTGACTGATACCGCACCAGCAGATCAGACCGGAGAGAGCGAACAATACAGCGATAACAGAGCGTTTGCGCCTGCTGTCTTTTTTGATAAAAAGATGATGGATATAATAGGCGGGACCACCGCGATAGCCGCCGTACAGAGGATCCTTTTCTTTGTGGAGCTGCGCTAACGTTCCCTCGATGAAAGCGGTGGATGAACCGAGGAATGCAATGACCCACATCCAGAAGACAGCTCCGGCTCCGCCCGCGGAGATTGCAGCCACAACACCTACCAGATTGCCCATCCCTACGCGGGTCGCCGTGGATACAATGAGTGCCTGAAGACCCGATATTGCGCCATTTTGTGAGACTTTTTTCTTCTCAACCATGATTTTTAGCATTTCAGGGAACAGTCGGAAAGGCAGGAATCTTGTCCGCACGGTAAAATAGATACCTGACGGAATCAGGATCAGTACGAGCAGGGAAAGCCCCAGCGAACTTCCGCCGGGCAAAGGAATAGTGATAAGATCACCCCAGAGTACATTGAACACAGCATAAAAAGCTGTCATAAAAGCTTCGCTTACGGTTTGCCAGATGGTCATAGGATCGTCCTCATTTCTGTTTGTACTATTTTAAGATATAGTATATACTGTAAGGAAGCATCTGTAAAATTGATGGAAATGATAATGAGAATCTAAAAATTCGATGTATATCATGCAGAAAGAGGAAGACATGGATATCAAAAATCTGATTACATTCATACATGTAGCCGAACTGGGAAGTTTTACGAAGGCGGCCCATAAGCTGGGATATTCCCAGTCAACGGTATCTTTTCAGATCAAACAGTTGGAGACGGAACTTAAGTCACAGTTGTTTGAGCGGATTAATCATACGGTCGTTTTGACAGCGAACGGACGGGAAGTACTGGAGTATGCGCACAAAATCAGTAAGATGACACAGGAGCTGGAGGCGGATATGAGAAGCGAGAGGACGGTCAGGGGACATGTGCGGCTCGCTATGGCTGATTCGCTGAGTGATTCATTTCTGCGTGAGGATTTTCATAGCTTCAGGGAACAGTACCCGGAGATTACGCTCAAGATTATTGCGGCGGGAACGGAGGAGATGTTCCGGCTGATCAATCACAATGAAGTAGATGCAATTCTGACATTGGACAATCACATTTATAGTGCGGAATATGTAATCGTGCGGGAGGAGAAAGCGGATATGCATTTTGTGGCAGAAACAGGCAGTCCGCTATGTGAAGCGTCGGCGATTTCCATAGAGGAACTGATACGGCAGCCCTTTATCCTGACCGAGAAGGGAATGAGTTATCGCAGACTGATGGATGAGAAGCTGGCAGAGATGTCCATGGAGGTTCATCCTGTCGTGGAAATCGGCAGTACAAACCTGATCTGTACACTTGTAGAGCAGGGAGTAGGTATTTCCTACCTGCCGGATTATGTGACGGAGCGTAGAGTGAAAGCGGGAAAGATGGCATACCTGAATGTGGAGAATTTTGAGATTGAAGTATGGAAACAGCTTCTGTACCATCGGGATAAATGGGTTTCGCCGCAGATGGAATCTGTGCTGGGGTATTGTGTGAGCAAGGAGTTTGGATGACAGTTTGTCCACGTAGAAATGACCGCATAGTGTATTTGTGTCAGCTGGACTGCTAAGGATGCGTGCGATTGACATTACATGTGGATTATGCTATTATTTACCTACCGACCAAGAGGGTAGGTAAAGGAGGAGCATTATGAACATTTACGCTGATAATGCCGCGACGACTAAGATGTGCAGAGCGGCAATAGATGCCATGCTGCCATATCTGGATGAGATTTACGGGAATCCGTCAAGTCTGCATTCGGCAGGACAGAGAGCAAATGAAGCGCTTACAGACGCGCGCAGGAGGATAGCAGGCTGTCTTAACTGTGATGCGGAGGAAATCATTTTTACTTCCGGAGGAAGCGAGGCGGACAATCAGGCAATTGTTTCCGCGGCGCGTATCGGAGAGAGACAGGGAAAGAAACATATTATTACCACGGCTTTTGAGCATCATGCGGTACTGCATACGTTAGACAGACTTGAGAGAGAAGGATTCGAGGTAACACTGTTGGATGTACATGAGAACGGTCTGGTCACGCCGCAGCAGGTGAGTGATGCAATCCGGCCGGACACTTGCCTTGTGACAGTCATGTATGCCAACAATGAAATAGGAACAATACAGCCGATTAAGGAAATCGGGGCCGTCTGCCGCGAAAAGAATGTTTTGTTCCATACCGATGCGGTACAGGCAGTGGGCCATCTGAATATAGATGTCATAGAGCAGAATATTGACATGCTTTCACTCTCGGCACATAAGTTCCATGGTCCGAAAGGAATCGGTGCGCTCTATGTGAAGAAGGGAATCAGAGTTACCAATCTTGTCGAGGGCGGTATGCAGGAGAGAGGCAGAAGAGCGGGAACCGAGAACATTCCGGCAATTATGGGAATGGCAGCGGCAATGGAGAATGCCTGCGCGAATATTGATAGGAATGCGGCGGTGGTCATAAGGCTGAGAGATAAGCTGATCGAAGGACTTTCCAAGATACCTCACAGCGTTTTGAACGGAGATGCATCGTGCAGACTTCCGGGAAATGTGAGTTTCTGCTTTGAGGGAATAGAAGGAGAATCACTGTTGCTGCTGCTTGATGACAAAGGAGTGTATGCATCGTCGGGTTCCGCCTGTACGTCTGGTTCTCTCGATCCCAGTCATGTGCTTCTTGCAATCGGGAGACCCCATGAGATTGCTCATGGTTCCCTGCGGCTGACGATTTGTGAGGAAACGACGGAGGAGGAGATCGACTATATGATCCGGGCAGTCAAGGATGTGGTTGGCTACCTGCGGGGTATATCTCCTGTATGGCGTGATCTTGTAAGTGGGAAGGCAGAATTTGTGATTGAATAAATCACCCCCATGGAAGTGTCATTTTTCCAAAACTTTTTTTAAAGTATGATTTGATAATCAGTAAACAGAAAAGAGGTATAACATATGGCTTTATACAGTGACAAAGTAATGGACCATTTTCGTAATCCCCGCAATGTAGGGGTGATAGAGAATGCCGACGGAATTGGCGAAGTGGGAAATGCTAAGTGCGGCGATATTATGAAGATATATTTAAAAATAGATAATGAAATTATTACGGATGTGAAGTTCGAGACTTTTGGCTGCGGCAGCGCTATTGCATCCAGTTCTATGGCAACCGAGCTGATCAAAGGTAAGCCTGTATCGGAGGCGCTGCAGTTATCCAATAAGGCGGTGGCGGAAGCGCTTGACGGACTTCCGGCACATAAGCTGCATTGTTCTGTGCTGGCCGAGGAGGCGATCAAAACAGCAATCGAGGACTATTATAAGAAAAATGATAAAACGGAGAGTCAGGCATGATGATTTCTACGAGAGCAAGGTATGCACTGCGAGTCATGATTGATCTGGCGGAGCATTGCGGCGAAGGCTACATTCCCATGAAAGATGTAGCAAAGCGTCAGGAGATTTCTTTGAAATATCTTGAGAAGATATTACCTGTTCTGACGAAAAACAACATGATAGAA
The DNA here is from genome assembly GCA_947179245.1 of uncultured Lachnospiraceae bacterium. GTDB lineage: Bacteria > Bacillota > Clostridia > Lachnospirales > Lachnospiraceae > UBA3282. Next base: position 9,594 of record CAMXBD010000038.1, on the reverse strand, counting down.
GGCGTTCACGGCAAGGGCGGCGGTTACCGTTTAACACGCAGGGCAACAGAGTATAAGGTGGGCGAAGTCATAAGGCTTACGGAGGGTGATCTTGCGCCTGTAGCCTGTCTTAACTGTGATGCGCCGCCCTGCGATAGGACGGCAGATTGCAGGACGCTTCCCATGTGGCAGAAATTTTATGAAATAGTGAATGACTATTTTGATGGTATTACGATTGCTGATCTGATGAGAGATGATTGCCCCGATAATGCATAGCTGGCGCAGATCGGGTGTAAAATATATGCGATGGATATTGAACATGCTTTTGTGGAGAAAATGCTAGTACAGAATATTTTCCATGATGACGCCGCATCCGATCTTGACTCCGGAATTGCCGGAAGGCTGTGTGGTGAAATCGTCAGGTGCACTGTGGATGATCAGGGAACGGCCAATTATGTCTTTCAGTTCAAATCTGCCAGTGTAAAAGACGCTGTAGGCGTAACCTTCATTACCTAAGAGCGGAAGAAGATCGCCGGCATGTTTGGGATGGGGAAGTCTGGCGGGATTGTAGTGGTCTCCGGTTTTATCAAAAGGAAGGGAACAATCGCCTGTTTCATGAATATGCATACCGTAGAACTGACTGTAGGGCGGAATGTTTTCGTAGGGCAGACCGTACACTTCCGTCTCAATTAATACGCCGCCGAAAGGAACCGGATAGAAGTAAGCGACTCCATGCAGAGATGGATTGGCGGCATTACCGGTGATCTTTGCATAAGCATTAGGATATGAATATTGTCTCATGATTGATTTCCTATTCGTAATAGATAAGATTGTTATATGATATGCAGCGTGAAAAATCGTGTCACACAGTACTTTTTGATATACGGTGCATAGGATAAAATAACTGCTATGGGCGAGAAAGGTTAGGGTGATAATATGCAGCTGGCGCTTGGATTGCTGATCCCCTTTGCAGGAACGACTCTAGGTTCTGCAATGGTTTTCTGTTTGAGAAGAATGAATAAGAAGCTGGAGAAAATGCTCTTAGGTTTTGCTTCGGGCGTGATGATAGCGGCTTCGGTATGGTCTTTGCTGATTCCGGCGATTGATATGGCAACTGAGCAGGGCAGGATCGCGTGGGTGCCTGCCACGGCAGGATTCCTTGGCGGAATGCTGTTTCTGCTTGTGCTGGACAGTCTGATCCCGCATCTGCATCTGGAGAGCACCCAGCCGGAAGGCATTGAAGCCAATTTAAAAAAAACAACTATGCTTGTCCTTGCGGTGACGCTGCATAATATCCCGGAAGGAATGTCTGTCGGCGTGACTTTTGCAGGAGCTTTGCTGGGGAATGCCGGCATTACTATGGCGGGTGCATTCACGCTGGCGTTAGGTATTGCAATACAGAACTTTCCGGAGGGAGCGATCATATCTATGCCGCTTCACAGTGAGGGAATGTCGCGGCTGCGCTCTTTTGTTTACGGTTCATTGTCGGGTATCGTAGAGCCCATCGCGGCGGCAGTCACCATACTGCTTGCCAGTCAGATTGTGCCTGCGCTTCCCTATCTGCTTGCTTTTGCGGCAGGTGCTATGATCTATGTTGTAGTGGAAGAACTGATTCCGGAATCCCAAACGGGAGAGCATAGCAACATAGGGACGATCGGTGTTGCACTTGGGTTTGTGGTCATGATGATATTGGACGTCGCATTAGGCTAGCTGAATGGCTGTCTCTGCGTTAGAAGTCAGTTCGTTTGAAGGTGATTTACCCGAAGTCAGTTTGTATTGTGTGCTGACAGTTTATCCTGTATAATTACGAAGGGACTGACAGAACGAAGTGTTTGTCAGGTCTTTTGACTAAACAAAGATTTGTTAAGAGAATAAAATTGGAAAAGAGACGAAGACAGATGAATGAAAAGAATGATCTGACGCAGGGGAGTGTGGGGAAAAATCTGATCTTGTTTGCGTTACCCTATCTTCTGTCCTGTTTCATGCAGACTTTCTATGGCATGGCGGATCTGTTTGTAGTGGGGCTGTATAACGGTTCGGAGACTACTACGGCAGTCTCCATCGGCAGTCAGGTGATGCATATGCTGACTGTGATCATCGTAGGATTTGCCATGGGGACTACCGTGAAGATCGGGCGGAGCGTAGGAGCTAGGGATGAGAGAGAACTTTCCAAGACCATAGGAACATCTATCGTATTTTTTGTGGTATTTGCGATAGCTATGACGGGAATATTATTAGGATGTACGTCAGTAGTCACCAAAGTTATGTTAACTCCCGCGGAGGCGGTGGCGGAGACAAAAACTTATCTTGCCATATGTTTTGCAGGGATTCCGTTTATCACTGCGTACAATGTGATCAGCAGTATTTTCCGGGGAACCGGAGATTCCAGACGACCTATGTATTTCGTGGCTGTTGCCTGTGTGGTCAATATTGTGCTTGACTTTGTGTTTATCGGTCTGTGCGGATTAGGAGCGGCAGGCGCAGCGCTTGGAACGGTCTGCGGACAGGCAGTGAGCGTGATAGTCTCACTTTACATGATGATAAAGCGGGATATGGGAATAAACATGAAGCGGCAGGATATTCGTGCGGACAGGGAAGTAACCTCACAGATTCTTAAGGTAGGAGCACCGATTGCTCTTCAGGACGGATTGATCCAGATCGCATTTATTGTGATTACGGTGATTGCAAACAGCCGCGGGCTGGTTATATCGGCAGCGGTAGGAATCGTTGAAAAATTGATCAGCTTCATGTTTCTGGTTCCGTCTGCGTTTCTGTCTGCAATCTCTACCATTACGGCACAGAATATGGGAGCAAACAAGTCAGAACGGGCGCGCCGCTCGCTGTATTACGGTCTTATGATTACAGTAGGGTGGGGATGTCTGTGCGCGTTATACAACCAGTTTCTGCCCCATACGCTTGTGGGTATTTTTACGAGAGACAGTGCAGTGCTTGCGGCAGGATGCGAATATTTGCGGGCATATGCTTTTGACTGTGTCTTTGCGGCGGTTCATTTCTGCTTCAGCGGATATTTCTGCGGAGATCAGAAATCCATGATCTCATTTATACATAATATAATGGCAATCGTGCTTGTGCGCATTCCGGGGGCATGGCTGGCAAGCAGGTTTTACCCGGATTCACTTTATCCGATGGGGTGGGCGGCGCCGCTGGGCTCTTTATTATCGGCGTTGATCTGCATCGGGTTCTATGCTTATTATCGAAAAAAGTCGAAAAAATTAAACGGAATCTATATATAATTCTGGACGAGATAAAATGTTTCATGTATAATATTGTCATATTATCGGGCTTGGGAGGTTAGACGATGAAAACAATTAGAGGTAAACTTATGATCACCGTCTCAGTGACGGCATTTGTTATTTTATTTATAGGTTCAGTTGCAAGTGCGGTTGGTGTCGGTAAAGCGAGTGTGGGAAGTTCAGCCGGTATGGCTGTACTGATCAGTGTGATCGGGACAGTGGTGATCGATCTGATCGTGGGCGCTATATTTAATAAGGCTATGGTGCCGCTTGCGGAACTGAAACAGTTTGCTACAGGTAATTTCAGCGAACAGGGTGCAGCAGGCGGTAAGGCAAAGGTTGCGGATGGGTTTAAGAATGAGATCGAGGAAGTTACTTATGCGACCAGAAGCATCAAGCAGCAGATCAAAGATACAATCACCGGAACGAATGAAGAGGCCGCAAGTATAGCGGAGACAGTTTCGGAGGCATACGCCGAGATGTCTGCTCTGAATAATAATATTGATGCGATGGATCAGATCATGGAAGGATTGATCGGCAAGGTCAGAGAAGCGGCGGATGTAACTCAGAATATCAGTGAGGCGAGCAACGAGATTGGCGCTGAGGTGAATGATGTAGCTGATAAGGCATCAGATTCGGCAGGCGCTTCGAGAGAGATCAATACCCGCGCGAAGGAACTGTACACCAATACGATAGAAGCCAAGAAGCAGGCGAGCGTCATTTATCACAGTGCAGAAGATGAGCTGGAGCATTCTCTGAAGGGTGTGGAGAAGATTGAGATTATTAAGAATCTGTCACAGGAGATTGGCGGAATTGCCAGTCAGACTAATCTGATTGCTTTGAATGCTGCGATTGAAGCGGCAAGAGCAGGAGAAGCTGGCAAAGGTTTTGCGGTAGTTGCGGATGAAGTCAGGAACCTTGCAGAGAATTCACAGGTTACTGTAGACAAGATTCAGAAAGTCATCGATGAAGTTGTAGGTTCTGTTATGGAACTCAAAGACAGCGCGACAAAGCTGCTTAATTTCATGAAGGACCATGTTGTCAAGGATTATCATGTGATGGTAGATACCGCAGAGCAGTACCAGAAAGATGCGGTATTCTTTACGGACATTGCAAATGATTTAGGTTCCGCATCAGAGGAGATGGGAGCTTCCGTGGAAGAGATGCTGGCTTCATTGAGCGCTGTGACTGAGTTGAACAGCGTAATCGTGGATGAAGTGCGCAACGTGGCGGATGCAATGCAGAACACTAATGTCGGTTCTGAGGAAATTCTGCGCAAGATGGCGATTCTGGAGAGAAGCAGCCGGTCTTTGCAGGAGATTGCGTCGAACTTCAGGATCTAGCAGGGCAGGCGCTTGGGCTCATGACTTAATAGAGTTGCGCAGGCAGTAAAGCGCCAGCACATTAGGCAGTACCATGAGCGCATTAATCAGATCGGTGCTTTCCCAGACGAGCTGCATGGGTATGACGGCGCCGAAATAGATCATCAGAATATATGCGAATTTATAGAGCGGAATACCTTTTTTTCCTACAAGGTATTCCGTTGCTTTTTCACCGAAATAAGACCAGCCGATCAGTGTTGTTACGGCAAAAGCGGCGAGTGAGATCGTCAAAAAGGCATCTCCCACATAAGGCAGATGAGCAAAAGCTGCGGCAGTCAGAGCGGTCTCAGCAATTCCGGCTGTAGAGGCGGGATCGTAGAGCATATTGGACACAACGACCAGCCCGGTGATCAGACACATGACCACAGTATCCCAGAATACGGCAGTCATAGACACATAAGCCTGAATGCGGGGTTCTGTAACGTGGGAGGCAGCCGCGGCAATGGCGGAGGTGCCGATGCCGGCTTCATTGGTAAAAAGCCCTCTGGCTACGCCGTAGCGCACAGCGTGATTCAGGGTGGCTCCTGCCACTCCGCCAGCTACTGAGCCGAAGGAAAAGGCGTCTTTGATAATCAGCAGACAGGCGGAGGGCAGGACATTCCGATAGAGAATCAGCAATAGTCCACAGCCGAACAGATAGACGAAGCTGATGGCGGGAACTGTGCGTTCACACAGGTTTGCGATGCTTTTCATACCGCCCAGAATAACCATTCCGGTCAGAACGGCAAGGACGATCCCCACCAGATGAGGGGACAGATGGAAGGACGCTGCAGCAGCCTGCGTGACAGAATTTGCTTGTGTCGTGCATCCTACTCCGAATGCGGCAATCAGTGTGCAGAATGCATAAAGTCCGCCCAGAGTACTATTATGTAAACCATTTTTTAAGACATACATTGGACCGCCCTTGTATGTGCCATCCTCGTTCCGGCTGCGGAACAGCACGCTTAAGTAACATTCGCTGTATGCGGTAGCCATGCCGAGTATACCGGTAATCCAGCACCAGAAGATTGCGCCCGGACCGCCTAAAGCAACGGCGGTGGAGACGCCGATGATATTGCCGGTGCCGAGTGTGGCGGCGAGTGTGGTTGCAAGCGCGGAGAAGGGAGAGAGGTTCGTCCCCGTGTTGTCCGCTTTACCCAGAGAGAGTTTCAGCGCATAGAAAAGATTGCGCTGTGGAAAGTGTAATTTTATGGTAAAATAGATGTGTGTCCCAAGCAGGAGGAGCAGAAGGGGAAGTCCCCAGATCAAATCATTGAGTCGTTCCAATATCGCCATGTGTTGTATCGCTTTCTGTGAGAAGTCCGTGTGCAAGATCTGCACGCTTTGTATATTTATATATGTGCGGCGGAGCAAAAAGAACAAAAATGTGTTGGAATAGCGGAGAACAGCAGATGAAGCGAGGGGATTCCGGAATAGACTGCGGGAGGAAAGAGAGTGTCATTATGGAAGAAAAAGCATACAAATGGGCGCAGGCATTGTGCTATTATTCAGGGGAGGATGAGGAGTTTCTGAATCATTTCTGGCAGATGCTTAAGCAGTCGGAAGGAATCTTTCGGGAATACCTGTATTATCTGGAACACCAGAATTTTCTCTGTGAATATAAAGTGTCAGGTTACAGTGTGGTGGATATCATGGTGTGGCAGATGGATCATTTTAAGGCACAGATGGACAGAGGCAAAGATGATATGAAGAATAACGGAGATAAAATGCTTCTGATGGCTTTTGACACCATGCTTAAGATGGAACTTGAGCCGGAGAGTTATGTAAACTTGATGCAGACTGAAACAGGGACGGACTATCCCGGAAAATATAATTGACGTCCAGACATTAATGATAAATATAGGACAGGAGAAGCACATACGATGAATAAAGAAGATATCAGAATTAAAAATGTGATCGTTCATATTCTGGATTCCACAATCGGTATGCCGGTGTTGTCGGATACGGAATTGGAATATGGTTCGGAGATCGCAGAATTTTTGAAGGAGCATATTGCAAAGATCAGTTCCGGGGACGATGCCAAGGAATGTAGATTTTATAAGGAGGAGTCGGAGGTCTATCAGATACTCAACTCTTATGCTGACGAAGATTTTGTGACGGTGAGTAAAGATATAGCGACGATGTTATATGAGATCATGAACAGTAACATTGACATTCCGCCGGCTGATCTCATGGTGGTGCGTTTTAAGGAGGGCGAGGATGAGTATCTGGCGCTTCTTAAGATGAATTATAAGTCTCTTTATACACATAGAACAATGACGCTTGAGGATGGAGAGGGCAACAGCAATGAGATTATCAGACACAAGTCGATCCTGCCATCGGAGAGCCAGCGTCTGACGGAGGCGGCAGTGATACGTCTTGATGATCTGGCATTGTGGGTGATTGAGAAAAAATATGAGGTGAACGGAGAGAAGACGAATTATTTCTCTTTTCTTTTCTTAAAATGCAGTTCGCATCTTTCACATAAATCCAAGCTGTCCATCGTGAGTAAGGCGGTGGAGAGCATACAGAAGGAAGGATATGACGAGACGGAGCGCTTCGAGAAGCAGATGCGTGCCAAGAGCATCATTCAGGAGGAAATCGAGGAAAAGGGCGGTTTCGTAGTGGAAGAACTGGCGGAGAAAATATTTGATGAGCAGCCGGAATTAAAAGTGGCTTTTCAGGATAAGATGGAAAAGTATGATATGGTCAAGGAGGAGATACAGCCGCAGAGTGAGAATACGGTACGCAAGTATCAGAACCAGCATCTGTATACTGATACGGGAATCGAGATCAAGATTCCGATGGAGCAGTATAAAAATCCGAAAAGTGTGGAGTTTATCACGAATCCGGACGGTACTATCTCTGTACTGATCAAGAATATCGAGCATCTGGAAGCAAAAATATAAGAAATGTCTGATCAGGTGGAGACGACAATGGGAAGACTGAACAGAGAGGTGTAAGGAATGGGTACAATTCTGGATTATCTGAAAGAATATGGCGATTATACGTTGGAGGAGAAAGCTTTCAGCGAGGTTGACAGTCTGGCGCTCAGCCAGTTTGCTTATCTGAAATTCGATGATCTGGCGCCGGCAGTCGGCGAGGAGAGACCTATGGTGAGTCTGCGGGAGTTATACAGACATGAGGATTATGACCGCCTGTATGCTGACGAACGTTATCGGGAAGATAACACGGCGCTGTTTCTCGGTCTTTACCACAGCAGAAGATTTCGGGATATGACGGTTGGGAATTATGTAAACCGAATTGACCTTGAGACAGAGACACAGTTTTCAGCAATGACATTTCGCCTGCCTGACGGGGTTTATTATGTCGCATACCGTGGAACGGATGAGACGATCGTGGGATGGAAGGAAGATTTTAATCTCGCTTTTTCCGAACCGGTTTTAGGACAGCGCATGAGTGTGGATTATCTGAACCGGGTGGCGGAAGATATCAAGGGTTCTTTCTACGTCGGAGGTCATTCCAAGGGCGGTAATCTGGCAACTTATGCATGTATGAACTGTGACAGAGGCGTACGCAGCCGTATCCGGGCGATCTTTGACCATGACGGTCCGGGATTCAGACCGGAGGTGAAGGCACAGAGTTCTTATGACGAGATTGCTGACAGAATCCATAAGACGATACCGCACTCGTCGTTAGTGGGAATGCTTTTATATTCGGAGGGAGCTTATCGTGTGGTGGAGAGTAAGACGATGGGACTGGCACAGCATAACCCTTATACTTGGCTGGTTAAAGAAGACCAATTCAGATTCGTCAACGAACTCTATGCGGGTCGCAAGTTTCTGGATGAGGCGCTGAATCAATGGATACTGTCACTTTCACAGGAGCAGATGCGGACCTTTGTAGATACTTTTTACCAGATTGTTCTTGCCGCAGAGACTGATAATCTGATTGATTTTACGGCAAACTGGTTCCAGAGTATACAAAAGATCGGCGCGGCTCTCAAGGAGATTGATCCGCCGACACGTAAGATTATCATTCAGATCATGAAATCTCTGTTTGAAATTATTTCGCTCCATATGAAAGAGCGGGTAAGGAGCAAGAACGAATTACAGAAAGAAAAGTTTGATCAAGGCATACTTCAATTGGAGCAGATGTTTACGAAATAGGAGTCATGTTTACAAAATAAGAGATGAGTTCTTCACCGCCTGCTTCCAACATGCGTTCGGGATGCCATTGTACGGCGATGATCGGCAGGTTTATATGCATGAGCCCTTCAGTTACGTTATCACCCGCCCGGCACACAGGGATAAGACCGCGTCCCAATCGGTCTATGGCTTGGTGGTGTGCGGAATTGACATTTACGCTTGTGCCGTACAACTGATAGAAGAAATCGGTGCGGTTTACGCCGCTGTGATAGACGCGGTGCTGTTTGTCCTGTCCATCCCACATATGTGTGGCAGCAGTGTCGATGTGCTGTGTGATCGTGCCGCCCAACTGTATATTGATTACCTGAAGCCCTTTACAGATACCCAGTATGGGCTTCTTTTGCGTCATAAAGGAAGAAAATGCCTGCATCTGTAAAATGTCCAGTTCGGTGTCAATGTTGCGGGAACCGCAGTTAAACTGACCGAAGAAGGCTGGGGTGATATCGCCGCCGCCGGGCAGGAGCAGGTGGGTTGCGTGTTCTGCATCCTCGACGCTTAACGTGGTGATGAAGGGAATTTCCAGTCTGCGGATTGCGTTTTCGTAATTGACCGTATCTTTCGAGCGGCCGACAATAGCGATCAAGGGAGAAGTCATGGGCGTTTCCTCATAACAGATCATATTACTATATTGTATGTATCGGAAGATAAATTGTCAGTGGACAAAGCTGGCAAAAGAGCGATTGGTGAAATAGTTTGTATTTGTTAAAGAATATAGGTAGATTTTGTATAAAAATATAAATTACAGGTTGCTTTATCGGACACAATCCAATATAATTTAGCTATGATTAAAATAATTTACATGTATTTGTAAAACAAAATGGGAGTGTGAAC
>CAMXBD010000037.1 GCA_947179245.1 uncultured Lachnospiraceae bacterium | reverse complement strand
CCTGCTGCTCTGGCTCCCAGCTGTCAAACTTATCTTGAAGCACACTGTCCTTCGCAATCTCCGCCAGCACCTCCTCCCTCTCCCTGATCATTGGGAAATATTCTTTTAATTTTGTTGCCATACTTTATCCTCCTCGTAGGTAAAATTTGTTTCTTCACATGCCAAATCAAGCAAGCTCAATTACAACATTATGAGTATTCCTATGAGATACTTTGACTCTCGGAAAACTCGTCTCAATCTCGGAACATTGGAACTTCCGGCAGAAACCGCCGATCGCGCGATGCGCGCAAATGATATAACTATAAGAATAAATCTGATATGATAATAAATCATCGCGTTTAAAAAGGTTGTCAAATGTTTCTGTCTCAGCCTTAAAACAACCTTTATCATCTACAAATACTTCCGCACCTGCTCTTCATCGATCTGATACTGCTCACAAATTCGCGTAATAATCTCCTGTTCTGATATGTTCAAGTTGCGCAGGATGCTTATTGTTCCACTCAACACACTCAGCATCTTATCACATTCTTTTTGTAATCCTGTAATCTCATCTTTCTGCGCATCTATCGTATCCTGCATCTCGTCAATCATATACTGCACCGTATTCCTGTCAAGCTCATACAATTCTTTCGAGAACATTTCCATCACCCTCTCCACATTCAGACAGATTTCATAACCTTCCTTATAGATTTCACGAAACTCCGGATATGCTTCTATCAGCCTTATAATAGTCTCCGGTTCGTCACTTGATAATAAGGACAGCCACGCATCTTTTTTGTCTTTTATGTCTCTATTCTGCCTGCTATTCCGGAAGATGTCAAGCGGAATAAATATGTATTTCTGTAATAATTCTATTTTCAATCCCGTATCAGACTTTTGCTCAAAAAAGTGATAATATGCATCAGGATATTCACGAAATTCTATCGGGCTTTTCTCGAACAACACTATCGTATAGACATTTTTAATGTTCCGGTAACTAAACATCTTTTTCTTTTCTCCTCTCACCCGCTTATACTGGCGAAGCAGTAAATCTGCCGAGTAGCAGGCACACCTCTGTCCCGGAAACAGATAACCAATCTTCTGCATCTCCACATTGGCTATGCTCCCGTCCTCCAGTTCTACCACGATATCCATAATCAACAGGGAACTCTCATCTGCAATCCTGACAGAATCATTTGGCAAAACTTTCACCACCTTCACATTCTGACCCAGCAGACCGGACAGAAAATCGTTTAGCCGCTCCGGTACATACTCCGGATTCATGAGTTCCTTGAAAAAACCATCATACAGAAGTTTCAGCCCCTTTACCCCAGTACAGATATTCAGGAATCCTTCCTGCTGCTCTGGCTCCCAGCTGTCAAACTTATCTTGAAGCACACTGTCCTTCGCGATTACCGCCAGCACCTCCTCCCGCTCCCTGATCATTGGGAAATATTCTTTTAACTTTGCTGCCATACATTGTCCTCCTTGCAGGTAAAATTTGTTTCTTCAAATACTAAATCAAGCAAGCTCAATTACGAGATTATGAGTATTCCTATGAGATACTTTGACTCTCGGGAAACTCGTCGCAAACTCGGAACATTGGAACTTCCGGCAGAAACCGCCGATCGTGCGATACGCACAAATGATATAACTATAAGAATAAATCTGATATGATACTAAGTTATCGTCTTTTAGGTAATTTGTCAAGTAAAATAAAGCCTTCAAGTTTCTCAAACCTGAAGGCTTCAAAAAATTTCACTATTATTATTTATTCCCATATCTTAAACCGCATAGTCTCCACTTTAGTCACTTCGTCTGCCAAAACGCACACTTCATCATTCAACGTAATACCGGTCATGATAATATCCATATCCTCCGGTTTTGACGACAACAGTGTCTTTAACTCCTCCACCGAGATAATACCGTTATCGATCAACCCCAGCACTTCATCCATAATCAGCAAAGAACACTCGCTCGTGTTCATCACCTTCTTAGCGAAGTTAAGACCGTTTCTGATATTCCGGCACTCTTCTGCTTTGTGCTCTTCCGACAGATGTACAAAGTCCTCATCTGATTTCTCAAAACGGAATATCTTAATCTCCGGTTCCAGCCGCTTCACAAACTCCGACTCCGCCAGCCCTCTTCCTTTCAAAAACTGGATGATGACTACATCTTCACCTTTACATGCGGTCTGCACCGCTCTGCCGAGCGCTGCCGGAGATTTCCCATGACCATCCCCGCTATAGATATGAATCATGCCTTTTTTCATATTAATATCCTCACTACTTCCCGTTACATGCTTAATATAACTTACTACGTCTGCATATCATAGCACAATCGGGATATTCGTGCAACTTTTTTATTCCTCCTCAACCATTTCCAGCTTGCTGACGGACACTTCATAGGCGACTCTTCTCTCAAGCTGCTCCTCGGATAATTTCTTCATATATTCCCTGCTCTGAATCCTGCCCCAGATAGCGCACCGGCTTCCCACTTCAAAATTACTTGCAAACCTTGCATTCCTGCCCCAGCAGATGCACGGTATGTAATCTGATTTACCGTATGGGCGGTTTACTGCCAACAGCAGGTCGGCGATTTCCCTTCCCAAAGGCGTTTTACGATAGATCGGTGACTTACAGATATAGCCATCCAAAAAGATCTGATTGGTCTTGGCACTCTCACCGATGTCGTCCACAAACTCAATTTCTCTCGCAAATACAGACAATACCAGTCTATTCTTTCTCTCTTCATGTCTGTTATAGGAGCGGAATTGCCCCGTGATACAAATCTTCATGCCCTTATAGTCTTCATTCACGTCCAAGAGCCTTTCTGAGACCATCACCGGAATGATATCCGTGGAATCACTGAGACGATCCACACTGATATCTACCATATAGAATCCCTCTCCAAAAATCTCATGGCTAAAGGTAAAATCGCTTACAATCTCCCCCATAATCGCCACTTGGTTGTTTTCAATAACCTTATCTGTCATGTTTTTCTCCCTTCTACACTATGGAACTGACCATAGAAATTCCTTTTTGTATTGTACTATCAATATATAGGAAAACAGAGCAAAATAGAACTGTTAATGGTCGCGTACTTGCAAGATAGGGGCGCAAGTGATATAATTATCGAGTTTCGCGAATTTGGATATACGATCAAACTGTCAAAAGGTGCTTTTTATAGACTGAGAGGGCAAATTGCACAAAATGTTCTCTCGTGTCGGGCTTCGTCATATGGATTTTCTAAATATTCCGGTAAGGTCATGCCAAACGGACGCAACCGCCCGCTACTCGCCATCCGGGCTCGAAACGGGCTTTCCGGGACATCCATGTCCCGAAATTGCTGGATGCCTTACGGAATATTAAGAAATTCTCATATGACTACACAGGACATCTTCGTGAACATTTTGTGCAATTCGCCAATCTCAATTTATTTAAACACCTTTTGACACCTTAATCATAATAAGAAAGAGGCAAGATAGAATATGAATCAGACCAGAGAAGATGTAAGAAATATAGCAATCATTGCTCACGTTGACCACGGCAAAACGACGCTTGTGGACGAGTTGTTAAAGCAGAGCGGTGTTTTTAGGGCAAATCAGGAAGTGGCTGAGCGTGTCATGGACTCCAACGATATCGAAAAGGAACGCGGTATCACGATCCTGTCCAAAAATACTGCTGTTATGTATAAAGATGTCAAAATCAATATCATCGATACACCCGGACATGCTGATTTTGGGGGCGAAGTAGAACGTGTCTTAAAAATGGTAAACGGCGTAATCCTCGTAGTAGATGCTTTTGAGGGACCGATGCCTCAGACAAAATTTGTGTTAAAAAAAGCATTAGAGTTAGACTTATCAGTTATCGTATGTATCAACAAGTGTGATCGTCCTGAAGCAAGACCAATTCAGGTCGTGGACGAGGTCTTGGAGCTGTTTATGGACCTAGATGCCAATGACGAGCAGTTAGACTGCCCTTTTGTCTACGCTTCCGCAAAGGCAGGGACTGCAAGCACACAGCTCACCGTTAAGAGCAAGGATATGACGCCTCTTTTCGACACGATCTTAGAGCACATTCCGGCTCCTACAGGCGACCCCGATGCGGGCACTCAGGTACTGATCAGCACCATCGACTACAATGAATATGTGGGACGTATCGGCGTAGGCAAGGTTGACAACGGTTCTGTCAAGGTGAATCAGGAGGTAGTCATCGTCAATCACCATGACCCTGACAAGATGCGCAAGGTCAAGGTCAGTAAATTGTATGAATATGACGGTTTAAATAAGGTAGAAGTTGCCAACGCCGATATCGGCTCCATCGTGGCTATTTCCGGTATTTCAGATATTCATATCGGTGATACCCTCTGTTCTCCGGATAATCCGCAGCCCATTCCTTTCCAGAAGATTTCCGAGCCGACGATCGCCATGCACTTTATCGTCAATGATTCACCACTTGCGGGTCAGGAAGGCAAATATGTAACCAGCCGTCATCTGCGCGACAGATTATTCCGAGAGTTGAATACCGACGTCTCTCTCCGCGTGGAAGAAACGGATACGACAGAGGCTTTCAAGGTCTCCGGTCGTGGCGAGTTACACTTATCCGTTCTGATTGAGAACATGCGCCGTGAGGGTTACGAGTTCGCAGTCAGCAAGGCGGAAGTATTGTACAAGACAGACGAAAGCGGCAAGAAACTAGAGCCGATGGAATTATGTTATGTAGATGTGCCGGAAGAATTTTCCGGAACCGTCATTGAGAAATTAAGCCAGCGAAAAGGCGAACTGCGCAATATGGGACTCGCATCCGGCGGTTACAGCCGTCTTGAGTTCTCCATCCCATCCCGTGGACTAATCGGCTACCGTGGCGAGTTCATGACGGACACCAAGGGTAACGGCATCATGAACAGCATTTTCGACGGTTACGGTCCATACAAAGGCGATATCCAGTACCGCAAACAGGGATCTCTCATAGCATTTGAGGCTGGTGAAGCAATCACCTACGGACTTTTCAACGCACAAGAGCGCGGCACACTCTTCATCGGACCGGGTACCAAGGTATACTCTGGCATGATCGTGGGACAGAACGGGCGCGGCGAGGACATCGAACTGAATGTATGCAAAAAGAAACAGTTGACCAACACCCGTTCCTCCAGCGCAGATGAAGCGCTCCGCCTCACCCCTCCGAAAGTCTTAAGTCTGGAACAGGCACTGGAATTTATCGATACGGACGAACTGCTTGAGGTAACTCCCAAGACGATCAGACTCCGCAAGAAGATCTTAGACCCGACGTTGAGAAAACGCGCGGCGATCTCTGCGGCTTCCAAGAGATAATAAATCGAACAAAGCTCGATTGCGAGATTCGCTACGCGAACTCGAAAATATGGAATAATTTCCCATAGAATAAAAAGAAAAGAGACAAAAAGCCGGTCAAGGCTGATTGTCTCTTTTCTTTAGGAATTGAATCACGGCATCATAATTTTCAGGACGATGGGGGAACGTGCAGTTCGTACAGTCTTTAATCTTTCTCCCGTCTCTTTCTATGTAATGAGGATTCCCTGCACAATTTTCTCTCAAATACAACGGACAATAACAAAATAAGCAGTTAAACTCTTCTAACCCCGTATGGCAGGGGAAATACTGGCAATCTCTGTTTTCAAAAAAACGATATGAATTTTCCATGTTCTGTTTTACTCCATTCTCTTTATTTTTGCGTGCCTGCATAGCAGCCTGCACCTTCATCTGCCGCTGATATTACGCTGATACTCCCTTGCCTTTTTCACAAAAGCCTTTGCAAATTCAGGATTGGACGGATAATACAAATGCGGGAAGCCCATCCAGTAATTCTCTCCTTCCATAATACAGGAATATTCCCTGCCTGTCACCGGTTTGACTGCCACTACATCCCCGCCATTGTCCGTGCTGTCATAGTAGTGGAATTCATGACCTTTGATTATTTCCCCTTCCGGCAGAAAGTGACTCTTTTTTTCCCGCATCCATATATAACCGAACCGCACTGATTTTCCTGTATCAAAGCATTTCCCCGAAACGACGCCCGCCATGTTATGGCTGACCCCTTCCCGGTCTATGATCACAGAATGCAGGTACATGAATCCGCCGCACTCAGCCACCACGGGCATCCCGTTATCTACAGCCTGACTGACTGCTGTGCGCATGGTCCGGTTCGCACTGAGCCTGTCCGCATACAGCTCCGGGTAGCCGCCTCCAAAGAGCAGCGCATGACATCTTTCCGGTAGTTCCGCATCATACAGCGGCGAGAAATATCGTACTTTTGCACCGTTTTGCTCCAGCATCGCAAGATTGTCCGTATAATAAAAGCAGAATGCCTCGTCTTTCGCCACCGCAATGACAGGGTGGTCAACATCTGCGTGCCTGCCTGCGCTCCATGTTCCTGCTAATGTACCTCTACAGATATTTGATTTTCCCACATTCCCGGCACTCTCCGCAATCGACAAAACTGCTTCCAAAGAAACTGTTTTCACAAACTCCTCTGCAAGCGTCACCAGCTTCTCTTTGATGCCGTTTAGTTCATCCGGCTTAACCAGCCCCAAATGTCTGCTCTCCATGTGCAGTTCCTGCTTTTCCGGCAGGAATCCCAAAACCGGAAGCCTTAATTCTTTCTCAATCAGATGCTTTATGACCTCATAATATCCTTGAGACATTCTATTCAAGATCACACCTTTGATCAGATGTTCCTTATCATATGCTAAGAAGCCGGCAAGCAGTGGAATGAGCGAACGTCCCATTCCTTTGGCATCCACCACCAGCACGATGGGCGTCCCCGTCACTTTTGCCAGATGATAAGAAGAACCTTCCTCCCGAATACCGCCCAAGCCGTCATAAAGCCCCATAACGCCTTCCATAACAGCAATGCCGTCTGCTGGCGCACTATTTAAGAAAAGCCGCCTTGTCTGCTCTTCTCCTGTAAAAAAAGTGTCCAGATTCCTTGACGGAACACCAATTACCTTTTCATGGAACATGGGGTCGATATAATCGGGACCACATTTATAAGAAACTATCTGACATCCTTGACTGGTAAGCGCCTGCAAAACGGCACACGTGATTGTAGTTTTACCGCTTCCGCTCTTAGGCGCGGCAATCATAAGTCTTCTGTATTTCATAGGATTTACTTCTCCACGTTTCTTCCGCACGCAAATGTAAACGAGCATATCCACACCGGATTCTCAGCCTGAACCAGATGATAATTCCCAGCTTTTTTTACCCGGTTTGCCTGGATCTGTACAATCTCCTCCTCTTTTAGATCATACAATGACAGGAATTCCTTGATCTCGCAGACAGTCTCCATAGTAACGGCATTGATTACAACACGCATCTTAGAGTTGATCTGCCTGAGTATCTCCAATATTTCCTTTAGTCTTCCGCCGCTTCCTCCGACAAAAGCATGTGTCGCCACGGGAAGCTCTGACAGTTCTTCCGGTGCCATTCCTTCCACCACCGTTATGTTCTGCAGTCCGAATTTATCTTGATTCCTTTTGATTAAAGAAACAGCCTCCTTGTTTCTCTCTATGGCGTATACTTGTATATCATCCGACAAAGATGCTATTTCCACCGCGACAGAGCCTGTACCGCTGCCGATATCATAAACCACTGCCTTATCGTGTAACCGCAGTTTACAAATGCTGACTTCCCTCACTTCTTCCTTGGTCATGGGCACTTTGTCCCTGATAAACCCCATATCCGCAATTCCGTGTGTCAGTTGTCTGTCTATCACCCGGTGGTTTTTGATAAAACAGGTATATAATCCTTCCCGGCTTAACGCACAGCATTCCTCCGGCGTATGACTTGTGATCTGCTGATCCTCGTAAGACAGCTGATATCCCGTCACAATACTGCACTGTGTCATGCCCGCTTCTATCAAAAGCCTGCCAAGACGGTTAACGTCCCGTACACCTGACATAAGCAGGAATGTTTTCGGGCTGCTTCTTATCCTGTGCAGCAGGTTGCATACCTCTTTGCCGTGCATACTGTAAACAGCCGCATCTTGATAACTTTCTCCGATGCAGGATGCAAGATATGCCACCGAAGAAATTCCGGGCATGATCTTCACGGCCGCCTGCAGCCGTTCCTCATAAATCTCCTGATTCAAAGCCTCGTACAAAGCATGGCATCCACTGTAAAAACCACTGTCGCCGGAAAAGAGAACGACAACCCGCTTATTCTCCATAAACAGATTCTTCTCCTGAACTTTCCGTAAATACGGAATGATTTCTTCCGCCCGGAAATAAAAGTAAATTCCTTCATGGCCTGACAAATCGAGCATTGTCCGACGGAACAATCGCTCAGCTCCGAAAAGAATATCAGCTTCCTCTACTGCCTTTCTCACTTCCTCGGTCATGCTGTTTATATGCCCCATGCCGATACCTGCCAGAACAATCTCGATCCGGCCCTGTTTCCGCAGTTTTTTCCCACAGAGTTTTTCCAGTTCCACACATATTTCGGTAAAAGAATATCCTTCTTCCTCCTCCGGCCGTCCGACGACAAACACCTGCGTTCCCGTCCTGCCAGCCGCCTCCAATTTCTCCCCATATCCGCCGGATACGCCGCTCTCCTTGGTCACCAGACAGGAAATATGATATTGACGGATGATTGCCTCATTCATCTCCATGGTAAAAGGTCCCTGCATAGCAATGATCTGCCTCCCGCAGATTCCATGTTCCATGCAGAGAGACAGACTTTCCATGCTGGGAAGCACTCTTACATAGAGTCTGTTTTTCACACTCTCTATGGCACAGTATTTTGACAGTTCCTTGCTGCCTGCGGCCAGCAGAATGTTTCCTTCCGTATGTTCAAGAGCCCGCGCACATTCCTCATTTGTTGTAAAATAGGTGATATAATCAGAATGTTTAGGCCTATCTGCCGCAAGGCTGTCCCTTTTCAGACGCAAATAAGGTATGAACATCCCCTGCCCTTCCAGTTCTTTCACTGCCGCTTTAATATTGCATGTAACCTCTTTTGCATAAGGATGAGTCGCATCCACCACCGCTGTAAGTCTTCTGCATTGCAGAAAGTTTGCGATTTGCTTCCGGTTCATTCTTCCCTGATGCACTTCGGCAAGGGAATGCGGCTCCAGCACGATTCTGCCGTATTCCGTTGCGACACAGACTGTATGTCTGACCCCTGCTGCCGCCAGACATTCCGACAGTTTTCTTCCTTCCGTGGTGCCCGCAAAAATCAATATTTCTGTTTTTTCCTTATTCATGATTTCGCTCAATCTGATATCCCCGCTTTGTAATAAGCTTTCCGTTTATAATTTCGGAGCCTGAATTTCCAATAAATACTGTAGTAAACATGTTCACTTCTCTGTCCCGCAACTCACGCAGTGTACAAACTTCGGCTTTTGTCCCTTCCCTGCCTATATTCTCCACATAACCGCAAGGCCGTTCCCCTTCCACAGTGTTAAGCAGAATATCACATGCACGCATCAGATAATCTTTTCTCTTATGACTGGACGGGTTGTAAAGCACGACTGCAAAGTCCCCTTCTGCCGCTGCTTTCAGTCTCTTCTCGATCTTATCCCACGGCGTCAGAAGATCGCTTAAACTTATTACGCAGAAATCATGATTGATAGGCGCTCCGAGAACTGCCGCCCCGCTATTTGCCGCAGTAATTCCGGGAACTATTACGATTTCTGTCTCCGGGTACTCCTTCCCGATCTCATACATCAGGGACGCCATACCATAGATTCCCGCATCACCACTGCATATAAGGGCAGCCCGCTTTCCTTCACCAGCTTTCTCAAAGCACATCCTGCACCGCTCTTTTTCCTGACGCATAGGCGTTGATAATAATTCTTTATTCTGGAAACGTCCGGGTAAAAGATTCAGATACACGGTATAGCCAATAATCACGTCAGCCTGTTCCAGCGCATACAGTGCCTCGCCTGTCATCATATCCTCTCTGCCCGGTCCCATTCCTACGATATAGATCCTGTTCATCATGAAACTTCCCATCCCTTCATCTGCTATGATACCGCTCTGGCACCTGCTATCCTCATATCTTCCGCACTCTTTTTGCAATCGCAACTGTCATGCCGTTTTCGGAACACTTTGTGCATATAAGCTGTCCTGTTTTCCCACAAGCCCTTAGCGCCGCCCGCTCACACACATTATCAACTCCAACCTGCTCTTTAACAAAAGAAGACCGCTTGAAATCTCCTTCTACAGTCTGCAGTTCTTCCGCCGTATAAGTGCGAAACGGAATATTTTCTTTGCGGCACCACTTGATGATTCCCTGTTCATCACTTTTGCGTGAAATGGAGGAAAGCGCAAAGATCTCTGTGACCGGGACACTATATTCCTGCAATTTTCTCTTGATAAAATCGTCTATCTCATCGGCGCTCTTTCCTCTTTTACAGCCCAGACCGACAGCATACTCTTTCGGTCTTAAGCAAATTGCCGCATCAAACAAATCTGCCTTGGAAGTGATTACAATGTCAACATACTGTGTGGGCGGATATGATAACATATGTACTTTCTCCGGCAGTTCACCTTTGCGTTCTTTGATGCCGCTTTCCCACACAAGACTGCCCTCATACCCCGGTTCAATAGACACAGTAACCTCCTCTCCCGCCAGTACCTTGGAAGAAACTTTTGCAATTCCTTCCTTATTAATAATAGAAAGTTCATTCTTCTTTGCAAACAGATCTACCGCAAACTTATCGTTGATATCCGTTGCCGTGGTGATTACCGGCAAAGCTCCTGTCTTTTCTCCAAGGTAACATGCCAGCTCATTAGCTCCGCCCATATGTCCCGACAGGATCGGGATCACATATTCGCCCCGCTCATCCATGACAAGCACCGGGCTGTCGTGCAGTTTATCCGTCAGATAAGGGGCGACCGCCCTGACCGCAATTCCGCATGCACCGATAAAAAGTATGCCGTTTTTCTCCTGCATCTGTATTTTGGTCCACTCACCCACAGGCATTTCTACGAAAGATATCTGTTCCGAATTGTCTGGTTGACCGAACGGCTCATTTCCAATGCTCCTATGCTTTGTGTATAATACAATGTCTATTTTGTTTAGTTTACATAACTCTCTATTTTCATTGACCGGACTGCTCTCTCGCAACACTTTTATTATATATTCCGAGAGGCGCCTCCCATTTCCGGTAAAACTGATAATACTTAGTTGCATAAGTACTCCCCATTCTTACTGCTCTTTTGCCTGCCGGAATTCCGTTGAAAAATCAGGCGCATACAGCCTCGACCTATCATAATGACAGTGGGCTATCACATCACCGACCAACACCAGTGCCGTTTTGGTAATACCGTGCTCCGCCGCCGTGCCGTATAATGTCTCAATGGTACAAAGATAAGTTTCTTCTTCCTTCCATGTCGCTTTGTAAATCAGCGCTGCCGGTGTGTCACTGCGGTATCCGCCCGCTATCAGCCGCTTGCTCAATTCCTGAAGCATTCCTGTACTTAAATAAATTGCCATTGACGTCTGATGTGCCGCAAAACTCTCAATACTTTCGCTCTGCGGCACTTTAGTTCTCCCCTCCATCCTCGTAATAATCAAGGATTGGGAGATTCCCGGTAGTGTGTACTCCAGATTTAAGGATGATGCCGCACCGAAACAGGCACTGACACCCGGACAGCTCTCGTAGGCGATTCCCCATCTGTCCAGCTCGTCCATCTGCTCCCTGACCGCGCCATAGATACTCGGATCACCGGTGTGAAGCCGCACCGTTGTCTTCCCATCTTTGTCGGCACTGCGCATGATCTCCAGCACTTCCTCCAGCGTCAACTTGGCACTGTTATATACTTTGCATCCCTTTTTCGCAAAGTTAAGCAGCTCCGGATTGACTAACGAACCTGCGTAAATAATGACGTCCGCACATTCAAGCAGGCGCATGCCCCTGACCGTTATCAAATCTACTGCACCTGTTCCTGCCCCAACAAAGTAAACCATCCTTCCGCCTCCTTACTCCTTGCCAGTTCTCCATATCCGTTTGCATACAAAATGCAATCGATTTTCAGTCTGCCGCCGGAACGATTTTCCATATAGTAACAGATGCGTTCCACAATATAATCCATCACAGTCTGCATTTTCCCGCTCTCCTGTAAAATAGGTAACGCCTCTTCCGTGGACACACATTCCAGCACACGGCAGATCTGGTTCTGATTGATCTGTTGTCTGACACAGAAAGCAGCAAGAAGCTCCATCCTGCAATCCGCCTCCCGTGAATGCGTATTCATGATACCGCCCGCCACTTTGATTAGTTTACCGATATGCCCTGTCATAAGCATCTTGCAAAATCCCATCTCCACTGCCATATCAATGGTCTCTCCGATAAAATTACTGCATTTCACGCTTCTGTCCAGATCATACCCGTAAGTCCTTTGCATAAAGTCAAGACCGTAATTGCCCAGCGAAACTGCCACATAATCGAAACCTTCCTCTCTTCTCTGGCGCAGTTCTATCCGAATAGTGTCGAGAATCGCCTGACTGCTCATAGGTTCTACGACACCGCTTGTCCCTAAGATCGATATGCCACCCACAACGCCGAGTTTTGGATTAAAAGTATGTTCCGAAAGCCTTTCTCCCTCCGGCACCGAAATCTCAATTTCCAGACCACCCGTATAATCTGTGATCCGGCAGACTTCCATGACTTCCTTTCTGATCATTTCCCGCGGTACATGATTGATCGCCGCATTTCCTACCGGCTGGTCAAGCCCCACTCTGGTGACCCGCCCCACGCCTGTTCCACCCTTAATTCTAATTCTCTGCTTCTTCTCCGGCTTTTCCTGTTCTGTCTCCAAAAGAGCTTTTTCATTGATTCCTCTATCACCGGTATCGCCCTCATAGGATACTTCGGCATAGATCCATGCGCCTGTCGTGATATCCGGATCGTCGCCGCCGTCTTTTTCTACAGCGCAGCTCACCGCCCGCTCACTGCGCCTGATATCCAGAATCTGTGCCGTATAGGGAATCCCTTTGGGCGTCTCTATCGTAATCGTAGTCTTCGCCCTGCCCGTCAAAAGCATGTAAGCCGCCGCTTTTGCTGCCGCAGCCGCACAGCTTCCGGTGGTAAATCCGTATCTCACTTCGTATCTCCTTCCGATGCTCTCTGCATCTGATACAGAACAGCATTGCAGATGGCTGCCGCCACATTGCTGCCGCCTTTTCTTCCTATATTAATAATGTGTGGAATGTCCGTCTTGAGTATCAGTTCCTTGGCTGCCTCCACGTTCACGAATCCTACCGGAACTCCGATGATAAATGCCGGCTTCCAATCGCTTTGTTCAGCCATTTCATACAACTTAATCAAAGCCGTCGGCGCATTGCCGATTGCAAAAATAACCGGCTTCTCTATTGCCGCCGCTTTTTCCATGCTGACAGCCGCCCGCGTCATATTCCTCTGCTTCGCCATAAGCGCAACATTCTCATCCGCCATAAAGCAGTGCGCTTCCCCGCCAAACTGCGCCAGCGCCTTCTTATTGATCCCTGCCAATGCCATATTGGTATCCGTCACGATATCTGCGCCCTTTTCAATCAATTCTTCCATGACTGCCACCGCTCTCTCTGAAAAGTGCATTGTCTCAGCATAGTCAAAGTCTGCGCTCGTATGGATGACCCGCTTTGTGACCATTTCCTCCTCTGCCGGAAGACGGATACCCCTTTGCAAAAGTTCCTCACTGATAATCTCAAAACTGCGCTTTTCTATTTCCCCCGGCTGTAAATATTCTATTGTACTCATTCTTAATCCCCCAAATCTGCTGTACGGACACCACAGTTGATCAATCAGATTCCCGTTGCAATCATGTTCAGCAAAATGTCGTTCTCTTCTCTGCTTTTTACTGCGATCCGGTAATATCCCCTGCCTAATCCCCTGAAATTCTCGCAATCCCTGATCAGGATTCCTTTTGCCAGCAGTTTATCATACAGCTTCTCGTGTGGCTCCTCCTTCCACTTCCCGCACAGGACTTCTTCACAATAGAGCAGGATAAAATTTGCCTCGGACGGATAAACGGTATACCCCAGCTTTCTTAGTCCTTTTACCAGATATTCCCGCTCTTTCCTGACGTAACTTTCCGTTTTTGCAATAAAATCCGTCTGCCCCGCACATACACGGCCTGCCTCCTGTGCAAAAACAGAGAGATTCCACTCTGGCAGCTGCCTTTTAATCCGCCGGCGAAGCGCATCGTCACTGCACACCAGATACCCCAGACGAACACCGGGGATTGAGAAGCTCTTCGTGAATGCCCGAATGATAATCAGGTTATCAAACCGTGCAGTCTCCGGAATCATAGATGTCTCCCTGCCGCAAAACTCGATAAAACACTCATCCAGCACAACGTATATCCCTCTTTCCTTACAATACTCCAGTATTCTTATGACCGTTTCCCTGCTCATAAGATTCCCTGTAGGGTTATTTGGATTTGCAAGAATAAGCACCTCTACGTCCTTAGTCAGCACCGAATAGAAATCCTCTGTCAGATATAAACCATCTTCCCGTATCATCTCATAATAAATGATCTCTCCGTCTACGGTTCCCGCCGCATATTCATATCCGTAAAAAGAGGGCACCGGTATCACTGTCCTCTTCGGTCTGATGCCATGCATGATTGCCACAAAAAGTTCTGATGCACCGTTTCCAAAAAGAAGAGTCTCTTCCGGAACCGCCAGCATAGCGGCAACGGCCTCTCTCAATGCTTCTGCCTCCGGGTCAGGATAGGCTCCGCACATC
This sequence comes from uncultured Lachnospiraceae bacterium, assembly GCA_947179245.1. GTDB lineage: Bacteria > Bacillota > Clostridia > Lachnospirales > Lachnospiraceae > UBA3282. Next base: position 10,235 of record CAMXBD010000037.1, on the reverse strand, counting down.
ATAACCGCATCGCGGAGGGCATGCCGCACTGCATCGGGTATACCAAGTGGATTTACATTGATTGAAAAATCCAGCTTAACACGGTTTCTGTAAATATCACCGCCATGAATCCCTGTCATATGAATCCTCCTGTCGTTATGCCTATGTAAATCATTCCGCATATGCACAGCATCTCGCATAGGCACGCTGTCACATACATCAGGCGGTTGGCACGTCTGATATCCTCATATTCTATCCCGCGGAGCGCATCCCCGATATACGGTTTTATTACTGTCTTTCCGAAATAGACTGCATTGCCCGCAAGCCGGATGCCAAGCGCTCCGGCACATACCGACTCTGTCTGTGCGGAATTAGGGCTGGCGTGCTTTCTGCGGTCTCTCCGATAAATGGCCGCCGCCCTTTTGGCAGAATAATTTTTTCCTAAAAGAAATGCTGCAGCAATCATAAGCCATGCGCTGATTCTCGCCGGAATATAATTCACAAAGTCATCCAGTCTGGCTGCCGGTCTGCCAAAATACAGATAGGTCTCATTCTTATATCCGACCATGGAATCCATTGTATTAACTGCCTTGTAGAGGAATCCAAGCACGGGACCTCCAAGAGCCAGATACAGCATCGGCGCGATCACACCGTCGGAAGTATTCTCTGCGACGGTCTCTATTGCCGCCTTTGCAACGCCTTCCTCATCCAGATGCTGCGTATCTCTGCCTACAATCATGGACACAGCCATTCGTGCCTTTTCCAGATTGCCCTCCTCTAAGCATCGAAAGACTTTCGTGCTCTCGACCTTTAAACACTTCGCCGCCAGAATCTGATATGTCATAAGGGTCTCCAGTGCCACCCCGATATACGGATGTATCAGGTATGCCGACAATAACAGAATAACTACGATCAATTCAACACAGCCAGCCACTAGGAACACAAGTGCAATTCCACGGCGAATCTCAACTCTTTTCCGCCTTCTGACTGCTTTCTCACTCTGCCCTGCATCGTCTTCCTTTCCGCCTTCTTCTCTCTGCAGCCGAGCTTCCACCGCCGATATCAGGCTGCCGATAAACCTGACCGGGTGGGGAAGAAAATAGGGATCGCCGAAAATCAGATCGAGCAGGAACCCACCCAAAAAAGCTATCATATGGTATCCCATATCCGCTCCCTTTCCATCAGGCATACAAATCCTCTCCCATTTCGCACCTGATAATCATAATAATCATTGCCGCAGTATTTGCTGAGCAGCGCCATAATCGTACCGCCATGGGCAATGATTCCTACCGCCCCAGCTTTTTTCCGGCTCAGTATTCCGCACATTCTGCTAAAACCCTTTTCACATCTTGCCTGAAACTGCTCTCTGCTTTCCCCTTCCGGAAAAGGCATTGTGCCGCCACTGTCAATCCATGCCTGATACGCCGGATCATCCTTTAAATCTTCATAATTTTTGTATTCAAACTTCCCGAAATCCGTTTCTTCCCATTCCGGTATCACCGTCGGTTTCAGATCCGGATAGAGAATCTGCGCCGTTTCCAGACATCTTTTCATGGGGCTTACAAACAGACAATCAACATTAGGATAGTATCCCTGTTTTTGATATGATAACAATGCTTCGATTCCCTCCTCCGAAAGTCCTTCGTCCGTTCTGCCCAGATATCGGTGTTCTTTATTCGCCTGTGTAGCCCCGTGCCGTATCAATACCAGTATCACTTGATCGTCTGTCCGATTCCACATATGACCCGTTCTACCCTTTCTGCTCTGTCCGCAAGCTGTATGAGAATCCTTCCCATACGCTCCCTGTATTCTCTTTCCATAGGATCGACCGGTACGATTCCGTTTCCGATCTCATCACTAATGATAATGCATTCCTCAAACTCTTCAACAAACGACATAATCTCTTCTTCCGGACATCCGCCGTCCAAAATACGCTGTCGTACCCAATCGTGAAGATGATCGATAATCATCGTGTCTGTCTGTGGATGATATTTTTGAAGCACATAATTCAATTTGCCCTGCGCGTATCCGCCTATCACTAATCTCATCTTCACCGCCAAACCTTTTCCTGTCTTATCATCTGCCTCAATACTCTTCTTCACCGTAACCGGAATACCCGCCACTACTTCTACGACCTGATCCGCCATCGCGGCAAGCTTCTGATTGATTGCACCCATAGCGCGTATATATGCCATGGCAGACTCATCATAGGAAATGCCGTCCTCGAAAACATTGTTGCTCACTACGATAAGATGTGTCGTTTCTTTTTGGAGCATTTCGATCTCCCTTATTATCTTGTCAGCAGTTTCCGTCTCCAGCTTTACCTCTTTGTCCGAAAACATTTCATTTGCGGTAAGATTGGAGATACACTCCAAAAGAACAGTTCTTTCCCCTGCTGCCATTTTATCAAGCGCCTGATGGATATCGGTGGGCTGTTCCACCGTAACAAATCCCTTCCCAGCTCTTAACTCTCTGTGCCTTTCGACTTTCCTTCGTCCCTCTTCGTCAAAAACCTGCATGGTTGCAAGATAATATTTTCTCTTATTTCCAATCCCGACGTTTTGTGGTGCGGACATGCCGGATGGATTATTTTCCTTAAAACAGGAATCAGTCCTTTCTTCTGCATACGCAGACTTACCGCTGCCGCTCCCTCCGATCACCAACACCATCATAGGAACCCCTTCTTTCCAGCAGATACAATTTCACAACTTAATCGTGTGCTATCAGTATCTCTCATACTGCTCCACTCGAATGTCCGAAAACAAAGTTCTTTCATGATAGATGCACAGCGCCATATCAAGCAGCGACATCATCATGACCGCTCCCGTGCCCTCGCCTAAAGCCATTTGACCATCTATGACAGGCTCTATCCCCAATTCACGCATCAATCGGCTGACTGCGGGTTCTTTGCCTTTATGGGATGCAATCAGGCATTTTACCGTTCCCGGAGCGATCCTGTCGGCAAGCAGCGCCGCTGTCATGCTGATTACCCCATCCAGCACAATCGGGATATGATGAACTGCACCACCAATACACACGCCCGCAAGCCCCGCAATATCCAATCCCCCTACCGTCCTGAGAACGCGCAAAGGTTCCGCTCCGGCAAGGTCATATTTTTCGATGGCCTCCGCAATGATCTTCCTCTTATGTATAAGCTTCTCATCGCTGAGTCCTGCGCCCCTTCCGGTCACGTCATCTACACTGCATTGTAACAATGCTGCCGCCACCGCACTGCTCGTAGTCGTATTGCCAATCCCCATCTCGCCCGTAGCTAACAGCCGGTATCCTTTCGTTTTACAATCAGACACCACTTCTATACCCGCCTTGATGGCACGGACCGCTTCCTCCTCGGTCATCGCTGGCTCTTTGCTGAAATTTCTTGTGCCACAGCGGATTTTCCGGTCGAATACTCCCGATATAGGTTCTTCATGGTTTATACCGATATCAATCGGAATCGTGTCCGCCCCGATTGAAGCCGCCATTCTTCCTACCGAAGATAAACCTTTCCCCATCTGCTCCGCCACCGCCGCAGTAACTTCCTGTCCCGACTGGCTGATTCCTTCCTCCACGATCCCATTATCCGCACACATGATAATGACTGCTTTTTTCGAGATATCAATTTCATCTGACCCCATGACTGCACCAATCTGCGCGGTGATAGTTTCAAATCTGCCCATTCCGTCCAGAGGCTTAGCGATTGCATCCCAATTTTGCAATACTTTCCTGTATATTTTTTCATCACAAACGCGCTTTGCGAAGCATTCCATATATTTCCTCCATATTCAGATATTCGGACATAATATCCGCCAATTTATCGTACTGTCTGTCTTTATAATCCGCATAGCTCATACAAACGATGTCTTCCATACGAACATTTTTCTTCTCTGCCAATACACTGACAAGCGCGGACGCCGTTTCACCCTGATCAAATATGCCGTGAATATAGGTGCCGTACACATCTTTTTCTCCGGAGCAAAAAACGTGTTCTCCGCCTGCCTGCGCAGTCCGTCCCATGTGTATCTCATATCCTTCAAATCTAAGTCCCGACAGTACCGAGAAAACTCCTTCTATTGTATTGATTTTGCCCTGAATCTGCCGACGCACCTTTGCATCCTGTAACTGTGTCGTGACGGGAAGCAGTCCCATTCCTGCCATCGTGCCCCCTGCTTCCACGCCCTCCGGATCGGAAATCTGCCTGCCAAGCATCTGATATCCGCCGCAGATACCGCAGATTGGGATTGTTCCCGCCATTTTTTTGACAACACTCTCCAACCCGTTTTGCCGCATCCATTGCAGATCCCCCATCGTATTCTTGCTTCCGGGCAGAAAAATGACGTCCGGAAAACCTAGTTTAGCCACCGAATCCACATAGCGCACAGACACGCCCGGTATCTGCTCGAATATATTAAAATCCGTGAAATTGGAGATTCTCGGATAACGGATAACCGCTATGTCAATAATTCCCTTCTCTCTTTTCTCAAAACGCTCCGTCAGGCTGTCCTCATCTTCCAAAGCAATATCCATGTAGGGGATCACGCCACTGACCGGAATGCCGCCTTTCGCCTCCAATATCTCGATTCCCGGATCAAGCAGAGTCTGATCGCCCCTGAATTTGTTGATGATGAGCCCCTTTACTCTTTGCTTCTCCTCTTCGGTAAGCAGCATCAAAGTTCCGAGAAGTTGTGCAAACACGCCGCCCCTGTCGATATCACCCACGAGAAGCACCGGCGCATCCACCAGTTTTGCTAACCCCATGTTGACGATATCATTTTCCCGCAGATTAATCTCTGCCGGACTCCCCGCGCCTTCAATCACAATGATATCCGCCGACTCTTCCAGCGTGCGGAATGCCCTCATGATATCGGGAATCAGCTTTTTCTTATAAGCAAAATACTCTCTTGCACTCATATTCCCGATCACCTGTCCGCCAACAATCACCTGCGATCCGATATGGTCCGTCGGCTTTAGCAGAATCGGATTCATCCAGACTGACGGCTTAATTCCTGCAGCTTCCGCCTGCATGACCTGCGCCCTTCCCATTTCCAGTCCTTCTTCCGTAATAAAAGAGTTCAGTGCCATATTCTGTGATTTGAAGGGCGCTACTCTGTACCCGTCCCGCCTCATGATTCTGCATAGTCCTGCCACGAGAAGACTCTTGCCCGCCCCCGACATAGTTCCCTGCACCATAATGACCTTTGCCATGTTGTGTCATACCCCTTTTTAATATGTAGATTTTCCCGATTCTAAATTCTTCCAATCTGCCTGATATACTTAATCAGCTTCTCATTCTCCCCAAACTCCTCTTCCCTGATATCAAACAGCCTCTCTATAAAATCCGATTCAAAGATCTCCTCTGGCGTGCCGAACCGCTCCGCAAATTCGCCTTTCAGACAAAGTATCTTGTCGGAAACAATCCTTGCCAGTTCCAGCTCATGCAGTGACATGATCACGGTAAGCCCTTTTTGCTCCCTCATTTCCTGAAGGATGGATAAAAATTCGAGCTTATATTTGATATCCAGATAGGAAGTCGGTTCATCCAGTATCACGATCTCCGGTTCCTGACAGATGGCTCTCGCTAACATTACCCGCTGTTTCTGCCCGTCGCTGATTCTGTTAAAATCCTGTGCTCCAAGCTCTGTAATATGTGTAAGTTCCATCACCTCATCGATAATCCGTTCATCCTCCTTAGACAAGATTCCAAACCATCCTGTATAGGGATATCGTCCCGTCGCAACCACATCCCGACAGCTTTTCATTTCCGCCCTGATCTTCTCCGTAAACACGACTGACATTTTCTTTGCCAGCTCGCCGGATTTCATTTCGGACAAAACATTTTCACCGAGGGATACCGTTCCTCCGATCAGCTTAAGCTGTCCCGCTATACTCTTTAGCACCGTGGATTTCCCCGCGCCGTTAGGACCGATCAGGCTTAAAATTTCTCCTTTCGGCAATGCGATCTCCATCTCCCGTATCAACGGCTTATCATCATATCCTACACACATTTCTTTTGCAGTAAAATAGTAATTTGTCATGTCCTCATCCTGTTTACACATGATTTACCCGCCGTTTCGTTATAATCCAAAGCACGACCGGCGCGCCAAAAATAGCTGTCACCGTGCTGATACTCAACTCCGTCGGGGCAAGCATCGTCCTTGCCAGCAGATCGCAAAACAGACAGAAAGCACTTCCGCCCAGAAAACATGCGGGTATCATCCGAATCGGTTCTGCCGAATTAAGGAGCTTCTTGACCAGATGTGGTACCGCAATCCCAACAAAGGAGATCGGACCCGCAAAGGCCACGATACACGCCGACAAAATACTTGAAAAAATCACGATACACACCCGCAAAAGCCGCAGGTTCACTCCCACATTCTGCGCATATGCGTCTCCCATCTGATAGGCGCCAAGCGGTTTGGACATCAGAAAAACCGCAATACAAGTCACTGCAACTACCAGCGTCATAACCTTCACATTCTCCCATGTCATCCCGGAAAAACTTCCTCTCGACCAGTTGTGGAGATTTACAATGTCTGCGTCGTCCGCAAAAGTCACGACCAGCTCTGTAACCGCCGAACAGATGTAGCCAATCATGACACCGCTGACGACCAGCATCGACATACTGTTTACCCTGCGCGACATCAAAAGCACGAACCCCATCGACAATATTGCCCCGGCAAATGCCCCAAGGATCATATCCGCCGACGTCACCCTGACTAATCTTCCCATCAGAAAAACCATCAAAAGCGCCACCACCATCTTAGCCCCCGAAGAAATTCCGAGTACAAATGGTCCCGCAATAGGATTATTAAAAAAAGTCTGTAAAAGATATCCCGCAAGCGCAAGCGCCCCTCCGAGAATTAAAACTGCCGCCGCTCTCGGAAGTCTGATATCCCACAAGATCCTTGTAAGTGTCTCGTCATCCTGCCGTCCGGCAAGCGTTTCCACAATATCCGGCAAAGCGATCCTGACACTCCCGATGCAGACATTCAGTATAAAAAAGAATAAAGCACAGACCACAAGTATAATAAAAGCTGCAATCGACCTGTATTTCCTGTTTTCATACATATAACTCACGATGCCTTTCTATTAAATTCATGACAAACACCTTCCGGCATCCGAATTCTACTCCAGATGAAAAAGATAGTGCATATCCTCTGTTTCCCCCTGAATCATCTCATGAATATCTTCGATCAGATACCCGATTGAGAGGGACTGCTGGTACATATCATTCGTAGTACACCAGACATTTCCTTCTTTCACGGCCTTAAAATCCGCCAAGACCTCACATTTTCCAAGAAGTTCTTCCACGCTTGAAACACCACCGTCAATGGAACTGTTGTAGATCAGAAAATCCGCGTCCTTCGCCCCGGCATAAAACTCTTCCACCTGCATATTCACGGTGGAGCGCTTTGTTTCAGGGTCCCCCAGCTTATCAAAAATATAGTTTCCGCCCGCGATCTCTATCATCTTCGGGACATAGTCGGATGACTGGCGCACCTGAACCAGACCATTTGATGTAATATAAAAGAAAGCCACCGTTTTATCCGTTTCTACACCGTCGTCCACTCTCTCAAGAATAGCAGTCTGCTCTTCAAATATTCTCTCTGCTTCCTCTTCCCTGCCAAGGAGCGCTCCATAGAACTTCACCCACTCTACCCTGCCGAACGGATGCGATTCATAACTGGAATACTCTATCATAGCAGGGATTCCGAAATCCTCCAATTTCTCCAGCACCTCCGGGGAATGGGAAATCATCATATTTTCTATGGCAAGAGAACACTCTCCCGAAACAATCAGCTCATAGTCCGGTTTGTTATATTTGCCCGCGTAGAGAATATCCCCTTTTTCCATGGCTTCCCTTGCAGCATCTATATACCAGCCGTCCGCTTTCTGTCCGGAAAAAGTGATCGCATCCAATCCGCCTATCGCACTGAACATGTCCATCGCCGAAGATGCCACCAGATAAATATCCTTAATCGGACGTTTCAGCACCACAATTTCCTCATTTTGAAACTCCTGCCAGAGATTCTGAGGCACTCCCCTATCCTCCGGTACGATGAAAAACTGTGCCCCGTCCATTGTCGTGGTCAGCAGAGTGTACCCGCCTTCATAGTAATCTACCGTGAAATTCCCGGCATACTCAAGTTCCATGCTGTGATCATAGACTAATGCCGATGTCCGGTCTTCTTCTTCAAACTCTGTTTTCGTCTCTGTTCCTGCCACTACTGCAGAGTCTTCTATTTCTGCCTGCGTCTCAACTTCCGGCTCAGATTCAGAAGCCGGACTCCCACAGCCATACATCCACAACAGACCTGTGAAAAGCAGGCCTGTTATAACAAATTTCCCTCTTTGTTTCATCTTGTTCCTCATATATCCGCAAAGCATCTCTGTAGCTATTTGATCTTATCTGAATGGAATGTCAGTGTATATTCTATTTCATGCGGTTTGCTCATCGCCACAGTATCGCCGATAACATCCACCGGCTTATCAAAAGCGGCAACAGGAATCTCGAATACAGAGTCTCCCTCCGTGTTTATCGGAAGATACTTTTCTCCATCTACGAGCATATAGTCATAATTCGGGCTGTTCCACTGCACTGTCGCCGTAGCTTTTCCACCCGCTACCGTAACTGTAACGGGGGATAATATCTGTGCTTTGCCGCTTCCGCCCTCAAAAGTGATCTCCATATTGTATGTACCGTCCTGTAAAGCATCTGTGCCCTCTGCCTTTGCACCATCTGCCGCCTGCGCATCCTTATCCGCCGGCTCCGGGTCAGAAACGCTGACCTTATGGTCATACCACTTATCTTTCGTTCCAATCAGCGCCAGATCAAACTCTGTGTCCAATGCCGGTACCGGCACATCAAATCCGTAGACTTCTTCTGTCAGACCGTCACTGTATGTAACTGTATCTTCCGTTGGCATAAGAAGCTCCGCTCCATCCTTCTCAGCATCCTTGGCAAGTCCGGGATAAAGATTTAAAATCTTCTTGGAACCGAGAGAGATATGTATCGTCATCTCACCATTTTTGACTGTCAGAGTACCTTTGCCGTCACAGGCTTCACTTACATGAAACATGCTGCTGTCTGTTTTAAAGTCCGCCATATAGATTCCATCAGGCAGCCCTGCTGCCTGATCGGATTTTACTTCACCATCTGTTTCTATTGCTTCCGCCGTATGCTCTACATAAATTTCTTTAATGGCATCAATAGAACCGAGTCCTATAATCTGTGTGTCCACGCTGTCAAAATTACCGGACGCCATAAACATGCTGACCCATGAATCATCCTCTTCACCTGCCATATCATTATTGGCATGATCACCTGCTACGACCATGAGCGGTCGTAAGATTACTTTCTTATAGCCAGCCTGTACAACTTCGTCAATTACTGCCTCGCAGGCTGTTTCTTCCGGTTCGCCTTCCACTGTACCGATAAACACATTATCGTATCCGAGTTCTCCCATCTGTGACTGCATCTGGCTGTATGACACTTTCGCTGTGTGGGAAGTGCCATGTCCCAAAAATACAAATGCCACACTATCACCCTTTGCCGCATCCAGACTGTCATATCCGGCATCTTCTACTGCCGCCTGTGTCAGCGCTTTTGCAACCATCTCTTTGTCGGAATTGATCACCGTCGCATCTGCACCCACCTCACCGAGAAGCGGTTCTGCAACTTTGACCGATTCAAACTGATCTCTATATGATTCAACCGCTTCCATCAGTTCATCATACTCTGCACCGTGCATCAGATGCGTAGGCTGAACCACCAGATTCTTTACTCCGTTTGCCACCGCACGCTCCAGCGCCTGATCCATATTATCAATAAACTCATTATCACGTGCCTGTACATGATTGATAATGATCTGTGCCGTAAAAGCCCTTCTCACAGACCAGTCAGGATTTGCCGCCTGTATCGCATCCTCGATTCCCTTAATATCATCAACACGGCTATCATTAAAGGATGTTCCGAAGCTGACTACCAGAATTTCATTTTCTCCGATGTCATCCTGATTACGCGGGTCATCCTTCGAGGCATCCCCTGTATCCCTGCCAAAATAATCCGGATCGGCGTTTTCACCTTCCACCAGTTCCTTCTGTGCATCCGTCAATGCATCCCACGCTGTTTTCGCCTGCACACACTGCTCGTCTGTATCATCGGTTCTCTGCTGTACATAGATCGCATCGATCAACGCCGCCACTTCGTCGGCAGCTTCTTGATCACTGACCGCCTCATCCTGCACTGTTTCCGACAC
>CAMXBD010000036.1 GCA_947179245.1 uncultured Lachnospiraceae bacterium | reverse complement strand
CCGCTCCGTTTTCTCCGACGAAGCCCAAAATCGCTCCGTATGGCAATGAAAAGGACACGTTATCCAATATAAAATCTGACCTCGGAAATGTCTTGGAAACCTGTTGTAACTCTAAAATATTCTCCACGCTATTCATCCTCCAGATAAAATAAGGCTAACAGTTCCGTCAGTTTTTCGAGAGAAATATTATTTACCCGTCCGATTTCCGCCGCCGCCTGCAAATGTTCCTCTGCAATACGCTGCTGTTCTTCCTGATAAAATTCCTTGTTCTGTGCCGATACGAAGCTTCCTCTGCCTACGGTCGTTTCAATAAAACCATCCCTCTGCAGATCCTCATAGGCTTTCTGAACAGTGATAACGCTCACATGAATCGATTTCGCCAATGAACGCATTGAAGGAATCGAGTCACCCGCTTGTAACTCTCCACTCATAATCATTGCTTTGATCTGTGATGTGATCTGCTCATAGATTGGCTTATTTGCGTTATTGCTGATAATAATCTCCATATGACACCGTCTGCGCCTTAAATTGTACTTATTGTACAAGTACATTATAACGCTCTATTTATAAAATTGCAACTTCCATTTTCAATAAGATTTTTCCTTTCCACCTCCACTATACCTGCACCAGACTTGCCGCACCAATAATTCCTGCATCGTTACCATTTTGTGCGGTAACTACCCGCGGAATATACGAAACCGATCCTCCGAAGCAGTTTTCTTCTAAATAGCTGTTTAACGGATCTGTCAGATTAGCTCCCTGTGCACACACACCACCGCCAAGCACAATAACATCCGGTCGGAAAATATTTGCAATATCTATAATGCCGTCCGCAAGATGTCTAAGGTAATTCTCTATTAATATTTTACCGCAGGCGTCTCCTGCCTGCGCGGCATCAAATGGTACCTTGGCGTTCATATTGTCAAGACTGTGCCCACACAGCTCCCAGAGCTCAGACTCCGGATGCTGTGCAGCCATGCTTTTTGCATCATTGATTAATGCGGTTGCGGACGCATAAGTCTCTAAACAGTCATATCTGCCGCAAGTACACTTCCTCCCTTCTGAACCGTTTGTAATATGTCCCAGTTCAACACCTCCGGGATATCCGCCTTCAAATATTTTACCGTTTATTATGATGCCGCCGCCAACGCCGGTTCCCAATGTCAGAAATGCCGCGTTCTGACATCCTTTTGCCGCACCCTTTACGACTTCGCCGAGTGCCGCACAGTTGGCGTCATTGTTCAGATAAATCGGCACAGGCAGATATTTACTGAGTTCATCTGCCAGCGGTACATGATCCCAGCAAATATTATTAGAATAGAGTACCATGCCGTTTTCACTGTCAACCGTTCCGGGACTTCCCACTCCGACGCCCAGACATTGCCCAAGATCATATCCGTTCTCTGCAAGCAGTTTCACGGCAGTTTTGCCCATATCTTCGATTACTTCTTCATAAGGTCTCACGGCATTTGTCGAGATGGATGTCTGCGCAATGATTTCATATGTCATATTCACGATTCCTATTTTAATCGAAGTACCGCCAAGATCAATTCCCACGATCACTTTGCTTTCTTTCCCAGTCATTTCACTTTCTCCTCTCAGCTTGACTTTATTATTTGCAGACTTTGTTAATGACCTTACCATTATGTGCTCACCCACACTGCCGAGTGCCCTGCCAGCACTCCTCTTCCATCCTGTCTGCATACGCCGGAATACTGATACTTCTCCTCCCCATACTCTTTCGGAAGCACATAAGGCGTTGAACGATGGTTTACGATTACCATACCGTTTTCAAACACACCCGTCTCAATATCCCGCTCACAAATACCGCTTGCCGGCTTGATATAACGTTCCAGAATATCTTTCACCAGAGTTGTTTTAGACTGGATGATCGGATACATCTCACGATTCCTCTGCCCGTAAGGTACATGGGGAATATTTTTTGCCGCATAGGACGCTCCAATCTGTACCCCGAAAGCATATACCGCTCCCTGATACTCTTCTTTCTTTGTCTCTTCCGAGATTTTTCCCATCATCCCGGCAAGCATTTTACCTGTATACTCCGCCACACAACAGCCTGCCCCATCTATATAGTCCGCAACAGAATTGCCATCATGATATCTGCAGAAAGCTTCGCCTTGCGGAATGATGACTTTGCCATACTGATATGGTGTTTTGTCACATTCTTCCCCGCAAATGCCGAAACAGGATTTCGCAAGCGCGTCTCCCGGACCATGTAACAATACGCCGCCCTTTTTCACCCACTCTTTTATCACATTCTCAGATAGATGATGCTCTACCACCGGATAGCAGTCATTTGCAGTAACAATCAATATTTTATAATCGTCAAGCTCTCCCTGTTCAATCTGATGCGTACTGATTACATCAACCTGATATCCAAGGTCACAGCAGATCTTGTACCATCCAAGCAGATCCAGCCGTCTGATTTTATTGTTTCCTACTTCAAAAGGCTCCAGATGAGCCATTTCCGATGGAAAAAGCAGTGCAATCTCCTTTTTCCGGCTGCCCTTGCGAAGCGGAATGACCTCCCCGCACCACTGATTTCCCAGACGAAGGGAATCTAAGAATGGCTGCTCCATCCGGTTCAACACGCCGCCGTCGTCCAGACCGTTCATTCCATAGCATGTATACCCATCCATACCACATGCAGTCATCGTCCCGATGATTTCCGCCGGTGTAAGAAACGCATAAATATCATTGTATATGTATCGTCCCCAGTAAATACCGCCAATCATATTGTTCCCTTTATTCATCACCCGCATCATGCTGTGCTGACAGGAAACTACATACGCATCCGGGTATCCATCCGGCGTTGTGGGAACAGTAATAAAATGACAGGCATCCACATATGGAGCAAGCGCATAGATATCGATTCCCCGCATGGCAGTATCCCACAAGTCACTAAATTCATTATCAGAATCTGCCTGTGTGCGCCCGTAAATATTCAGAAAATATCCCCACTGGGACATATCCGGGCAGAGGAACAATTCCGGATTTTTTTCTTTTAAAGCGGTCTTCATATTCTTGAAATACAACGTAAGCTCATGGATTCTCCAAAGCGCATTATCCCGCCATATCATAAACTGCGGCGTACATTTCCTCACATCCTCCTCTGAGAAAAATACGGACTCACCGTATTTTAATGTATACCAGTACTCTTCCGGATTAATCTCGGTAAAATGTTTCAGAGCCAGACCATAAGAGACATTCAGCTTGTCAATATCCTTCGCATAAAGTTTTTCCAGATATTCAATATATCTCTTCTGCCCTTCCTCATCAAAACTCGGCGCCACCACCGGATCCCACATACTGCACATGGGAACAGCTTCCTGTGCTTCTCCGTCTACCATAGTCAGGCATCTCTCACATCCTGAACCATAGCGATCCATAATGCGCTCTACATGCTCCTTCATGGCTGTCCTTGCTTCCTCAGACCAGTACTTGTACCATCCGCCCGGTGTACCATCAGGACGCGTAGTCTCTTCCCCGTAGATTGGCGGGCTGAAACGAATATGGGGATAAAGGTTATCTCCGTTCAGGTAAAGCAGTAAGAAATTATAGGAAAGCCCATGGGCAAGCGCAGATTTCTCCATGTATTCCTGCATCTTCACATACTGACTCAACGCCCCGGTCTCATAGCGCTCCTTAAAGTCCTCTGATGCTTTGGTATCAAGCATGACGCTGTTAAATCCAAGCTCCTTGATCATTCCCATCGCCTCATCAATAAATGTTTCATCGTCATAAGCCGGACAATAAAAATTGCCGAATATTACATTGATGTATGGCCTTTGATCTGTTTTGCTGACCATTCGTGCACATCCTCCTTATTTTTTCACAAAAAAACTGCCGCAAAATAAAACAAAGTATTTACCTTCTTCTATTTGCGGCAGCAAGCCTTATTCCATATAGTCCATCAGACGGTCTACTGTAGTAAATGCCAATCCGGTAACAGTATCTGCACATCCGTAGTAAATGGCGATCCTTCCGGTTTCCGCATCCGTCAGCGCCGCACACGGAAATACTACATTAGGCACATCTCCTACACACTCATATAATTCATGAGGTCCCAGAATATATTTGCGGGTTCTCTTTATGACTTTCCACGGTTCTTCTAAATCCAGCAGTGCACATCCCATTCGATAAACAAAACCGTTGCACGTATTGATCACGCCATGGTAAATCAAAAGCCACCCTTCGTCCGTCTCAATCGGAACGCTTCCGGCTCCGATTTTTGTACTCTGCCATGCAGATAAGTCACCCTTTATCGTTCCCATAACGTACCGATGGCATCCCCAGTATTTCAAATCCGGACTTTCGCTTAAGAAAATATCTCCAAACGGCGTATGCCCATTATCGCTTGGACGACTCAGCATGTAGTAATTCCCGTTGATCTTTCTCGGAAAAAGTACCCCGTTACGGTTAAACGGCAGAAACGCATTTTCCAGCTGATAGAAGGTCTTAAAATCAAAAGTGTACCCCAGCCCGATCGTCGGATATTCATGGTATCCGTTACACCATGTGATATAGTATCTGTCTTCGATAAAGCACACCCTCGGATCATACCGGAAATCCCTCTTGGCGATCTCCGGGTGCGCTCCCTGAAACATGATCGGTTCATCTGAAATATCCCAATGAATGCCGTCCTTGCTGAATCCGGTAAAAATATCCATGCTGATCGACTTGCTGTCACAGCGGAATACACCAGCGAAGCCATCTTCAAAAGGGACTACCGCACTATTAAAAATACTGTTTGAATTCTTTGTTGCAAACCTTTCAATAATCGGATTTGCATCATAACGCCATACCGGCAGCCGCTCTCCGCCTTTTGGCTCCTGCCATGGCATATTCGGCAAATTTTTACCTGTTATTCTGCTCATTCTTATAACCGTACCTTTCTCTTTATACTTTAATTTTTGTTTGCCATAAACTCATCAACCTGTCTTTGTGCTTCATCCACAACGTCCTGCCAGCCTGCTGCCATCAGTTCTTCCTTGATCTGCGGAATGCATTCTGCGGGATCCTGTACGCCGGTCATCACCTCACTGCGGTAACGTAACCAGATCTCATTACAGTTTGAAAGCTTATCTGCAATCTGCGTCGTATCAAATGTAAAACCAAACACTGCGGAATCAACCGCCTGATCGTTTAACTCTTTGATCTCTTCCCACTGATTGAACTCATCCGTGTCAACCTGCGTAACCGTAAAGAAGGTTCCCTGCGTATAGCCCGGCATCTCCCAATCCTGATTGAGTTTATGCACTTTACCATCCGCTGTATATTCAAAGTCCACGCCCTCTTCACCGTAATAGAACATATCACGCAGTTTCGTATCAGTATTGACAAGATTTAGAAACTGCAGACATTTCTCAGGATATTTACTGTTGGTCGAAATCATATTCAAAGAACCTCGTACCGTCTCGCTGGACAAAATTGTATCTCCCAGTTTCTGAACTACTACATCCTTACCCATCTGAGGTCCCCATGCCGTAACTGCCGCAGACTCCCATCCCTGTGCAACTCTCCACATATTGTAAACGCGGGCTTCTGTCAGGGTAGCCGCATCCGGATTGATGAGCCCCTTCTGATACCATTCATGGAACGTCTCAAGTGCAGCATAAATATCAGGCTCTTCCAATGTAAAGCACACTCTTGCGTCCTTATCGTCATATCTTACGCCAAGAATCTGTGTTCCGCCGCCGATCTGATCATATACATCAAAAATATAATAAACTCCGTCATTTTTTACATACACCGGATAGTCATTCTTGTCTGCTTTGAGCTTTTCAAATGTCTCCGTCAGAGAATCAATTTCAACAAGCGATGATATGTCTAAACCATATTCATCTACCAGCTCCTTATCCCATACCGCATAGTTTGAAATTGCATTATCTTTGTATGTAGGCACACCGTATACTCTTCCATCTACTTTCACTGCGGTCCAGTATTTTTCCGGCATCATTTCATTCAATTCCGGCATGTTCTCATCAATCATGTCCGTAATGTCACAGTATGCTCCGAGAGTAATGTCCGGAACATAGTTCTTGCCGGTGCCGAAAATAATGTCGTACGGCTCATTTGTACTGATAATGATATTACGGCGGTCATCCCATGATCCCCATGGTATAACTTCCATCTCTATATTAACACCGATCTTTTCACCTGTATAGGCATTGACCTTACTAACCCATGAATCATAATTATCCGGCATACCGTTTCCGATTGTGACCCATTTCAAAGTGACAACTTCGCCGTTTCCTGTTTCCTCAGTCTGCTGACCGGATGATGCATTATTATTTCCACCGCAGCCTGCCAATGTTCCCAATATAAGCATAGATGCCATTCCTGCTGCTAATAATCTCTTTATCTTCATTGCTATTCCTCCTCTTAGATTTTGTTTTGTTATCACAAACACTTTTCATTTATAAAAAGTTTCTATATGATTTTGCTTCTTACTCTTTGACCGATCCTACTGTCAGACCGGAGATAAAATACTTCTGGAAAAACGGATAGGTACACGCGATCGGCACGATAATAATGATTGCAATCGCCATTCGCACACTCTCTGTCGGCATGGATAACTTATACTGCTGCATCGATACCCCGCCGTATGGATTATTCGCCAGATATTCAATGTTCGCACGTATGTTGTTCAACATCGACTGCAACGTCTGCAGGTTCTTATCATCAATGTACAATGATGCCTGAAACCAATCGTTCCAATAACCGAAAGCCGCAAACATTCCAATTGTTGCCATTACCGGTTTGGAGATCGGCAGAACGATCTGCGCCCATATACGGAACTGTCCTGCTCCGTCAATCTTAGCAGATTCCACAATGGAATCGGGCACCGTCGTCCGGAAGAAAGTCCGGCAGATTGTAACACTGAAGGACGAACATGCCAGTGGCAGAATAAGCGCCCATATCGTATTACGAAGACCTAAAATATTGTTGACTACTACATAACTGGACAACATTCCGCCGTTAAACACCATCGGTATGAAGATCAGCCATGTATATAATTTTTTCAATTTAAAACTGTTTCTGGAAACCACATACCCCATGGAGGTCGTCAGCGCGATCGTGATAACCGTACCCAGCACAGTGATAAATACAGACATAAATGCCGCATGGAGAATCATTCCCCTCTCATTCCATAAGAACTGGTATGCCGCCGCTGAAAACTCCTGTGGGATCATATGATATCCGCTCGTCCGAAGCGCTTCCTCGCTCGTTATGGATATGGAAAATACAAAAAGTAACGGAACAATACACGTCAGTCCTAATATCAGAAACAGGATATTGATCAGGACATTTGTTGACGGCTTAATCTGGTTCATTGTCGATGAGCTTTCCATGTCTCTTTGTCTTTTTCTCACTTTGCACACCCCCTTATATGATCCTGTTTTCATTGTCAATCTTGCTGACTATCCAATTCGCCAGTAAGATCGTCGCACAGCTGCAGATTGCTTGGAAGAAAGATGCCGCCGCTGTCTGTCCGATCGGTGACGAGGATTTAAGTGCCTGATAAATGTATGTGTCAAAAGTCGATACTGTTGTGTACAATGACTGCGGAATACCACCTGTCGTCTGGTAGAACAAACCAAAATCGGAGTTGAAAATTTTACCGCAATCCAGAATCAGCATCATAACAAACACAGGCTTTATGGACGGAAGAGTTATGTATCTTTCCTGCTGCAGCTTCGTAGCGCCGTCCATAACTGCCGCTTCATAGAGAGTCCTGTCTACTCCCGTAATACTTGCCAGATAGATCACCATTCCGTATCCCATGCCTTTCCATGTATTCAGGAATATCAGGATAAACGGCCAGTACTTACTTTCCTGATACCACATGATGGGCTCCCCGCCGAGGGCAGTGATCACACCGTTTAAATAACCTCTTTCCGGTGTCAGCAATGCATATACAAAATAACTGACAACTACCCATGACATGAAATAGGGCAGAAACATCATCGTCTGGTACACTCTTGAACCGCCTTTGTTCCTCATATTGCTAAGAAGCAATGCTCCGCCTACCGCAACACTGGCACTGATAATGATAAATGCAATGTTATAGAGGATCGTGTTTTTCAGCAGCATGGCAAATGAATTAGATACAAAAAAGTATTTGAAATTATTAAATCCTGCCCATTCGCTGTGTAACAGATTATAGATAAAACTGTGCCCGCCGGGCGCCAGTTTATATACCTTGAAGGCAATAATGATACCAAACATCGGCAGATACGCAAAGATCAGATACCATAACAGCGTAGGCGCTGACAGCATAAATAATTCTGTGTCATCTCTGGTCCACCGTTTCTTCGGGGTTTTAGCCTTTTTCTGCTCTCCCCTGTTAAGAATTGTTTTCATACTCATTCATGCTCTTCCTCCTTGTATATATTTATTAATTGCAATTAACATTCATAGGGTTATTTTGCGGCTTTCCATTCATCAACCTGCCGCTGCATTTCATCAATGACATCCTGTATACCTGCCGCCTCCAGCTTTCTATTAAGCTCCGGCAGATATTTATCAGGATCTACGCTTCCTGTATACAATGATTTTCCAAACTCATCTAAAACATTTCTGAACGCTGCCACCTGACTGCTGACAGGTTCAAGATTAAAATCAAACCCAAACGAGGGTGCCTCTATGGACGCATCGTTAAATTCCTTAAATGTGATCCACTTATCCAGAGGTTCATTATCCAGTACATAGGTGTGAAACAGTCCTCCCTGAACCCAGTACGGAACAGCATAATTCCTCGCAGAATCTTCATTCAGTTTTATCCTAAAGTCATAGGCATATTCTTTGCCTTCCACCGCTGCTATCTCATCTGCATCCGCCTCGATTTTGTCCCAATGCACACCTTCAATTCCATAATTTAACAAATTACGCAGATATTCATCCGTGTTGATCAGATTCAATAATTCCATCGCTTTCTCAGGATGCTCAGAATTTCTATTAATTGCAGTCATAGCGCCTCTGGCTGATGCATTTGTAATCTTAACATCCATGATCTGTGATACCACCACTTCATATCCAAGATCTTTGCTCCAAGTCAGCTCCGCATAGGGCTGCCCGTCGCCTTTGGTCACAAAACGCTTCACTGACCTGTCGTCTGAAGCAACTGCCGCATCTTCGTTGATATACCCAGCCAGATAATATTTACGCATCGTCTCTAATACTGACTTCATTTTCTCCGTTTCAAAAACATTCTTCACGATAAGCCCGTCGTCATCATATTCAATTCCCACCGGATCCTGTATCTTATCCATATAAGTCGGAGCCGTATAATCTTTGGTCAGATACATGGGAATTACATCCGGTTCCTTCTCCTTAATCAAAGCTAACCACGGTTCTAAATCTTCCAGCGTATGAATCTCTTCATAAGGAATATCATATTTGTCAACATACTCTTTCGTAAAAACCCACATCGGGAAGTTGCCGATCTCTTTTTCACTCGGCACTCCGTAAATCTGTCCGCCTACCTCTGCTGCTGCCCAAAACCGTTCATCAATTTCTTCATATATCTGTTTCCCTTGGTTTTGTAAAAGATCATCCAATTCCAGAAAGGCGCCTTTCTGTACATTTTGAAGATAATCGTTCGTCCAAGAACAGGTAAAACACATATCCCACACATCATCTGTGTTAATGACGACCTGCATCTTCTGACTGTAGTCAGCCCATCCTACCTTGACAATATGTAAGCGGACACCAATCTTCTCCTCAATATATTGATTAACCTCATCAAGAACCATCTGATCGTCAGTCTGCGCCTCACCTACCTGATACCATGTCAGTTCAACCAGTTCTGTCTCTTCCTCGTTCTCTTCTGTCTGCTTTCCGCAGCCGGATATCATGGTAACTATAAAGCTGAATGCCGCTGTCAGCATCATAATGTTTTTGATAGTTATGTTAGTTTTTATTTTCATGCGCTTTCCTCTTCTCAATTAAAATCATACCCTTAACCACATATAAATCCTAGTCGAAAATTTCCAGTTTTGTTGTACAAATTCTAGCATAAAATTTCTCAAATATCTGCACTTTATCCACCACATGAAAAATGCCTCACAGCACTTGAAGCTCTGAGGCAGATTCCTGCAATTCCTATTCTGTTTTAAGCATCATCCTAATACTTTTTAATTGTTCTCAGCGATGCCGGGGACACGCCGTAACATTGCTTGAACTTCCTGTAAAAATAGCTGGTATCCGGGTATCCCACCTCTTTGGCAATATCATTAATCTTCATATTTGTGTTCAATATCAGATCCTTTGCTATCTTGTTCTTCGTATTGCTCAGATATTGCGCGAAGGAACATCCCACTTCCTTTTGGAAAATCTGTCCCAGATAAGAAGCGTTCATATGATATTTGTATGACAATGTCTTTAAATTCATATCCTCTTTATAGTTCTGCTGTACTTCCTCCATAATCTGCTTCACCACCGGCGTATACTGGGAGTCCTCCATATGCAGATAAGTAATGATCTCTACGATCTCAGAGATAAAAATTGTTTTCAAGCCGAAAATATCGTCCGCCTGATAAATTTTTTCCATCATCTCAGACAGGTTCTGAAAGTTTCTCGAATGCCCGAGTTTATATTCTGTTTTGATATCCTGAAGCAGAACAGCGAGTTTTAACGCCAGCTGATACAGCACATCCACGTTGACCTCAGACCTTAAATTATTGATAAACAAATCTTCTATGTATTGCAAAACGCCGTCCTGATCTTTTTTCAAGATCATTTTTCTAAGAAGCGTTTCATCTATTACAACATCCTGTGTTTTTCTTTCCTGAATATAATTTTCCGCAACACAGCTCCCGTAGCCCTCCAAAACCCTGTACTTCTGCATTTTAGATGCCGTCTTATAGCTCTGTGACAAATCCTCATACTGCTCGATTGCAGAAGCCACTGTCAGGAAACACATAATTCCGTACATGCTCTCCAGATCATTCTGAAGTCTGCCGAAGATTTCTACCGCCTCTTCGTCTTCGCATTCTTTATCAATATACAAAAGCAGGAACAATGTGTCGGGTGACAGATAAATAACTCTTATTTCATGCGGCTGCGCCTGTATTTCTGCAAGAATCACCTGAATGCCGCCCTGATTCTCCACACTGCCGGTATCAATTCTCATAACGGCCGCATAAATCTTCTTGCCGCCGTCCATCTTCGGAAGCATCTGATAAAATTCCTCTGCTTCCTCTTCACTCAGTTTTCCCTGCAAAAGTTTATGCCAGCCGATTTTATCCTCCACATCTTCCGCTTTTTTTCGGTCAATCTCATCAAGCTGTTTAGCGGCATCTAAAAGCGCCTGTTTAAGCTGTTCCTCATTGATGGGCTTCAAAATATATTCTTCCACATCTAACTTTAGCGCCGCCCTCGCATATTCAAATTCGTCATATCCTGACAAAATAATACATCTGGTTTCGGGACTGATCTTTCTTATTTCTTCCAAAAGTTCCAAGCCATTCATCAAGGGCATCTCTACGTCCGTCACAATAATATCCACAGGTTCTTCCTTGAACCGCTTCAATGCCTCCTGTCCGTTATGAACCATGGACACAACGGTCATTGAAATTTCTTCCCAATCGATAATGCATCGGATTCCCTGAAGAATCAGTTCTTCATCTTCAACCAACATCACCTTTCTCATACGCTTCTCCCTCTTCTATTCTGATTGCGAGAATAACCCGCAGTCCCCTCGGCTTAGCCGGTTTCAGAGAAATACCGTATTCCTCTCCACATGCTGCCTTGATCCTTCTGTTTACGTTATGAATACCGATACTCTCATTATAATTCTTAGTCTTCGCATTAATCCTTAACTCTTGGTTCTTCTTGTCAAGTTCCTCTTCCTGCATCCCGCGTCCGTTATCCTCAACATACAGATAGAGTGTATTCTCTTTGCGCTCAGCCCAGATCCGGATCAGATTATCCTGTCTGTCACGTTCTATCCCATGAACAAAATAGTTTTCGATAACGGGCTGTAATACAAACTTAATGACCGGTAAAGGTAACAGTTCCACAGGGCATTCCACCTGTGACTTGAAACTGCCCTGATAACGATACTCAAATAGTTCCAAATACTGCTTGCAGTAATCCAGTTCCTGCCCCAGCGTGATCACATCCGCCTCTTTCAACTGACTCCGGAACAAGACTACCATGCTGTACAGCATTTTGCCTACTTCCTTGTCTCCGTTTACGATGGCTTTCATCCGTATGGCTTCTAATGTATTATACAGAAAATGCGGATTGATCTGGCTTTGAAGCGCCTGCATCTGAGCATTCTTACGTTCAATTTCCTCCATATAACTCTTCTCAATATACAGCTCCAGCTTCTCGCACATCCCATTGAAATTATCGGCGATCATGTCCAGCTCGTCTTCTTTTTTCCAGATATTCAGACGTACTTTAAAATCTCCTGTGGTCACTTGATTCATCGCTTCCAAAATCAAATCAACTCTCTTTGTAAAACGATGCACATAGAAGTTAATATAAGCAATCCCGACCGCACTGGCAAATACTCCCGACGCTATGATCAAAAGTAATCTTGCGGCAGGAAGTTTCGCGGCAAGCCTTTCGTCCATAAACGTATAGACCTGATATTCACCGGCAGAATCATTACGTACAAAATATTGCTTCTGACCAATCAGCATTTCATAGTTCTCCCCATCCGCTCTCTCGAAGATCACACTTCCATCTTTGCTGACAACGATCATCTGCGCAAGAGCATTCGCACCTTGAACATCCTTAAGTGCGCTCTCCGCTTCAAATGTAAAAAGGATACACCCTGCCGGTTTCATTGTATCCGGATTCCGTATTTCTTTCAGATAAACCAGTTTCCCTTCTGCATAGAAATCATTATTCTGTATCTGTCGCAGTCTTGATTTGCCGTCTTTGCCCGGATAAACAGTTTTCTCCGGATAGCATTCTGTCAGCTTGGAAGTCTCATAACTGATCAATTCTACTTTTTCCAGCCGTTGGTTCGCCTCAAATGTTTCATTAATGAAATAAAAAATTCCCTTATAGACCAACTCATTGGAAGAGCTGTACCGGCTCAGTGTATATTCCTGATATTCCTCCGGCTCCAACCGAAAATACTCCAGCAGATCATTCAGCTCTGACGGCGAACGATACAAATCTTTGTGAATATAGTCCGCCGTCTGCCTGATATCCTCCAGATATCTTAATGCCTGTGCGTGAATCCTCTCGATTCCTTCCCGGTTCGATTCCAACGTCCTGCTTCTTGCATCCGAAATAAAATAGACCATCAGGGCTATCACAATGCAAAGAATAATCACTGTATAAGTGCAGAACATTTTGAAATATAACTGTTTCGGCCTCTTCATCATTGGCAGCCATCCATCCTTCTATAATTCAAATAAAACGGTCTTGATCTCGTATGGATGCAGTTCCATCGCTGCTTTGCCCTCAGTAAACTCAGACAAAGGGCGTTCCATCAAATCGCTTTCCGCCCATGCCTTATATGCAAAAGACGGCTTGATCTCCACTTGCTGCCTTGCTCCGGCAAAATCATGGAAACGAATAACCAGATACCGTCCATCCTCAGATTTCTTAACGGCATCGACCTCTACCTGTTCATTATCCAGAGTAAAGAAGCTTCCGCAAGCATCTTCCTGTACTCCTTCATAAACATCCATAGGATTGTTCAACGCATATGCAGACTCTACCACGCCACCCTCGACGAAATCTCCTTTATGCGGCAAAAGAGCGTAAGTAAACAGGTGTCTTCCTAAATCCTGCAGATGATCCGGCTGCTTACCGGAACGCAGCAAAGAAATACGCATCACATTGTCCTTTACGTCATATCCATATTTACAGTCGTTCATAAGGGCAACACCATAATTTCTCTCTGACAGATCCGCAAACCTGTGTCCCACAGATTCAAACCTTGCCTGATCCCAGCTTGTATTCCAATGATTTGGACGACGTACATTACCATACTGGATATCATATGTCGCATAGGTACTTCTCACGTCTACCGTAAATGCCGCCTTTAAGAGCTGCTGACGTTCCTGAAAATCCACATCCGTCTTGAAATCGATCCGTCTGTCCTTACTATACAGCGTCATATCCTGAGATACAGTTGTATTCATATATTTCCATTCCATGTGAACAGTCAGGCATAACGCGCCGCATTTTGTGACCTCAAACACTGTCAGATCAGTAATCTCTCTCATCTTCTGCTGATAGAAAATATCGATATCCCATGCGTCATTGTCAAGCGGTTTGTCCTCAAACACCTGAAGCACATTGCCCCGTTCGCCGCGAGCCAGTACTTCTCTTTCCTCTTCCTTATCATACAATCTGGTGATCTGTCCGTAATCGTTCAGGCAGACAGAATAAAATGGCGTCTCGATATTCTTCCCGTTCACGGTAAAAACACTTTTCTCCGGCAATTCTTTTCCTTTGGTAAACAGGATAGTCTTATACCCCATGGGCGGCACGTCTTTCACATATACATAATGCATCCCTTCCGCCTGCTGAGAGAGAAGTACATTCCCGGCCTCATCCGTATAGACACCCGTATCACTGCCGCGTACGATTGCCATTGTATCTAACTTCCATCCGGATGCGTTATAAATCGTATAACTGCTTTCCTGATCCGTCAGAGCCTTTTTCGTATAATCGAAAACTACCTCTTCCCCAATCTGTCTGATCACTTCATAATCTCTGCGTGAATCCTCATAAACCTCATGGATGGAAGAGCCCGGAATGATATCGTGAAACTGATTCGTCAGAATCATCTTCCATCCCTTAGTCAGCTTTTCCTGTTCGGCCGCGCTTAGATCATTCTCTTTGACGGCATTCATGACCGTCAGCCATTCCGCTTTCCTATAGAGCAGCTCCATCTTGCGGTTCATCCTCTTGTTATATCCCTGACTCGTGTAAGTGCCTCTGTGGTATTCCAGATACAGCTCCCCGTCCCATGTATGCACATACTGCTCTGTGTCTTTGACTGTCTTTTTCAGTTTGCGGAAATATTCTCCTGCCGTGGAAGTCTTCACGTTAGGCAGTCCCGGAATTTTATCGAGTCTGCGTCTTGCCTCCAGAAGATCACGGTTGACACCTCCGCCGCCGTCTCCATATCCAAAGGATACCAGCATATCTTTGTTCACTTCTTTTTCACTGTATGCATCCCATACACCTTTGACTGTCTTTGCCGTCAATAATCCGTTGTATGTATAGAACCATGAGCCCGGTTCGTTCCACGGCTCCGGCGTCGTGATGAAATGCGTCAGCACCTGAGAACCGTCCATTCCTTTCCAATAGAAAGTATCATGAGGCATCCGGTTGTACTGATTCCAGCTTATTTTCGTAGTCATGAACATGTCGATTCCCGATTTTTTTAATATCTGGGGCAATGCCCATGAATAGCCAAACACATCAGGAAGCCACAGGTATTCCACATCCTTGCCAAATTCCTCTTTGATAAACCGGCTTCCGATCAGGAGCTGGCGTGTCAAAGATTCTCCGCTCGTCAGGTTGCAGTCCGCCTCGACCCACATGCCGCCGTCCGTCTCCCAGCGGCCTTCCTTTACCCGTTTCTTGATTTCCTCATAGATTTCCGGAAAGTCTTCTTTGATATATTCATAAATCTGCGGCTGTGTCTGTAGGAAAATATATTCCGGGAACATCTCCATCATACGCAGAACAGTGGAAAAAGAACGGGACGCTTTCTCATGCGTATGTTTCAGCCGCCACAACCACGCCATATCAATATGCGTGTGTCCGACACAGTGTACATTAATCAGAGACTGCTTATCCATCTCTTCAATTTTTTCATTTAAAAGTGCATCCGCCTGATGCAGTGTCTCGTAGAAAGTCTCGCTCCCCGGATAAGACCAGTCGATACAATGACAGGATCTGTCCAGTGCAATCCTGAGATCATATTTCACCGGATCTCCATCCGTAAGCTGATTGATGGTATCCAAAATCAATGACCCCATATAGTAAAGATCATCTGTCTTTTCATCTAACCACGCCAGATCTGCCCGGTTTATTCTGTGCTCCTGCTCCTTGGGTGCACCGCCGCCTTCCAGACCTGACCAGAGGCGGAATGTGAGCCGGAAAGATGAGCCATACAATTCTTCCGGAAAAAAGACCTCCATGTGGTTTGAGTCTACTCCCTGATAAGGTTTTTCATTGATATAGCACATTGCCTCAAATCCGGAATTGTTACCCGCTCCGGTCCTGCCGAAATCAAATATGCCTACCACACGACGGCCTGCCCATTCCTTCGGAATCGATACTTCCTTGTGCATCCAGAGATAGCGGTCCCGACCCGACCAGTACTCTCCTACTTTGATCGTATTCCAGTTGCGGAAATCAACCGGGACTTCCGGATTTACGACACCCTGCTCATCCTCGCAGCTTGCAAACTCTTTCATCGGAATGATGTCACGATATCTATACTCCTTAACTTCCCCAATCCTTCTGTCTAATTTTCTGTCTGTATGGAACATATGCTGTTAACCTCCTGCCATAATGATTTGTTATTTCTGTGATTCGGGTGTCACAAGGTGTCTAAATAAATAGAGATCGGCAAATTGCACAAAATGTTCACGAAGCTGTCCTGCGCAGTCATATGAGAGTTTCTTAATATTCCGTAAGTATCCAGCAATTTCGGGACATGGATGTCCCGAAAAGCCTGTTTCGAGCCCGGATGGCGAGTAACGGGCGGTTGCGTCCGTCTGTCGTGACCTTACCGGAATATTTAGAAAATCCATACGACGAAGCCCGACACGAGAGAACATTTTGTGCAATTTGCCCTCTCAATCTATGAAAAGCACCTTTTGACACCCGAATCTTCATGAGGTAATTTTACCGCATATTTTTTCCCGCAACAATTTACGATTTTCTATGTTTAGTGTACAAATTCTATTCCCGTTATCTATCCAGCCTATATCCTAAATAATCTAAAAACAACTCTGCATACATTGCGTTTGCCCAAGAAAACCATTCCCGCGTATATTTATGATCATCGTCGCAGAAAAATCCTTCGTGCATCACACTTTTACCGCCAGTAGTTGCCACCATGTTCTCAAGTATCCTGCGTTTTTCTTCTCTGCTTGTACTTGTCAATCCCTGCACCGCCATTGCAATGTGCCAGATATAACCCGAAGGCGTGTGGGCGCTTCCCACTCCTGCCGCCTTTGTGCCTTTGTAATAATAAGGATTCGCATCACTTAAGATATATTTTCTGGTATTCTCCGCGGCCTGCTTATCCACAGAATAGCCCAGATACTCCGCCGCCAGAAGACTCGGAACATTTGCATCATCCATGAGACGGTACATCCCGTATCCGTCAACTTCATACGCATAGATCATGCCAAATTCTTCCGTATAAGTTTTCCCTTCTTTTTCAACGGCTTCCCGAACCTGTTCCTTCAAAATCCCTGCTGCCTTTTCCATCTGCTCATCATGAAACAGCTTCCTCGCCAGTTCTTCTAAATACCCCATGATCACCACAACAAACATATTAGAGGGGATTAAATATCCGTATGTGCATGCATCGTCACTCGGTCTAAATCCCGACCAGATCAAGCCTATTCCCGATTTCACCAGAGCGCCTTTGCCTTCTCTGGAAAGAGTATCTTGGAACAGCGTGCTTTTCCTTTGGAACCGATAGTCAGAACGCTCCTCGTGAAACTGTTCCGTGCTAAATACATGAAAAATTTTCTCTACTCCAATTAAAAAGTTATCATCAAATTGAGAAACGCATCCTGTATTCTTCCACAAAAGATAGGCAAGCTGTACCGGATAACACAAAGAATCTACCTCAAATTTCCGTTCCCAGACCCACGGATTCTGATCCGGGTCATCCTTCTCCCAGCACGCACCGTTCGGCTGTTCGTTGAAGGCATTTGCATACTCGTCAATACAGATATACTGAAACTGTCTTCTGACCACCCCTGCGATCATTTCCTTGATCTTATCATTCTCTTTTGCACAGAATAGATAGGGACGCACCTGCGCCGTTGAATCCCGCAGCCACATCGCCGGGATGTCTCCTGTGATTACATGGAATGTGCCATCGCCCATATCCTTTACTGTGGTATTCAATGTATTCGTATAACAATTTTCAAATACTTTCATTAATTCCGGGCAATCTTGCGCCTGCTGCCGGATTTTACTTATAAAATGTTCCATATCTACCTGACTCCTTTATCTTACCATAGTTTACTGCTGCTGGAGAAGAGTATCCTGCTTGTCTGTATTTCTAAGATTTTAGCAGGTATTTGTGTGGGAGACCAGTGTAATAAATATAGATTTTTTATATATTTTATAGTTGTATCGTTTTTAAAAAGATTCTCCGCACTTTGAAGTTGCGTGATTCAAAAAAATTGCACATATAGATTGGTTGTAGCATGTCGGGAAAAATATTATACTAATAATGCGGCGCGGCGCAAGAAAACAAAAGGAGAATATTTTATGAGCTTCGGAAAAAATTTGCAGTTTCTAAGACATCTGAGAGGAAATATGACACAGGAAGATCTGGCCGAAAAAATGAATATTAGCCGTCAAACCGTATCAAAATGGGAACTGGATGCGGCACAGCCCGAAATGGACAAGGCTATAGAGCTTTGCAGGCTTTTCAACTGCTCACTGGACAACCTGTTCCGCGATGAAATGATTACTTGCGGCGAATCGTACACCAATCTGCGCGTCGAGACCGTTCCCGCTTTCCGCTATATCAAACATGCCGTTATAAGCTCCGACCCGGAGGGGGACGCTATCGACAGAGTATTTTCCATTGCCCGCAGCTGCGGTGTGGATAAGCCTCGTGTCATTGGCTGGGATTTTCCCAATGTGTCACAGGAGCAAATCAACGTTTTCAATATGCATGGATATGAAGCGGCATGGATACTGCCTGACGGGGTCGTCCCTCCCGACCATGAAATACATGAGCAGGCAGACCACAAGTATGCGGCAATACACATTGAAACGCCCTTTGATAACCCTTTCGTGACCATTCCTAACGCTTATAAAACGCTTATGGAGTATATGCGCGTAAACGGTCTGGAACACACAGAAAAAGACGTTATCCCCTGTTTTGAAACCGACGGGGATAGTATGGATATTTATATTGCTTGTAAGTAGTGCAGTTACACAAAACAGCTAGAGACATTCCGCCAATTCTTTCGCTTGTTCGACATTGCTTATCTGCTAAGAGAAGTATATAATTATAGTCATATAATCAGAAATTATCGGAGGAATAGATATGTGGATGTTTTTTGGTACTATTGCAATTGTAACAGCATTATTAAACATGATTTGGACTGCAAAGGGTAAAAATGCCAAGTGGTTCAGGTTTATCAGTTTATCATTTACAGCTCTAACGCTGTGTGCATTTTATAGTGCCAATGCAAAATGGATAGTTAATGAAGATTGGAGCGCGTTGTCGGATGTAACTCCGGCAACCGCCAAATCTCTATGGGTATGTACGATTGTTTCTATTGCAATCAATAGCGTGTCCTTATTCAAGGACCCTAAGAAATAAATTCGTTTTATCAGAAAACTATTCCACACTCTCCCTAATTGCACTGCATGTCCTGTCAATCAACTCGTCCGAATGGGCGTCCGACACAAACATGGCTTCAAACTGTGACGGCGCCACATAGATTCCCCGCTCCAGCATCCTGTTAAAATAATCCGCAAAAGCCTCTCTATCGCATCGGCACGCATCTTCGTAATTCTCTACATATCTTTCTATCTCTACTTTTTTTACTCCATCCGTCTCAAAAATTTTCCAATCCGAATCTGCTGTCTGTCGATTGGAAACCGTCTCCTTCCGGTCTGGCATAAAAAATGCCGAGAGCAGCGAACCCACACGGTTTACAATCAATCCTTTCTCTCGGAACGCCTCTTCCAGTTTTGCCGCCCGCCGGTCAAGCCGCTCATAGATGCCCGTATCTTCCATCAGAATTTTCAACGTCGTAATACCTGCTGTCACCGCTACAGGATTGCCCGACAACGTCCCCGCCTGATAGACTGCACCAAGCGGTGCCACGCAGGACATGATATCCCGTCTGCCGCCGTAAGCCGCTAGAGGCATACCGCCGCCCACAATCTTGCCAAACGTATATAGATCCGCATGAACTCCCGTATACTCAGACGCCCCACCCAGCGCCAGCCTAAAGCCTGTGATGACCTCATCGAAAATCAGAAGTGCACCCTGTTCTTTCGTAATGCGGCGCAGAAATTCCAAGAAGCCTTTTTTCGGCGGTACAACACCCATGTTAGCCGCCACCGGCTCCACCACAATCGCCGCTACCTGACCGCTGTTTTCTTCCATCAGCCGCCGCACGGATTCCTCATCATTATACACCGCCGTCAAAGTACTCGCCGCATAACCTTCCGGCACCCCCGCGCTGTCCGGCACTGATTGCGTCATAAGGCCGGAGCCCGCTTTTACTAACAGCCCATCAGAATGCCCGTGATAATTACCTGCGAATTTGATAATCTTTTCCCTGCCCGTAAAACCTCGTGCCACGCGCACGGCGCTCATCACCGCCTCTGTTCCGGAGCTGACTAACCGTACCATCTCCACATCCGGCACACAGGCACAAATCAGTTCCGCCAGTTCCACTTCCCCGGCTGTAGGCGCTCCAAAGGTCAGACCTTTTGCACTGACCTGCTGTACCGCCTCGACTACCTTAGGATGCGCATGTCCCAGAATCCCCGGTCCCCATGAGCAGACATAATCCACATATTTATTTCCGTCCACGTCGATAATCCACGGTCCCTGTGCCCGCTCTACGAAAAAGGGATGCCTCCCCACAGCTTTAAATGCCCTCACAGGTGAATTTACTCCTCCGGGAATCATTGTTTGTGCTTTTGTAAAAAGTTGTTCTGACTTCGTTGTGTTCATGTTCTATGTCCTCCGGGAATGGTATTAATCTAATGGTCTGTATAAATTACTCTGTTCATTCATCTATATCATCATAACACATCAACTTTCTCTTGTAATGAAGCATTTACTATCCAAACTGCTATCCCATTCAAAATAATCCTCAGCTTTCTTGATAAACTTACAGAAAACGGTTATAATACAAAAAGGGAATACAATTCCTTTTTTGTATAAGGAGGCTCTTATGTATATTCAGCGTAGTATGGAAACAAAATTAAAATATTTAGCTGCTCACTTTCCTGTGGTCATGGTTTGCGGTGCCAGACAAGTCGGTAAAACAACATTATTAAACCAAATCAAAGAAGAAATGGAGCAGATTCAATACGTCACTCTGGATTATCCAAGAATCCGGGCTTTAGCAAAAGAAGACCCCGAATTGTTTTTGCAGCAATACCAAGCGCCTTTAATCATCGATGAGATTCAGTACGCTCCGGAATTGCTTCCTTATATCAAAATCCGTATCGATCAGGCACAGCAGAACGGTCTGTATTATCTGACCGGTTCCCAAATGTTTCATTTGATGAAAAACGTGAGCGAATCGTTAGCCGGCAGAGTAGGAATACTGTCCATGTACTCCTTGTCAAGAGCGGAAATAGAAAACAGAGACTCCGTACCGTTTCTGCCTTGTAATATCCATAACACCGAATCGACCGACACGATCACTGAAATTTTTGAAAAAATCTACCGGGGTGGTATGCCTCGCATGATAACTGATCAGGAATTATCACCGGAAGACTACTTTGGTGCATATATGCAAACTTATCTGGAACGTGATATTCGCGATTTGATCACTGTGAAAGATGAAAACAAGTTTCTAAAATTTATCTCCTGCACCGCCGCCAGAGCAGGGCAGGAAGTCAATCTTGCAGATATGTCAAAAGATATCGGTATTGACCGCAAAACAGCGGACGGATGGCTCTCCATTCTGGTGTCTTCGGGACTTGTATATTTACTGCATCCGTATTATGGAAATACAATCAAAAGAATCATCAAACGTCCCAAATTATACTTTATGGACACAGGACTTGCATGCTACCTCACTTTGTGGAATAATCCACGTGCGCTGGAACTGTCGGCTATGGCAGGACCAATGTTTGAAAATTATGTAATATCAGAAATCATTAAAGGCTATGTAAATCATGGGATTGATGTACGAAGTCGCTTCTTCTATTACAGAGATAACAATCAGAAAGAAATCGATTTAATGATTCTGGAAAACAACAAAGTCTATCCGATTGAAATCAAGAAAAGTGCAGACCCCGGAAAAGACGCTCTGAAAAACTTCGGAGTTTTAAACAGTCTACCCGAAGAAATTGGTGAAGGCGCTGTTATTTGTATGTCTCCCATGGTAGTTCCACTGGATGAAAAAAACAAATTAGTGCCCATAAAATGTATTTGAGCCTAATACTCCAATCAGCTTCACAACCACCTCACCACATCCAAAGCATGGTAAGTAATGATAATCTTGGCACCCGCCCGCTTCATGGCTGTCAGATTTTCCATTACAATCCGCTTCTCATCAACCCATCCGTTTGCGGCTGCCGCTTTCACCATGGCATACTCTCCGCTTACGTTATATACCGCCAGCGGTGCGTCAAAAGTGAGCGCCGCTTCTTTTAGCACGTCCAGATAGGCAAGCGCAGGTTTTACCATCACGATGTCCGCGCCCTCTTCTATATCCGCCGCGATTTCCCTAAGCGCCTCCTGCCCGTTGGCAAAATCCATCTGATAACTCTTACGGTCGCCAAAACCCGGCGCAGAATGAGCCGCATCCCGAAAAGGTCCGTAGTAAGCGGAAGCAAATTTGGCGCTGTAAGCCATGATCGGCATCTGTGTAAATCCTGCCTGATCCAATCCTTCCCGTATAGCCGCCACACGTCCATCCATCATATCAGAAGGAGCCGCCATATCTGCTCCGGCTTCGGCAAGGCTCACCGTCATTTTCACGAGATAAGGTAATGTTTCATCGTTTAAAATTTCTTCTCCATGCACCATGCCGCAATGTCCATGGGAAGTATATTCGCACAGACAGATATCTACTACAATGTAAACCTCCGGATACTTTTCCTTGATAAAACGGACGGCACGTTGGGTGATCCCGTCCGCCGCATACGCCTGAGAGCCCTGCGGGTCTTTGTGAAGCGGAATCCCAAAAAGCATAATACCGCCGATTCCCGCCTCTTTTACTTGTTCAAGAATCTCTTCCAGACGATCGATGGAATACTGATATATCCCCGGCATAGATGCCACCGGATTCTTGATATTTTCACCTTCTATCACGAATATCGGATAAATGAAATCTTTCGGATGCAGTCTTGTCTCCTGCATCATAGAACGGATGCGTTCATCTCTGCGTAGTCTTCTGAAACGGTACATAGTGTTCTCCTTTAACTGCTTATTTGGTTCCTATCCATAATAAAATAACCATGCGCTGAACCCCACTTGTTCCATGGAAGTCTTCTCAATGTAATAAAGACGGCTATTCTTCTATATATTTACCAACTTCCAACACATTATCAACCATATCCTCATATTTCAAATGTATTGCATATGAGTTTTCTTTAGCATAATTATTCCAAAGCCTGTGTAAAGCCTCCTCATTTCTTAGTTCTTCACATATCTCAACAAACTCACTAATGACTTCCAACGAACCTCGCTTAGCGGATGTGTATGTCACCGCCATTTTTAAAATATCTTTACGAATCTCATCCCTTCTACTTCGAAACAATACGTATAAATCATAAAAATCCCTCGCTCTTGTTGTACCAATGTTTCTGCGGATAATCGTTTCATATTTTTCAGCGAGTATTGTTTCCAATGTATATGCCATAACAGGTACCTGTTTATCCTCAAACATCATCTTATAAGAATACTCAATAGCGGCCGGAGTAACCTTGTCCCCTGTCGTTATATCTATTTTCATATGATTATTCATTTTTCCATAAACAGTCTTTAGATGAACTCGGAAATTATTATATTCATCGTCTTCTCTTATAGGCTCCATTTTGACAACCTCGAATATCATTTCATCGCCTACATCTATCGCCACAATTTCCTTCATAATATTTGTTATTACATCCTTTTCCATCGATATTCCACAAACTGTTGTATCCATATCCATAGTAGTACGTTCTGTAATGCCAATCATGGATGAAATCAACAAACCACCTTTCAATATGAAATTCTCCCTATACCTAGAAACTGATAATCTTTCCAATATTCTTTCAAATAAAAACATCTGAAGTACTTCCTGCGGCATAAGTTTATTCCTTTTTGCAATATTGCGGATTGCGCCTTTTAACTGTTCTGGTGTCTTCATTTCAAATTCTCCTAAGTTAATACATCCATATAATCACGAATCTTTTCTTCAATCCCGAACTCTTTTGTATACTTCATAAGTTTTCTTACATCGTAGCTTTCTTTAAAATACTCTTTTAATGCTTGGACATACAACTGTTTATCTATTTCATTTTTGTCCATTACTAAATCACAAATGCATCTTTCTTTGTCATAAAGCATAACCTTATTCCCTAAACTTGTATCTGTGTAAGTAATTCCCAAATTCCATACCTTCTTTTGTACATAATGAAATTTTATTTTTGTATTATCCTTTGTAATTCTCGTAGCGTTAAATCCCTGTGGAACCGTCACGGAAATATTATGAGGAACTCTATCTGACATCCTCCATAAATATAAGGCTGTTCCATAAGAAAACACTATTTTCTCACTTCTCTTTTGTAGCAGTACATATTCATCCGGAAATTCATCCGTCAGTAAGTATAATCCTTTTGTTTCTTTTACTAATTTCCCATCTTCGACAAATTTTTTTATTAATCCTCTACGTATTCCGGCTTCTTCAATCTGTTTCGTAGTAACAACTCCGGCATTCCTTTCACCAACTTCTTTTATCTTCTCAAAAACAGCATCCATATTGACAGCCATTTCTCCCACCACCTTTTAACAATCGTGCTTTTATTTTATCATTTAAAATGCTGATTGTAAATATCTTCCCAATTATTATATACTTCATTCCTGATTTTTTTCATTATAAACTAATAAATGCTGAGATA
>CAMXBD010000035.1 GCA_947179245.1 uncultured Lachnospiraceae bacterium | reverse complement strand
TCATTTTCCAGTTTGCTCTTCTCTTATCTCTTCTACCTTTAGAAGATTTGTTCTTAGGACAAATAGACATCTTTACACCTCCTTATTCCCGTTAAAAATATCTTTTATTACTGCCATCCGGGGATCGGGAACAAAAGTATCACAATCGCATGTTCCCGTATTCAAGTCCTTGCCGCACTGACGACAGATTCCTTTACAGTCAGGCTTGCATAAAACTTTCATAGGCCAGTTAATTACAATTTCATTGCTTAGTAAGTCTTCCACGTTGAACTGATAGCCATCCATAAACTCCTGATCTTCTGCTCCGTCAGGTATGGCTTCTATCATATCCGGTGCGAACACTTCTCTGTCAAATTGAAGTGTAAGCGTCTTATCTACAGATTTCAGACATCTGTCACAGTTCATAGAGAATGTAATCTTGGCATTACCGATGATCCGTGCCTTTCCTTTACCAATATTGGTAAAAGTCAGATCAACCGGAGTTTTATCCTTTACCGGAAATACAGTATCCCCTATCTTAAACTGTTCTAATGCTGTCTCCACCTGCATCGTGACTACTTTGCCTTCATTTGTTAACACGTCAGTTAAGTTCACGAACATAGTTGACTCCTATCCACACTCAAACAATTATACCTACGGGAATATAGTTTGTCAACTAGAAAATTTTATCCGCATCATTCATCTTTACTTTCCTGCTCTGATATTCCAGAAGTTTCTCGTTCATCCGTCGGGATTCCCGCTTTTCCATCGTCCATATGATAGCCGAAATAACTATAAAAATGACTATAATAAGAATCGCCATCCCCAAAGTCATACTCGGAATACTTAGATCAAACCACTCAAAAAAATTTCCCATTCCCAGTACGACTACATTGATATATAAATAGTGTAACAGCAGATCAATCTTAAATCTCCGTTTCCCGACTTCCCTCACCGGATGGATCAGATTACCCAGACTGCAAAGAAACGAAGTGAACAGTATCTGCCACAGAATATTTGCATCAAGATCATTCATCGCATAATAGATCTTGACATAAATCAGCGTCGCAACGACAATCCCTGTAGTAATCATACAAAACGTTAAAAAGATTTCTTTTATTTTTCTCACGATCATATACTGCATAATCTTTGTTCCGCCTCCTTACATACCTAGTCTTTTCTTAAGCTGAGGAACATAGGCTCTGGAAATCAGTACCCTTTCTCCATTCATCATCGTCGCCTCAAACCTGCCGCTAAACTCCGGGGCGAAATGCTTTACTTTGGATAAATTCAGTATAACTGACTTAGATGCCCTGAAGAAATCAGTGTTCGCATACTCTTCCTCGATTTCATAGAGTTTTTTCTTTGTCTCCAACACTTCCTTCTGCAAGTAAAGCCAGACTCTGTTATCCACCGCCTCAATATAGTAGATCTCTTCCGCGCTGATCTGCCTGATCTTATCATTCTGTGTAACCGTAAATTTACCGCGCCGTGCTTTCAACTCATTCACTATTCTGAGCGTTGCCTCATCCAGCTCCCTGCACCTGATGATGATTTCCTCCTCCTCACCCGGCGCAATGTCTTGTATTGTTATTTTCATAAGAATCTTCCATCCTCTACCTGTCCCGTCCTGCACGGTATTTACTCACAACAAATGCCGCCACGGTAACTGCTGCACTTAATCCTATCACAAAGAATACCGAAGTGAAATCAGAAATCGTCTGTTCATTTAAAGAAATCGTAATTCCCATCTCCGACTGATAGATTTCTGACACTTCTGTCGGCAGTCCTGCAAAAGTCGCCGCAAGTGAATCCCTCGTGCATACACTACGCATCATAGCCGCTCCATGGAGTACCGGAAAAGCTTTTAAAACCGTTACGATCTTCTCCGGCAGCATACCGACCGGCAGATAGATTGCGCCCACAAACCCAACCAGCGTACCAATCACAGTGAGCATACCGCTCCATGCGCCGGAACTGTGTATGAAAAGCGCCAGCAGATATGCCACTGCCGAATATAGAAATGTGTTGAGAAATATCATTCCAGCAAGTGCGGCACAATCCGAAATATTCAGCATACTGATGCCGCATGCCGCCAGATATCCTTGCCCTAGTCCAAAAGTCAACAGACACAGCACTATTCCGATTAACCATGAAGCCAGTATATACCCGGTCGCAATCTTACTGCGTTTCACCGGTGTAACATAAAATGCCGCAAGTCTTCCCTCCATTTCATCCGTCACCATATTTCCCATGACAGTCATCGGCACTGTCACACAGTTTACCAGAAGAACTCCCGCCAGTGTCCACATACTGATGAGCCGTTTAGCATTTTCCCTGTCAAGCGTGGCATTCCGTATACCGCCGTACTGTTCTAACACCTCGACCGTATTGTCCGTATTCATATTCCCCAGAAATACCGCCATCAGCATCAGCACGATCAGCATAGACAACACGGAGAAAAATACGGATGCCCTGTCCCTTATGAAGATCAGGATATTTCTTTTTACCAAAACATATATTTCTTTCATAAAATCATCTGCCCCTTCCTTATCTGCAAATTAACTCTCCCTGTTTTCCAATGTTCTGCCTGTCACATTTAAGAAGACGTCGTCCATCGTTCCCTGTAACATCTCGAACCCGTCCAATACTTCCCTGCACATCTCAAGAACAGGCAGCGCGCATATACTGTTATCCACTGTCAGAATAATATCTGATTCTTTGACATAATAAGATAACTGCTTTTGTTCCAGCATCTGAATCAACTTCTGTTCTTTACCTGCTGCCGCTACCAATCGCAGCTTATCCTTCGCATACCTCTCTTTTAGGTCAAAAGGCGTTCCCTGTTCTTTCAAATGTCCTGCATCTATAATAGCAATACTCGTCGCCCTCGCTGCCTCTTCCATATAGTGTGTAGTTAAAAAGACCGTCATATTAAGCTCCTCCCGAAGCTGCTCCACGCTCTCCCACACAAGCTTACGCGTTGCCGGATCCAATCCCGTTGTGGGCTCGTCTAGGAAAAGTATCTCAGGCGTATGGAGAAGCGCCGCCGCAATCTCGCATCGTCTCTTCTGTCCGCCTGACAGCTTCGCATACCTTCTGTCAACGAGCTCTTTAAGACTCATGATCTCGCAGACGTCATCTAATTTTCTTTTAAGTTTATTACTGTCCTTCTCGTAAAGCTTTCCCCTGATTACCAGATTTTCCTTGACACTCAGCCGGTTATCCAGACTGTTATTCTGGCAGACTACACCAATCGACCTTCGGATCTTTTCATTATCCTTTCCAAGCCTGTATCCGCATATTTCCACCTGTCCGTCAGTGGGCGGAAACAGAGTGCATAACATATTGATTGTCGTAGACTTGCCTGCGCCGTTGATGCCGAGAAATCCGAAGAGTTCTCCTCTCTGAATCTGAAAATTGATATTGTCTACTGCTTTTACTTCTTTGAAATATTTTTTGAGATGTAATACTTTGACTGCCGTCTCCATAACTGCTCCTTCCTATACGCCTGCTGGCAGCAATTTTGCCTGCACAGCTATGCGGTTGCCTTGTTACAGTCATGGTAACGGTATTTGATTCGTTAGAAAACATAAAAGATGGTAAGTTGCAATATCTGACAGGTAAAAGGCTCAAAGATAAAGGCAGCCCGCAATATTGCAAACTGCCTATACTTCTCTTATGCTAACTGAGCCTGAACCGCCGTAAGGGCTACTACACCCACAATATCCTGCCATGAGCAGCCACGTGAAAGATCGTTGACAGGTTTTGAAATACCTTGAAGCATCGGACCATACGCCTCCGCTTTGCCAAGTCTCTGCACCAGTTTATAACCGATATTGCCACAGTCAAGATTGGGGAATATCAATACATTCGCTTTACCTGCCACTTCACTTCCCGGTGCCTTGGACTTTGCCACCTGAGGCACTAACGCCGCATCCGTCTGCAGTTCACCATCTATACATAGATGCGGATACTGTTCATGTGCAATTCTGGTAGCCTCCACCATCTTATCTACTAACGGATGCTTAGCGCTTCCTTTGGTAGAATGAGACAACATTGCAATGATAGGTTTCGCGCCTACCAGACTCTTAAAGCTCTTTGCAGAAGTGTCTGCAATCGCGGCAAGCTCCTCTGCTGTAGGGTCCTGATTCAATCCGCAGTCTGCAAACAGGAATGTACCGTTCTCCCCCATCGAACAATCCGGTACATCCAGAATAAAGAAACCGGATACAAGTTTCACTCCCGGCGCCGTCTTCAAGATCTGCAGTGCAGGCCGCAAAGTATCTGCCGTTGCATGACATGCGCCCGCCACCATACCGTCTGCATCATTTGCCTTGACCATGATAACACCGAACGTAAGATAATCACTCAACAGAATTTCTTTTGCCTTCTCCGGTGTCATTCCTTTATTTTTTCGCGTTTCATATAAAAGTTCCACATATGCTTCCAGTTTGTCGGTCTTCTCCGGATCAATGATCGTAACGCCGTCCAATTCTACTTCCAGCCATCCCGCGCCGTCCATGATCTTCTCTTCGTTACCGACCATTATAATATTGGCAATCCCTTCCTTCAGAATATTTGCCGCCGCGATCAGTGTCCTCTTATCATTCGTCTCCGGCAGTACGATTGTCTTCCTGTCGCTTCTCGCCTTCTCTTTCATCAGATCAATGTAAGACATGTTGTTCTCCTTCCTATATTTCATATTTTAAATTTAAGATCATTTAACGCCCTTTATAAGCAAAATTATACAAAAATAAGCGATACAAAGCAATCTTTTTATGATAGACTGGTAACTGAAAACAGAAACGTTCAATCAGACGCTTGAACGAACAAAGGGGAAAACTAGAAATGAAAACAGTAGGCATCATTGCGGAGTATAATCCATTTCATAACGGACACGCATATCATATCGCCAAAGCCAAAGAGGTGACGGGCGCAGACTATTGTATCGTTGTCATGAGCGGCAACTTTGTACAACGGGGCGCTCCCGCCATAGCAGACAAATATCTCAGGGCTGAAGCCGCCCTTCTAAACGGTGCCGACCTTGTACTGGAGCTGCCCGTTTATTACGCTCTTAGCAGCGCGGAATACTTTGCTTCTGGCGCCGTGGCACTCTTAGATAAGCTAGGTGTCACGGACACAATCTGCTTCGGCAGTGAGTGCGGTAACACGTCTCTTCTGTCAGAATTTGCCAGACAGCTTCTGGGTGAAAATGAAACTTTCAAAGAAGTCCTAAGCACACAGCTTAAGAGAGGCGCAACCTATCCCAATGCCCGAAATGCGGCTTTACAGGCATGCGCCCCGCATCTGAGCGCCCACATGAATGTACTGATGACGCCCAATAACATTCTCGGTATCGAGTATTGTAAAGCTCTCTATAGACGCAGATCCAATATACAGCTCTGCACGTTTCCCCGTGCAGGAGCCTCCTATCATGATGCAAGCTTAAGCAGTTCGTACTGCTCTGCGCTTGCTATACGGGAAGCCATATCATCTTCCGGCCACCTGCCGGATATCCGGACATTAATGCCGCCAAGCGCCTATGATCTTCTGGCAGTGCAATACAACAATACCTTCCCCGTTTTTGCTGATGATTTTTCTCTGCCGCTGCACTATCAACTGTTATCAGAACAGTCCGCAGGATATTCTGAATATGTTGATATTAAGAACAGTCTTTCCGACCGCATTACCAAAAAGCTGCCTTCCTTCCACAGCTTTACCGGTTTCTGCGATGAGTTAAAGACCCGGAATATGACTTATACCCATATTGCAAGAAGCCTGATGCATATTCTTTTAAGAATGAGGCAGGAGGATTTTATCACTTATCAGTCCGAAGATTATATATACTATGCACGTATGCTTGGCTTCCGTAAGGATGCCGGGCCACTGCTTACCGCCATCAAGGCACAAAGCAGTATCCCTCTTCTTTCTAAACTGGCTGACGCAAATAATTTGCTATCCGAAAATGGCAGAAATATGCTTGCAAAAGATATTTATGCCGGGCATGTCTATCAGAGCATAGTGCAGCACAAATTTCCTGCCTGCACGAATGCAGACACCGAATATACAAAACAGATACGCAGGGTCTGATCCCTTTGCGTATCTGTTCACGCTTCAACTATATTATAAGCTTTAATCTATGCCGGACTAAGCACTTCCCTGATCTTACCGACGATCTTTTCCCGCACCATATCAGCAATTTCTGTTGTTGTCATTCCCTTATACTCTTCGTAAGAAATCGCTTTCAGAAAATGCACCTGCGTCTCCACCGGCTTTAACGACCATTCCTCAAAAGCTCTGTAAGAATCAATCAAAGCCACAGGAACAATAGGAACTCTGGCTTTCACCGCACTCTTAAAGCTTCCGGGTTTGAAAACGCCCACTGTATTATGGTTTCTGTAATATCCACCCTCCGGAAAAATAATAAATTTGCGTCCCCGCTTCGTATCTTCTGCTAATTCTTTGATGATCGTCACCGATTGCCTCAAATCGTCTTTGACCATCCGCTTGCCTTTCACTAAGTCTATAAACTGTTTCACTAACAATCCATGCGACTTCGCATCATCAATCACCACGGAACACGGTTTCTCATGCGCATACATAATTCCAAGCGCATCATATTTGCCCTGATGGTTCGGAAACATCATATAACCGCCCTCTGAAGGCAGATTTTCCACACCATATCTTTTCGTCGATATGTGTCCCGTCCTCATCATACGGCGAATGGCAAGTCTCGCATACTTGTAGCACTCTTCTTCCGTGTACTTTTCCGTATGTCTTGCCTTATATGCCATCTTAGGAATCATATAGATTCTGGGCAGATTACATATAATAACCTGTATAAAACGTAACATAACTTCTTCTTTCTCCCTCCACCCACATCACTATAACAGTGGTGAAAACAGTTTTAAAATCGGCCCTACCACATTTGTTTTTACAAACTTCTTGGTACACCATTCCAGTGTAATGGAATCCGAAACCGCAAAAGTCTCCTCCATATCCCTCTTTAACTCCCCAATTGCATCTGTCTGATAAAGCAACACGCCGCACTCAAAATGATGATAAAAACTTCGATAATCAAAATTGATCGTCCCCACCGTCGCCGCCTCATCATCGCAAAGCAGGCATTTAGAATGAATAAATCCCGGCGTATATTGATAAATCTTAACTCCTGCCTCTATCAGATTCTGGTAATTAGACTGGGTCAGCCAATAAATCATCTTCTTATCCGGTACTCCGGGTGTCACGATACGCACATCCACGCCTCTCTTTGCAGCCAGCTTTAATGCGGTATACATCTCATTGTCTGTGATCAGATACGGCGTATAAATATAAATATACTTCTTAGCATAACCGATCAGATTGAGATATACATTCTCCCCCAGAATCTCACTATCAAGCGGTGTGTCCATATATGGCTGAACAAACCCTTTCGCTTCCGGCTTCTTCTCGAAATGATAACGGTATCTGTCATATTCTTCTTCGGTATAGCAGGACATATTCCACATCTGAAGGAACATCACCGTAAAATTCCACACAGCCTCTCCCTCAATGCGGATACCGGCATCTTTCCAGTGATCCCCATGAGGATGTGTATAGTTAATGTACTCGTCCGACATATTGATACCGCCGGTATAACCGACTTTGCCGTCAATCACCACTATTTTTCTGTGATCTCTGTTGTTCAATATAAGTGACATGAAAGGAATCAGTCTGTTAAACGCAACGCACTTAATCCCCTTTTTCTTCATCATCTCGTAGTATTTCTTAGGCAGCAGAAAAGCACTTCCCACATCGTCATAAATCAACCGTACTTCCACACCCTGTTTTACTTTACGTTCCAGCACATCCAATACCGCATTCCACATACTGCCTTCGCATAAAATAAAAAATTCCAAAAATATGAAATGCTCCGCCTGTTCCAGATCCTCAAGCATCTGCTTCCAGTATGGCTCCCCATCAGGATAATAAACGGAGGATGTGTGATCCCACACAGGTGTCATCGCATAATTCATAATATATCTGCTCTGGTTTGCCATCCGCGGGTTGTCTCTCTCCAGCTTGGCTATAACCTCTTCATCCTGCTTTAAGCATTCTCTGATAAGCACATCCGTCCGTTCCATACCAGCCCTCAGCTTCTTCGGTATAAAAACATGTCCGAAAGCAAGATACAAAATTCCCCCGAAAAGAGGAAATATTAAGATCGGTACGATCCATGCCAGTTTGACAGCCGGGTTACCCGGTTTCCAGACGATATAAAACACTGCCCCAAAGCTTAAGAGTCTCAGAACAAATGCAATCTCCACATAGTAATTGCCCCATCTGAAAATCTCCAGCATAAAAAAACCGACTTGAAGAAGTACGATGAGCGCTGTTATCACTACTCTGTTTAAAGCATAATGTAATATTTTTCTCATTTCAAAAATCCGTTGACGATCTGTTCCTCCGCTTCTTTCTCCGTGAGTCCCAGCGTCATAAGCTTCATCAACTGTTCTCCCGCAATCTTACCGATTGCCGCCTCATGTATCAAATTTGCTTCTATATTATTCGCAGTCAGCTCCGGAATAGCGCTGACGCTTGCCTTATCCATGATAATGGCATCACACTCACTGTGCCCGTGGCATTTGCCATTACCGATGATTCTGCTCTTAAAAAGCTGCTCGGAATTATCTTTTGCCACCGAACGTGACACCAGATTGACACTGGAATCATCTCCGTTCATCTCCACTGTAAAGTCTGTCTCCGCATACTGTCTGCCATGCGTCATGATCTTCTCATGAATGACTAACGAAGCGCCCTCTGCCACCTCCGCGTTTGTCACTCTTCTTGTGGAGTCAATTCCTTTAATCTGCACTGTCTCCATCTCAAGAAAGGCACCTTCTGCCAAATGTATCTCCGTAGTAGGATTCATGATACGTTCACCGTTACCATCCCCAGACCCGTAATGCTTCTCCACATATCTCACTTTCGCATTTTTATCAACGAAAAATCTGTGGATTCCGGAATGCTCCGATGCCGCCTGCCCGCCATTATGGATACCACAGCCCGCTATAATGGTCACATCTGCATTCTCGCCTACAAAGAAATCGTTATATACGC
The DNA here is from genome assembly GCA_947179245.1 of uncultured Lachnospiraceae bacterium. Taxonomy (GTDB): domain Bacteria; phylum Bacillota; class Clostridia; order Lachnospirales; family Lachnospiraceae; genus UBA3282. Next base: position 16,208 of record CAMXBD010000035.1, on the reverse strand, counting down.
TTTCTTTTAGTCCGCTCTGACTGAGGACTACCGGAATGTGTACACTCTCGGATTTCGTGTCCGGCTTGATACGAATATCAATCCCCGATTTATCTTCTTTTGTGATAATATCGATATTGGCGGTAGTATTTCTTCCCGCCATCTGTCCGTTTGCACGAATGTTATAGGCCCCGGCAGGTATCTCATGCAGACCTGCCACCTGTTCTAACAGATTTTGTTGTATTGCATCCATCTGTAACGTCACCTCTGTCTATGTTTATAATATATTCTGCCAAATAATTATAATTTATCCGCCAGCGTCCTGCACGGCTGCCCACAGCCGAGAAGCTCCGGCATGACCTCTTCCTTCGTTCCTACCTTTTTAATTTGTCCATCCGACAGCAGAATAATCCTGTCTGCAATATTCAGGATACGCTCCTGATGGGAAATAATCAGAATGGAACCCTTCGTCTCCTCATGCATCTTCTCAAAAACACGAATCAGGTTTTGAAAACTCCATAGATCAATCCCTGCCTCCGGCTCATCAAAAATAGACACTTTCGTCTTTCTTGCCATAATCATAGCGATTTCAATACGTTTAAGCTCACCGCCGGATAATGATGCATTCACTTCCCGATCGACATAATCTCTGGCACACAGCCCCACCTCGGAAAGCATTTCACATATCTCCGTTATCGTTGCGTCTTTGCCTGCCGCTATGGACAATAATTCTTTGACGGTAATCCCCTTAAAACGAACCGGCTGCTGGAACGCAAAACTGATTCCCATGTTTGCCCGCTCCGTAATCGACAGGTTGGTGATATCCACACCGTCAAGCAGTATCTGCCCCTGCGTGGGCGTGAGAATTCCCGCTATGATCTTAGCCAGCGTAGATTTCCCGCTGCCGTTAGGACCTGTCACCGCCACAAATCGGTCATCGATCGTTAAATTGATATCATTCAGAATTTCTACTTCCCTGCTTTCATCTTCCGCAGAAAAACATATTCCCTTTAACTCTAACATTTCATTACTCCTCATTTAATCCATTAGAACATCTTATCACAAAATAAATTGCTTAGCAAATACTTAGCAGATAATTGATAAAGAATAATTGATAAAAATTCTATTCTTAAGTCCTTCACAGCCACTAATCTGTCATGAGCATAACATGACTACCCGACGAAGCATCTTTTGAAACGATAAGTTTTCTGTCTATCCGCTCCTGAAGCTCACTGACATGGGATATGATGCCTACAAGCCGATTTCCTTCCGTCAATCCAGTGAGGACGTGTATCGCCTGACCAAGTGCCGCCTCGTCCAGAGAACCAAAGCCTTCGTCTACAAACATGGTGTCCAGTTCTATTCCGCCGGATACAGACTGTATCTCATCGGACAGTCCCAGTGCCAGTGACAGCGATGCGAGAAACGCCTCTCCACCTGAGAGTGTCTTAACACTTCTCTCCGTACCGTTATAGTGATCCACTACATTCAGCTCCAATCCGCTCTGTCTCTTCAAATTCTCTGCTTCGACCGAACGTTTTAATTCATACTGTCCCGCAGACATTACCATAAATCTGGTATTTGCTCTTCTGATCACCTGATCGAAATACTGCATCTGTACATATGTTTCCAACGTGATTTTGTCTTTGCCGCTCAAATTTCCATTGATAGTGTTTGACAATTCTTTGACAAGACTCCACCGCCGTTCTGTCTCCATGGCTTCCTTACTCTGCTTTTCAACAGACTGCCAGATTTCTTTGTTCGTCTCGTACCTGTGCGAAATTCTCTGATATTCCTCCTGCTGCTCATTCCTAAGTCCCGTAAGCCGCTTCTGTTCCTCCGTTAATTCATCTGCGTTCTCCTTACGTTCATCCTCTTTAAGCTGTTCCTCCAGAGTCTTGCTCTTTTGCAATGCATCTCTGTACGCTCTGTCTTTTTCCTGATATTCTTCCTCTGTCTGTGTCAGTTTCTTATCATGTTCTTCAAGTATGCCTCGCTTTCTTGCGATCTGTGCAAGTGCCTGCTCCTTTGTCTCAAAGAGCAGGGCTTTCTTTTTCTCACGCAGTTTATCCGCAAGCCGTTCCTGATCCATCTTTAAAGCTGTAATCTTTTCTTCTGTCTCCTTACACAGTTTATTTACATCCTCAATTTTCTTTTCCAGCTTGGGCTTCCCCGCAAACAGTTCTGTTCGTTCGCTCATCAGTTTTTCGGCACGAACAGACTCTTTTTCCAACTCAGCTAAACTGACTCTATTCTGTGCCAGCTTATCCTGAAGTATCGTCTCAACATCCTTCAATCCAGAAAGAAACTGTTCTTCGTCCGCTTTAATTCCTTCTGCTGCCAATGCACTCACTGTATTTTGTACTTCATTTAGTAAGATTCCTTTGGAATTTCCCGCCGCACTGCTTGCTTCCTGCATGGAATTATTACTCTTCTCCCATTCTTTTTTCGCCTGTTCCACTGCCTTTTGATCCGGCGCGCCGCTCTGTCTTACCGCCGGATGGGGATGTACAGTTGAACCACATACAGGACAAGGCACTTTGTCCTGAAGTTGTTCTGCAATCACTCCCGCCTGCTCGTCCAGATAGCGTTGCTGCATCTGTTCATAGATCTGCTTCTTCTCCTGCTGCTTTGCAGATGCCCGGCGATATTCCTCCTGTTTTGTATGCAAATCATCATTCCGTCTGCTGATTTGATGAAGCTGTTTCGTAAGTTTGCTCCAAATATCATTCTGACGTCCGGCATTCTCAATCCGCTGTTTGATCTGCATCATCTGAATTTCCGCATCCTGCAGTTCTTCCAGCCGCTTCATCGTCTGCTCATAATTCTCTCCTAACTTCTCAAGTTCTTCTTTCTTCTGTATATGCATATGTTCCTGATATGTCAACTGTTCTACGGCCAGATCATAATCTTTTTGCAGCTGTCCGGCTTCATCATATGCCGCAATCTTTTCCTCTTCAAGATGCATCTGTATCCTAAGTGCTTCTATCTGTTCCTTTCGGGAACGAAGCTGTTCCAGTTCTTTCTGCAATGGTTCAAGGCAGGGCTGCACACTCTCTATTGCTTTTAACGTCCTATCCAGTTCATCCTGCAATCTCTTTCTCGTCTGCGACACACCTATTTTCCTGTTAATTTGTTCCAAAGCGTCATTAGCCGCTTGCATTTTCAGGCGCATTTCTTCCATCTTTCTGTTCTGGCGCGCCATTACGGCATTTAGTTCATCAAGAAGCTGTTCCGTAGTGAGTATCTGATCCGGCTCAGGTTCATATTCTTCTTCCCACAAAATACCGTCTCTGTACTGCTCGATACTCTTGGCATATTCCTCACATTTTGTCCGCAGCGCACCGGATTCACTTTTCAATTTATCCTGAAGCAGTGCGTAAGCCCTTGTGTGAAAAATTTCACGAAAGATATTGCTGCGTTCCTCTGTTTTGGCATAAAGCAGGCGGAGAAAATCTCCCTGTGCTATCATAGCAATCTGCGTAAACTGGCTGCGGTCTATGCCAAGCAGACTGACCACCGCCGCCGTCACATCTTTGCTCTTAACCACCACATGACCATCAGGATAAGTGAGCGTCGCTTCCGCCCGATTTAGTGTCATTCCGCCCCCTCTTTTTGAGGGACGCATATATTCCGGTTTTCTCGTAATCTCATATTCTTTGCCGCAATACATAAAGCGCAGCGTCACATAGGTCTCTGCATCTTCCTGTGCATACTTTGACCGGAACATGGCGGTCTCTCTGGCGCCGCCGCTGGCTTCACCATATAATGCGAATACGATGGCATCAAACAAAAAGGTTTTGCCTGCACCAGTATCGCCTGTAATCAGATACAGGCCCCTGCTGCCCAGATCTTCAAACGGTATTTTGGTCACTCCGGCATAAGGCCCGAATGCTGACAATGTCAATGTAAGTGGTCTCATATCGTCTCATCCTCCCACACCCTGCGTATCATCTCCTGCATGTATGCACCCTGCTCTTTGCTCATAGGTTTATTATTCTGCAGGACAAACAGTTCCTCCAGCAGCGTAAAAGGAGTTTTCTCTTCCTCCTGCTCCGGCACCTTGACACTCTGGTGCTGTCTTGTCCTCATATTATCGTATTCCAGTCTCATCAGATTCGGATAGATCACCCGGAGCTTGCCGACCGCATCGAAAATATCTTCCTCGTCCGTCAGCGTGATACGGACATAATCTCTCGTATCTGTATTCTCATAATTTGATCTTTTTGTCACCTGTTCATAGCTGCCCCGTATATCCCGCATCTCATGCAGTGGCGTAATTGGGCGGCTGTATATTTCCACATTTCCCTTTTCCTTAAGTTCAACCATCGTGACACTCTTCTTATGACTCACCTCTGAAAAAGAATATTTGAGCAATGTACCAGCATAGCGCACGACATCTCTGCCTGCGCACTGCGCCCCGTGAAGATGTCCCAGCGCCACATAATCAAAACCGTCGAAACAGGATACTTCCACCTGATCCAAGCCACCCACCGCATGTTCCTCAGAATCGCAGACCGCCGCTCCTGCCACAAACTGATGCGCCAGCAGAATACTTCTATGTTCCATATTCCTTGTAAGTTTACTCATCACAAAAGCCAGCGCCTCCTGATAAGTCCTGATCTGTTCCGCTTCCTCTCCCCACACAGCACGCACCTGTGCAGGTTTCAAGAATGGCAGTAAATAGATATCGATCACACCATATTCATCTTCAACTGTAACAAAATCCACTGTACCATCATATTCAGTCGCCATATGAATGCCGCTGCTTTCCATGAGTCTCGCTCCGAAAGACACTCTCTCTATACTGTCATGATTCCCGCTGATCAGATAAACCTGTATATGCCGCTCCGCCACCCTCGTCAGAAAAAAATCAAACAATCTTACCGCCTCAATGGGTGGTATCTGTCTGTCGTAGATATCTCCCGCGATCAAAAGAGCGTCCGCCCGTTCTTCATCAAGCAGCTTAAGTACCTGCTCTAACACATATTTCTGATCTTCCAACATGGAAAATTCATTCACACGCTTTCCCAGATGTAGATCCGCCAGATGCATAAATTTCATTTTTTATTCTCCATCCTGCCCTGTAAAATTTTAAAAACTGCCGGCATACGATTGACTCATATACCGACAGTCTTTTGTCTTGTGTCCTATTTGACCGGCTATTCCTTTGCCCGATACGGCGCAATCGCTGCCTCTATCTCGGAAATCTTATCATTTGTCTCCAGAATCCTGAATTCGACCTGTTGGGACAAATCCATGGAAAAAATCCCCATGATAGACTTTGCATCAACCACATACCTGCCGGACGCCAGATCAAAGTATCCTTCAAATCCCTCTATTGCAGTCACAAATCCCTTCACCCGCTCAATAGAGTTTAAATCTAACATGTAGCTTTTCATTCTTACCTCCTACTGTTTGTTTTGCATATATTAAATTGATAAGCATATCGCTTTCCACTTACACTAGTATAAAATCATGCAGGGGTTTTTGTAAACAGGAAATTCTCTTTCAAACACTATTTCCATTTCTGCGAATCCGAATAAAATGTTTCAATTACATAATCATTTCCGAATCCTGCGAATCAAAATACCATTTCGCAATAAAGTTGTATCAATATAATGCCTTGAGAAAAGGATTTCTCCTTCTCTTGCAATCTCGACATCTTCCTCCTCACAGTTTATGATTACTTCCACATAATTATCCAGCCATCCCATCTTATTGAACTCAATCACTCTGGGCTTGTTGATCTTGTTCGGGAAGTGAAAATTACGGTTGCGAAGCAATGGTTCTTCCCTGCGCAGATGAAGCAGGCTTCTAATAATCTGAATCCGCTCGTCATAAACTCCCGCATCGATATCTTCCCATGGCATACAGCGTCTGCAGTCCGGATCGTGCCCGCCTTCCATGGCGATCTCAGTGCCATAGTAAATGCAAGGAGAGCCCGGCATGGTGAACAATACTGCAAGCTGCTGGAAATACTCGTCCAGATTTTTCACATCACTGCGCAGTCTCTTGGTATCATGAGAATCCAGCAGATTGAACAGCACATCGTTCGTCTGCTGCATATACCCCGTATAACAGCGGTTGATCGTAAACTCAAAGTCCTCGTTAGTCTGGCTTTTATCAATCCAGAAATCCTTGATGCTCTCCCCGAGCGGATAATTCATGACCGCATCAAACTCATCTCCACGAAGCCAAGGCATCGCATCGTGCCAGATCTCCCCCAGAATATAAATATCGGGTTTAATCGCTTTTAAATGTGTACGGAGTTCTTTGCAGAAAGTATGTGAAATTTCATTAGCAACATCCAGACGTATACCGTCCACATCATAATTTTGTACCCAGTTCTCACACACTCCGATCAGATATTCTCTGACCGCAGGGTTATTTGTATTCAGTTTCGGCATCTTATCAAAGAATGCAAATGTATAGTATTGCTTCGCATGAGCACAGCCGCCCTCTTCTTTAAAAGGCCATTCATTGACCATGAACCAGTCCCAGTACTCTGACTGCGGTCCCTTCTCTTTCACATCAAGCCAAGGGGCAAACTGTTCCCCTGTATGATTGAACACACCATCCAGCATCACCCGGATTCCTCTGCTATGCGCCTCTTTCACAAGGTTAATCATCGTCTCTTCCGAGCCAAAATGAGAATCTATTTTCGTATAATCAGTGGTATCATATTTGTGGGAAGTAGGCGCCTCATTGATAGGCGTCAGATACAGCCCCGACACACCCAGATCCTTAATATAATCGAGTTTATTGATTATGCCCTGCAAGTCTCCGCCGAAGAATTCCTGATTCGTCACCGGACCTTTGTTACGCCAAGGCAGCGTACCTTCGGGATTGATGGACGGATCGCCGTTGCAGAACCGCTCCGGAAAAATCTGATACCAGATTGTATCGTTGACCCAGTCCGGTGTCACAGGAATATCCGCAGGATTCATCCACGGAAAAACAAAACACTGCCTGCTTCTTCCCTCAAGCTGCATCTGCGCTTCCGAGACAAAACCGTCCTCAAAGTAAAACCACTTCTCATTCTCTGTCTGTAATTCAAAATAATATTTTAGTCTCTTATATTCCGGTTTGATCGTAGTCGTCCACCAGAGCTGATTTTTGAGTCTCTTTTTAAAAGGGATATTGACCGCATCTCCGCTCCAATTCTCGCCGCCACCCATTATACCCGACTTGAAAGGATCGCCGTGAATCAGATTTACATATTTGACGTCATAGCCTGTCCTGATATTAATGATCAACTGATCCTGATCGAGGGGATAGCAATAATTATCGTTTGCTCTGTGATATACCGCATTGAAGTCCATAAGACACCTCCGTCCATTAAGAAAACGTTTTCCAAAATGTTATGTAGTAATCATACTACCATTTGATACGAAATGCAAGCATAATCTATCGCCAAATCTTTATAACCAAGATATACATAAATTCGCAATTTGATAGAACAGACACGACACGATCCATGCCACACCGCACTGCATACATACGATGCCTATCGTTTTCCACGCGGAGTTCATCTCCCGCTTGATCGTCGCCACAGCTGCCACACAAGGAGTATATAACAATGTAAAGATCAAATAACTTACTGCCGTAAGCGGAGTAAAGATGGTTCCCAGCGTCTCACTTAAATTGCTCATACTCGTTCCGGTCAACACGCTGAGCGTACTGACCACCGCCTCTTTTGCGCTAAAACCACTAATCAGTGCCGTTGCTGCTCTCCAGTCATTGAAACCGAGCGGTGCAAAAAGCGGAGCAATCAGTTTACCAATCATCGCAAGCAGACTCCCTGCCGAATCATCTACTACATTTAATCTGGTATCAAACGTCTGTAAAAACCAGATAATCAGCGTTGCAATAAAAATGATGGTAAAGGCTCGCTGAATAAAGTCTTTCGCCTTATCCCACATCAAAAGCAAAACACTTTTGGCTGACGGAAACCGATAGTTCGGAAGCTCCATCACGAATGGCATAGGCTTTCCGTGGAACATTGTTTTCTTTAGAATAAATGCACAAAGAATACCAATCAGAATGCCGAACACATACAGTCCCATCATGACAAGCGCCTGATGTCTCTTAAAAAACGCCGCTGCAAACAATCCATAGATTGGTATTTTGGCTGAACAGCTTATAAACGGAATAAGCATAATCGTCATCTTCTTATCTCTCTCCGAAGACAAAGTTCTGGTAGACATGACAGCCGGCACACTGCATCCGAACCCAATCAGCATAGATACAAAACTCTTACCCGATAATCCGATCTTACGCAAGGGTCTGTCCATCACAAAAGCGATTCTTGCCATGTATCCTGAATCTTCCAGTATAGAGAGGAAGAAAAACAATACGACAATAATAGGCAGGAAACTGAGTACGCTGCCCACTCCTGCAAAAATACCATCGATTACCAGACTCTGCACTACCGGGTTGATTCCGTAGGAAACAAGCGCTCTTTCTGCGGCTCCGGACAGCGCATCAATACCCATGCTCATCAGATCGCTCAGGAAAGTGCCCAGCACTCCGAAAGTCATCCAGAATACAAACAACATGATAACAAGAAATGCTGGAATCGCCAGATACTTATTCGTTAATACACTGTCAATTCTCACGCTCCTCTTATGCTCTTTGCTCTCCTTACATTTAATGACTGCCTGTGCGCACACCTTTTCAATAAAAGTGTATCTCATATCCGCCAGTGCAGCATTGCGGTCCATCTCGCTGTCCCGCTCCATCTCCACGATACTGTGCTCCATCAGATCAAGTTCATTCTCTGATAAAGACAGACTGCTTATGATATCCTTATCTCCCTCAACGATCTTTGTCGCTGCAAATCTCGGAGACATTCCGATGCGCTCTGCATGGTCCTCCACCTGATGGCTGACTGCATGAATACACCTATGTACGGCGCCTTTTTCACAAAAATCTGTTACTCCCGGATATATGCGCTTCTCTGATACTTCCTTGACGGCATGTATCAAATCTTCGATACCCTCATTCTTCACCGCACTAATCGCCACTACCGGAATTCCTAGTTCCTCCTCCATCTTCTCAATATCGATCGTGCCTCCGTTGTTTCGCACCTCGTCCATCATGTTCAGCGCCAATACCATCGGAATATGCATTTCCAGCAGCTGAAGCGTCAGATACAGATTCCTCTCAATATTCGTTGCATCCACAATATTAATAATTCCGTCGGGACGCTCCTTTAATATAAACTTACGCGTCACTAACTCCTCGTTGGTATATGGACGTATGGAATAGATTCCCGGCAGGTCTACTACTGCATTTCCCTTCTCTCCACGAATCTCTCCCATCTTAGAATCTACCGTCACACCCGGAAAATTGCCTACATGCTGATTCGAGCCTGTCAACTGATTAAACAATGTGGTTTTTCCGCAATTCTGATTTCCAACTAAAGCGTATATCATCGTCTTATCCTTCTTTTATTTGTCAGATATAATTTACATGAAATATAGGACTTATGTTTTATGCACTCATCACTTCAATCTTACCCGCATCTTCTTTGCGGATTGTCAGTGCATATCCCCTCAGATGAATCTCAATCGGATCACCCATAGGTGCCACTTTCTGTACCCGGACAATCGTCTTGGGAATCAGCCCCATATCTAAAAGCCTGCAGCGCAGCTCGCCATCTCCGCCAACTTTCGTAATCTTCACTTCTTCTCCGATTGCTGCCTGATCTAAAGTCATACTGTAAACACCCTCTTAAACGCATTGTATGTTCTGCGCATCCCTTCCTCAAAATCTGTGTACTCCATTCCCAATTCTGTTTTGCTCTTCTCATTGGAGCACAACTGTATCTCCTCCGCTGTCGCCGGAAAAGGAACCGGAATCTGCTGTGCCATGGCACTGTCCACCGTGATCGGTATCTCCTGTAAACTTTCTGTCACTCCAGAATCTGCTACTTCCTTAAGCATCTCAAGGAAACTCTCATAAGTCACTACCTCATCCTGACAGAGATTATAAGCCTGCCCGTAAGCTTTCTCATTTCCTATCACTTTTAGGATTGCCTGCGCCGCATCTTTCACATAAGTAAACTGAAATCTGCCCTCCGCATCTATAAATCGGGGCAGTACATGATTTGTCAGCATCATCTGAATATATGCAGACTCTCTCGGCGCATAGTTATACGGTCCGTAAAGTATCGCCGGTCTAAGTATCGTATACGGTATATTCCTGTCACCGCACACCTTGAGAAGTTCCTCTTCCGCCGCAACTTTTCCCGCAATATAAGCGCCTGCTTCTCCCGCAAATATCCTGTGTTCCAGCGCATGATCCTCGCTCATAACAATGTTACTTCCCCGCTCATAGGCATCCACCGTGCTGATCAGAATATACTGACCGATCCTGCCTTTCAGATTCTCAATAATGTCCGGCACATCCCCTGCCCCGTAAGCACAGAAATCAACGACTGCATCATAATCTTCCTTACATTCCGCCAATACATCCTTATCGTGCCTGTCGCCTGTAATTTGGGAAACGCCAAATTCTTCCATGGAATAAGTTCCCCTGTTCAGCAAAGTCATATGATACTCACTATGTTCCCTGACAGCCTCCATAACAAACACCCTGCCATAGAAATAACTGCCGCCTATCACCAGAATATTCATCCTCTAACCACATCCTTTACTCAATCAGATAAACGGATTATAATACCTGCTTCCATCCCAGAATGTAACCACCAGATCAATCACCAGCACAGCTAACACTAACGCTACCACGATCCAGTCATTTCTCTTCATCCTGCGCAGACTATACCACGTTCTCTTTTTATTCTTCCCGAAGCCTCTAAGTTCCATAGCATTACTGATCGTTTCAATCCGGTTTAAGCTTGACAAAACGAGCGGTAATAAAATAGCAACCGAATTTTTCATTCTGGTAAACAGTTTATCCTTACCTGACAGATCGATTCCCCTCGCCTGTTGTGCCTGACTGATGTTATGGTATTCTCTCTGCACGTCAGGTATATAACGCAGTGCCAGACTGACCGAGTAACCGATACGATAGCTGACACCGATATTTGCTAAAGACGCCGCAAACTCGCTCGGATCAGTACATGCAATAAACAAAAGCGCCACCGGAACCACACAAATCACTTTCATAGTCATATTGAGATGATAAAACAACTGCTGCAATGTAACCGTATAAGGTCCTGCAATGGTGAAAAGTACTGTTCTGCTCTCATACAGCCCAACGCCGTATTCCGGTGAAAACAGATACACAAATAAATTGTTCATAAGCAGAAAAACCGCAGCCAGTCCCAATACAAAACTAATATCACGTATTTTAATTCTGCTCACTTTAAAGATTACTATGCTCAGAAGCAGCATGCCGACAAGCACTCTCGTATCATATGTCACCATGGAGGCAACACTCCACGCAATAAAGAAAATGAGCTTTGTCGTTCCCGTCAACTCATGCACAAGGCTGTTCCGCTTAATATAGCTTAATATTGCAATTCGTGCCATTTTAACGTCCCTCCTTCTGCTCATAAGTAATGAAACATTCTGTAAATACCTGCGGCTCATCGATGCCGCACGCCATGCTGAGCGTATACAGACTGGTCTCTTTTAGGTTCGCCGCCTGCACAAGCTCAGGATCATTCAGTACATGCGCCGCCGTAGTGTCTGCAAGCATTTTTCCTTCGCTGAAAACGATTGCTCTCGGCGTATATTCCAACATCAAATGCATGTCATGAGTGATCATTAATATGGTATAACCTCGCTCGTTCAATTCTTTTAAGAATTCCATAATTTCCGTGTAATGATGATAGTCCTGTCCTGCCGTGGGCTCATCCAATATGATCACCTGCGGACGTTGTACGAGAATACTTGCGATTGTCACACGTTTTTTCTGTCCGAAGGACAATGCCGATACCGGCCAGTTACGGAAAGGATACAGACCGCATACTTTCAGCGTCTCCTCAACTCTCTTCTTACGTTCCTCTTCCGGCATATTCCCCTGTAAAAGAGCCATCTCCACTTCATCCCATATCATAGGCTTGGAGATCATCTGATTCGGATTCTGCATCACATAACCGATTCTGGCTGCTCTTTCCTTAATCGTATCGCCTGACAGATTTCTGCCTTCCAAGTATATCGCTCCAGACACTGGCTGTTCAAAACCGCAGATCAGCTTAGCCAGCGTACTCTTTCCCGCACCGTTACGTCCTACGATACTGACCATCTCGCCTTTATGTATTGTAAAATTAACATCCTGAAGTGTACGTTTCTGTGTCGTATATCCAAAATCAAGATTCTCTACCCGCAGCAGTTCTTCTGTCTCTTCCCTGCTTCGTATATACGCTTTCTGCTTCTGATACCACCTTTGTACCATTTCTTTCTGTGTGTCTGTCAGCATCAGATGATCTACATGCTCCGGATGCATTTTCTCATCAATTTCTATCCCTGCATACCGCAGTGCAGTCAGATACAAAGGTTCCCTGATACCATGTTCCAGCAGGAAATTACCGGCAAGCAGTTTCGCCGTTGGCATATCGGCTATGATTTTTCCTTCATTCATCAACACGATGCGGTCCATACTTCGCCACAACACATCCTCTAAGCGATGCTCTATGATGATGATTGCCGCTCCTGTCTGTTCATGTACCGTATCGATCAATTCTATCGTCATTCTGCCAGCGGCTGGGTCCAGATTCGCCAAAGGCTCATCAAACAAAAGCACTTTGACTTCCTCCACCATAACGCCTGCCAGACTGACACGCTGCTTCTGACCTCCTGACAATTCATGCGGCGCATACTCTAAATGATGCTCGATGTCTACCAGCTTCGCAACCTTGTCCACCATCTGCTTCATCTCATTCTGTGGTATACAATCGTTTTCCACCGCAAAGGCGATATCCTCGCCTACTGTCAATCCAATAAACTGGCCGTCAGTATCCTGCAATACCGTACCCACGGTCTGACTTAGTTCGAAGATACTGCTCTTGTCGGCTTCCTTGCCGTCTACAAGCAATTTACCTGTCTTTTCTCCGGAATAAGCAAAAGGAATCAATCCGTTAATGCAGTTGCCGATGGTGCTCTTACCGCTTCCCGATGTTCCGGCAATCAGTACTTTTTCTCCCGGATAAATATCTAAATTAATATGATGCAGTGTCGGCTCCGCCTGCGCCATATATTGAAATCCGTAGTCCTGAAAAGAAATAATGGGAGTTGCCATATTTATACTCCTTCTTAATCTAATGTTTATATTTTCGCAAAAAGAGCCGCCGCTTCATCAGCAGCAGCTCTTAGCTGTTACATTGGTTCGATTAGTCCTCTTTATTCAAAGAACCCTTCTTTACGATAGTCTTCGCATACGCTACAAGTAACAGTGTGCCAACGATACCTGTGGTAAGAATATTCGATATACCTGCAACGAGTCCCTGTGCAAATAACTTCTCAACAGGCTCTGAATAGATCAGAATATCAAGACACGGTGCAACAAGTCCCCATGCCAGTAAATGTGCGATTGCCTGTGCAATATTAAAGCGAACGATCTTTTTCGTATCGATTCCCTCATCGATATCCATCTTCATTGTCACAAGACCAATCACAAGACCTGCAAATGCAGAGGCAATAATCCAGCTCCACCACGGGCCATAGCTGGTTGCATCGATCAGTGTATGCCCCACAAATCCTATAAGCAGACCTGCAATCGGTCCAAACAGTGTAGCAAGTACCGCTTGAATCGCATACTGTAAGCTGATATAAGTATTCGGAACAGGCGTAGGAATAGAAATCTTACCCAGCACAAAGAATAATGCGGCGCCGATACCGATCGCAACCACACTTTTAACAGATAATTTTTTCATTGGAATCTCCTCCCTCTCTTGATCTACGGATCAAAAATAATATAATGTGTATTAAAATAAATACGAATATATTATAGACCGACTACTTATGACATGTCAACATACAGCCTTCATCTTACCTGCGGTTTTTCATCTGGTACTGCATGTATTCTTCCTCACATTTGTCAAAAATACCTTCCGCCTCAAACTTATCATGCCAATGGTTCCAGATTGTCCTAAGCATACCTTGATAAGGTTCCCAGTCTGCAATCATCATCTCCTGTGTGTAATGCTGGACACATCTTCCGTCTTCCTGCCCTTCCAGCATCCGGCCGCCTTTCGGTCTGTCCTCAAACGCAATACTGCACCCCTGCTCTGTCAGTGCGATACACTCGCCCATAGCATCTATACCTATGAAAGTAAAACATTTATGCTTCATTCTCAGATAATAAAAGTCATGCCCTTTGAGTTGGAATGAATCTATGGCAAATTTACCATTCTGCAGCAACTCTTCCACATTTTCCTGTGTCAGCGTCCTGTTCCCCAATGCCCTGAGCATATCCGCCGGCTCCAAAGAACATCCCATCGTCTTACAGCACCTGCCTTGGCACCGAGCACATATTCTGTCGCTTGAAAATCCTTCTATCATGCTCACTCCCCCTTGCCAGCTCTTTCTTTCAAACATATCATTTTCCAAAAATCATCGGATTCATTTTATCATATACATTCTTATCATGCCAACGACAACTCCAAAAAATGCTAAATTATGTTTTTCTTAGTTTTTATATGGAAATGTAAAAAACAATCTGTTATAATATAGCCATACATGTTTAAACACGGGAGGGTACAAAATGAAAGCCAAAAGTGATAAAGTTTTGCAGAGTATCAGCAGGATGGAACCTGTCGAAGGAAATAGAGATGCAGCCGAGATTCAATCCAGATTAATTGATGGAAGAGAAAAATTTAACCGATTAGTAGGTGATGTCTGTTCAGCAGTTATGAAAATAAGTGCCCTTGATCTTGCCATGAAAAGCAGTACTGATAAGATGTCTCATATCAGTGACAATGTTAAGCGGATATCCGAAACTGTTGTGAGCGCTTCCCATCTGACCGAAGAAAATATGGACGAAGTGGTAAACGCACACGAAGGTTTTGCAGAATCGATCACACAAGTATCCGCTGCCGCCGGTGAGATCATGGAAGATATGGAAGCGAGCAGCCGTGAGATCTCATCCATTGTGGAAGAATCCCAGACAACAATCGATAAATCAAGTAAAATGAAAGATGATATGCATCAGCTTCTGGATATTATCAAAGGCATGAACGAAGTAATCAAAGGAATCAATTCCATTTCTGCACAGACCAATATGCTTGCCTTGAATGCATCCATAGAGGCTGCAAGAGCCGGTGAAGCAGGTAAAGGATTTGCAGTGGTTGCCGAGCAGATCAGAAGTCTGGCTGACGAGACAAAACAGCTTACATCCAACATGGACGGCTTCATCTCAGAAATTGAATCTGCCGCTACAATGAGCTCCGACAGTCTGGATCAGTCTGTTGTAGAGTTAGATGCCATGCGTGTAAATCTGGCTAAAGTGCTTGAGAATAATCAAAGCAATGTTACCAACATTGTTAATATCACCGACTCCATCACAACGATCGCTGCTACAAGTGAAGAAATTTTCAGCGCTGTTACAAATGTACAGGATCAGATGGTTAAACTCCGCGAAGAATGTTCTTCATTAAATGCACAGTCCACCCTGCTGGAAAGTGTGTCTGAAGATCTTACTGAAAACATGAGGCCTGTAGCTCAAATAGAGAAAGGTCTAGATGACTCAGCGAAACTGATGGGTCAGATGGTTCAGGATGTATTCTATATGTTAAACAACCGTCAGTTCATTAACAACGTACAGAATGCCATCACCGCCCACCAGAATTGGCTGAACACTCTTCACAAGATAGTAAAGAGCAGAGAATGTTTGCCGCTTCAGACAGATGATACCAAGTGCGCTTTCGGTCATTTCTACTATGCAATGAATCCCCGCAACGGTATGATCTCACCTCTTTGGTCCGGTCTTGCCGAGAAGCACCGCCGTTTCCACGGATATGGCAAGAATGTAATCGCCGCGATCAAATCGCAGGATTACATGAAAGCAGAAAACGAATACAAGCAGGCAGTTAAACTTTCTGAGGAATTGATCGGTGATTTCCGAAGGATTATCGCCAACGCTGAGGCATTGGAGAAAGAAAATCTTCAGGTTTTTGCCGAATAAAAATTTGAGCTCTGCTAAATTGCGAGATTTGCTTCGCAGACTCGAGCAAAGTGAAACAAATTCTCATATAAAAAAGGATGGGGCTGTCGCTTTAACGAATAAACTTTCGTGAAGCGGCAGCTTCATTTTGGCTG
>CAMXBD010000034.1 GCA_947179245.1 uncultured Lachnospiraceae bacterium | reverse complement strand
GCGCAGGTTCAACCTATAGATGAACTGTACTATAACGAGATAGCCGTAAAGATTTACAAATATGGATTGTCGGGGGTGATTAATGGAACTTGGTCAAGTACTTCAGTAGCGAATGCCAAGACCTTTTTAATACCTAATTTATTGACAGCTTTTTCATTAAAAATATTTGGGAACAATTTTTGGGGACTTAAGGTTCCATATGTACTGATGGGATATTGCAGTGGAATTCTTATATATATATTGATTAGGCATATTGTTCCGGGCAAAAAGTGGATTCATTTATTAATAATGATTTCGTATGTTTTGGATTTTAATATTTTTATGCTCTCAAGAGATGCCGTAACTGTAATGCCTTGTATGCTGGCTTGTCTTATAACGGTGATCGGTGTTTTTAAAATATCTCATGTTTCGAGGAAATGGTTATTTTTAGGATTTTGGTCAGTGGTATCTTTTTGTCTGGTGTATATGGGACTTCCATTTATTGCAGTTGTAACAGGAGTATTGCTGATTATCTCAGTTTTTTCTTTTGCAGAAAACCGGATAAGAAAAATTGTTATGTATTTTATAGGAATAACATTGGGCGTAGTTACTTCTGAAATTGCATCGCGGGTGTTTTTTCAACAACACATAATTAAAACGATTAAAGATACCATGGTTGCACATAAAGGAAAAATCGGAGGGCTGCCACTGTTTAAAAATATCGGAAAACTGATAGTAAATTTTGGGGCATATTGGTTATCTAATGTCTTTAGGTACAATTATATATTATTGCTATTCGGCATAATTTCAATGATTGTTCTATTGATAGTAACTGTAACTAAGAAGGACAAAATTGCGTGCATTTTATTAACATTTATTGGGGCGCATTGGGTACAGACAATATTTTTGAATAATATGACAGCCAGTAAAGCAGCGATCACATATCCTATTCTGTTACTTGGAGTCGGTTATGTTGTGTCTGCTTACTACGAAGAGTTCATTCTTGAAAAAGGAATCAAGAGAGAAATTTCATTGGTAATGATTGGTGTTTTTACCGTTGGAGCTATATGGATAGAGTATGGGGCAACAGCTGGTACAAAGACAAGTTTTCGATATGCAATACTGTTTATTTCACTCGTAACTGCCTTGATAGTATGTATTTGCATCTTATTTGGTAAAAAGAAAATTGTGATAATTCCTTGGGTTATGACATTGGGAATTATGTGTTCCATGAGCTTTTATTATGCATTATATAATCCAACATATTCAGATCGGGAACTTATGAAAGATTTGGGAAGGGAGACATCGGATGGCATGGTTATTAGCGGTGTGGGCTTTAATCTCTATAATTTATGTGAATCACCAGCAAATATTTACGATTATTATAAAGGAGAAGGTTGCGATGAAAATACAATGTATCAATCGATGATTGATGCATGCTATGAATATGATGATTTGTATTATATTGGTTATGCTTTAGGTGATGTAAGGACTGTTGATATCTTAAATGAATTGCTAAAAGATACTCCATACGAATTTGTAGGAGTAAAAGTTTATCCGAGAGAGTATGAACGCGTTGAATCTGGAAGTCACGATTCGGACATGGTGCTGTGTAAGAAAGTTTTAAGGGAAGAGTGATTTCTATGAAGAAAACAATAATTGTGATGCCGGTTGCAAATGAGGAAGCCACTATGGGAGAGATCATAGAACAGATTTTAGAGCTTCCCTATGATAATTTATTTTTATATCTAATTATAGATTCTCATTCTACAGACGGGACAGAAGAAATAATAAAATCATATGAAGCATCCGGTCGGGTGAAATGTATTTTTTATAAAGAGTCCAAGGGTGTGATTAGCTGTTATCTTAAGGGATATCGCATTGCACTGGAAGATGGAGCCGAAAGAATAATTGAGATGGATGGTGGCGGAAGTCATGTGCCATCAGAGCTTCCGCAGTACATTGAAAAGCTGGATGAAGGATATGAATGTGTTTGGGGTTCAAGATTTATTGAGGGTGCAGGTATGGAGAAAGACCCGCTGTATAGAAAAATTTTAAGCAGAGGCGGCACGCTGTTATCAAATTTAGTATTGGGTACAAAACTAAGAGATATGACAAGTGGATACGAAGCGTTTCAACGAACTGTATTAGAACAATTTGAATTTTCTAATTTTTTATCAACAGGGCACATGTATCAGACAGAAATGAAATATTACTGTAGACGGTTTAAAAGCATAGAAGTTCCGATTCATTACACCGCCGGAAAATCTTCTTTAAAATTTAAATCAGTTACAGAAGCTTTACATATTTTGTTCAAATTAAAGAACAATGAGAAAAAAGTATGGAAAGATACATAAAGGAATAGATATGCAAAAATATAAATATGTTATTTTGGGCGCAGGTCCATCCGGTTTAGCATTTGCCAACAGATTATTGGACAGTCATGAAACAGATTTTCTGGTCATAGAAAAAGCAGATACGCCCGGAGGCTTATGTAGAAGCAAAGAAGTCGATGGAGCGCCTTTAGATATAGGCGGAGGTCATTTTCTGGATGTAAAAAGACGTAAAGTTCTAGATTTCCTTTTTCGGTTTATGCCAAAGGAAGAATGGAATATATATGAAAGAGATTCCAGAATCGCAATAGGAGATGATATTATAAATTCTCCTATTGAAGCTAATATATGGCAGTTACCGATAGTCGAGCAAGTTAAATATTTGAAGACAATAGCAATAGCGGGATGTAATTTAGGAACTGCTATGCCGGAAAAATTTGTTGAGTGGATTTACTGGAAACTTGGCAATAGAATTGCTGATGAATATATGATTCCTTATAACAAAAAGATCTTTGGAAGTGATTTAGATTCTTTGGGAACATACTGGCTAAATAAACTTCCAAATGTATCGTTCGATGAGACATTAATGAGTTGTTTGGAAAGAAAAGCTTACGGATCGCAACCTGCACATGCTCAATTTTACTATCCCAAAAGATATGGATATGGTGAACTATGGAATCGTATGGCAGTGAAATTGGACAAACATATAATATATAATCAACAAGTACATGCAATAGACATAAATGAAAGAGTTATTAATGATAATATTAAAGCTGAATATATAATAAATACTATTCCATGGATGGAATTTAAAACAATACATGGAGCGACATCGTCAATACTATCAGCTATAAATAGCTTAAAATATAGTTCGGTAGTTATTCACTATCATACTGAGGATATGAAATCTAATGCCCAGTGGATCTATTACCCTGACGAGGCTCTTGCACATCACAGAGTATTAGTCAGGAGTAATTTTTGCCCAGATTCGAGGGGGTATTGGACGGAAACAAATTTAGACAGGTATAGAGAAGACGAAGCAGGCAACGGCTTCTGTTATGTTAATACATATGCCTATCCTCTTAATACAGTTGATAAGCCTGCAAAGATGATGTCATTGCTATCTGAACTGAAGAAGCGGAGTGTATATGGATTAGGGCGGTGGGGAGAATGGCAGCATTATAATTCAGATGTTGTTGTTGAATTAGCAATAAATTTGGCTGATAGATTGGTCAATAAAAACCTCACCCAATAATTTCCTGTTCCCGAAACAATCCGTCTACAACACTGACATATTCTGATATATGGTTGGCTTTGCGTATTTTTTTTAAATATTTGTCGGAGTTTGTGAAACTCCTGCTCATATATGTCCAGAGATCCTTCATCTTGAAAAGAACGGGAGAGTCTCCGGACATAATCTTTATATAGCCATCCATGATTTCATCATGAAAAGCCCGCCAGTTTTCTTTGGAAGCCCTCCTATCACAA
The DNA here is from genome assembly GCA_947179245.1 of uncultured Lachnospiraceae bacterium. Taxonomy (GTDB): domain Bacteria; phylum Bacillota; class Clostridia; order Lachnospirales; family Lachnospiraceae; genus UBA3282. The sequence goes on along the minus strand of CAMXBD010000034.1, from coordinate 21,918 downwards.
AGTGCTGTCTGATTGTTGCCTTCGGACGCAACAGCATCAGCATCGGTCGCCTTAAGCTGTGAGATAAGAGCCGGGTTCTGAATAATGCCCCGTCCGATCATGACACGGTCTACATGTATACCTTCTTCTGACTGTTTAGATTTAATTGCACACATTGCAACATGATTATTGATTGCGGTAACGACATTTATAATACTTTCCACAGACACGATATCCCCGTTATAACAAAGCGGAATCCTGCACACAGGACTATCTTCCGGCAAATTATCAAATCCGGAAAACACAGACAACCGCATTCCGGCTTCTGCATAAGCTTCGGGATGTGTCTTTCCGGTATAGAATTCCTGTTGTAAGCGTGTATGAATAATCAGTTCATGAATCGGATATTTTGCATAGATATTTAATAGTCTGTCCCACTCCGACAAGTCGGACACACCTAGTCTGGTTTTGATGGAGATTTTCAGAGGACATTTTTCATAAATTTCGTAGAGAAAAGCGTCCAGTTCGTCGGGAACGCTTAAGAAACCGGAACCCCGCTTCTTAGCAGTGACGGTTCCAGATGGGCAGCCTAGGTTTAAGTTTACGGTATCATATCCGTATGAAGCGATTTTGGAGGCAACAGCCAGAAAGCGGTCGGCATGATTGGTAAGTACCTGAGGCACGAGTGGAATCCCTGCGTTATGATCCGGAAGGATATCACGGATTTCCCGCGAGTTCATTGACTTATCGCTAACAGAATTTTTATTAGCGGCAAGATTTTTATCAGATATAAAAGGCGTGAAGTACTTGTCGATTCCGCCAAAATATCGCGCGTGAGCGTTACGGTATATGTAAGTAGTAATTCCCTCCATGGGCGCCAGATAATACATCATTTTCTGTTTTCCTTCCATAGATGCCGGATATTATTGTATTATCTAATTTTCCTCCGGACATTCTTCCTGTGTAAAAAGGTTGTCGCGTGTGATATTTTTCAGCCATTTACCGCTGCGGTAGCGGCCTATCACCCACGGCCATTTCACAAACTCGTCGGTGCACAGCAGGAAGTAGACTACCAGCACAGGAAGCTTAAATACAAATGCCGCGATAAATCCAAGCGGAACTGCATAACACCACATATCGACAGTGTCGCAGATCAGCCCGAAACGGGTATCGCCGCCTGAACGGAACACTCCGGCGATCAGGGTCGTATTTACAGCCGCACCCATCACATAATAGGTGTTGATGAGCAGCATATATTTCAAATAGTGCATAGCCGTATCCGACAGGGAAGCAAAGCGCAGTACAAAAGGAGTGGCGATGAGTATCAGAACACCGCCGATGGCTCCGGTAATTACTGTCAGTTTTAACAGTTTGGAGGCGTATTCTTTGGCGCGTTCCATATCGCCTTCACCCATCACGTTGCCAAGCAAAATGCCGCCTGCGCTGGCAGTGCCAAAACAGAGTACCGTGCCGAAATTGCGGACCACGACTACAAGGGAGTTAGCGGCAACTGCGTCACTTCCCAGATGTCCCAGAATGACCGAGTACATAGAAAAGGCAACGCTCCATGAAATATCATTGCCGAGTGCAGGCAGAGATAACCGTACAAAGTCTTTGAGCAGCAGTTTGTTTCGGATGAACATGTATGCGGGATTCAACCGCAGGTCTTTGCTGTATATACAGGAAACGATGATACAGCCCAACAGTTCTACTATACGGGAAATGGCAGTGGCTATTGCGACGCCTGTAGCTCCAAGTTTGGGTGCACCAAACAATCCGAAAATAAATACGGCATTCAAAAAGATATTGAGTGAGAACGCCAGTATATTCAAAATCATAGAAATAGTCACTTTACCGATGCTTCGCAGAACGGCGAGATAAATTTCTATGACGCTCCAGCACAGGTACGTTACTGACATCACACGCAGGTATCCGGCACCGAGCTGAATTAATTCTGTATCAGCAGTAAAAAGTTTCATCATCAGTTCCGGCGCAAACAGTGCAAATCCTGAGAAAAAGAGCGTAATCAGAAGAGAAAAACGCATGGCGATTCCCTCGATTACCCGGATTGGCTGCAGTTCCTTTTTACCCCAGTACTGTGCGCATAACAGCGTGGCTCCGGTCCCAAGCCCGTAGTACACCATAAAAAGTACGCTGGCATAGTTAGACGCAAGCGACACAGCGGAAATCGAAGACTGGCCAACGTAATTGAGCATGACTACATCGGCTGAGTTGACAGCGGCGCTTAACAAGTTCTGAATTACAATAGGCACTACAAGTTTTATAATTTGGGAATAAAATCTGTCTTTCATGAAAAACTCCTGCTTCTTACTTAGTTTGTATCATTGTTATAGCAGTCAAATGGAACTGTTGTTATAGCATGACATTTAGATGAGGTTTTGTCAATATCATTTCAATATAAAGCTTAAAGCTATTCTTTTTAATGGAAAATATGTTATACTGTTCAAGTAGACAGCAGGAGCAGACATGAAATCTGCTATGATTCTATTTTTGAACTAAATTTTAAGGAGAAGGTACTCATGAAGAAAGTGGAAGATTATGTGCGCAGCATTCCTGATTTTCCGGAGAAAGGCATTATTTTCCGGGACGTGACAAGTATACTGCAGGATGCTGACGGATTGGCGCTGGCAATTGATTCTATGAAGAAAATGCTGGAGGGAATCGATTTTGATGTGATTGTGGGGACAGAGTCGAGAGGGTTTATATTTGGTGTGCCCATCGCATATGCTATGCACAAAGCGTTTGTGCCGGTGCGTAAGAAAGGCAAATTGCCGTTAGATACGATATCCAAAGAATACGATCTGGAATATGGCAGCGCTGTGGTGGAGATGCACAGAGATTCTATTAAACCCGGTCAGAAAGTAGTAGTTGTGGATGATTTGATAGCAACAGGTGGTACGATTGAGGCGAGCATTCAGATGATTGAAGAGCTGGGTGGCGAGGTAGTGAAGGTTGTTTTCCTGATGGAGCTGGCAGGACTTAAAGGCAGGGAACGCTTGAAAAACTACGACGTAGACAGCGTCATCATCTATGAAGGCAAATAAATGCAGCATTTGCTGTCAACTTATGAGAAAAAGGAGAGAAGTGATGTTAGAGAAATGGTTTAAACTTAAGGAGAACAACACGAATGTCAAGACAGAAGTGGTTGCCGGTGTCACCACTTTTATGACGATGGCGTACATTCTGGCGGTCAATCCGTCGATCCTGTCCGCAGCCGGTATGGACAGCAATGCCATTCTGATGGCAACAGCCCTTGCGGCATTCATCGGAACACTTGCCATGGCGTTTCTTGCCAACTATCCGTTTGCGTTGGCGCCGGGACTTGGTCTGAATGCATACTTTGCCTATACGGTATGCGGCGCTATGGGGTATTCATGGCAGATTGCACTGCTGGCGGTATTTGTAGAAGGACTCATTTTTATTGTGCTGTCTGTGACCAATGTGCGTGAGGCAATCTTCAATGCGATTCCGCTTCAGTTGAAGAAGGGCGTTTCAGTTGGTATCGGATTATTTATTGCATTTATCGCATTCCAGAATGCCGGTATTGTAGTAAATTCTGATTCTACATTAGTGACTGTGATTGATTTTACGGCGGACTTCCACACAGCAGGAATCTGTGCGCTTCTGGCGGTCATCGGCACATTCCTCATTGCCATCATGTATATTAAAGGTGTGAAAGGCGCTATTCTGATCGGCATTTTTGCAACGTGGATCCTTGGTATCATATGTCAATTGACTGGTTTGTACACGGTGACACCGGAGGCGGGATATTACTCACTGCTTCCTTCGTGGAGTACCTTTAGTTTCAGTGCTATTGGCTTAACGTTCGGACAGTGTTTCAAGGCAGATTTCGGAGCCGTTCGTATCATTGATTTTATTGTGATCGTGCTTGCATTCCTGTTTGTGGATGTTTTCGATACATTGGGAACTTTAATCGGATGTGCCAACAAAGCGGATATGCTGGATAAAGATGGCAAACTGCCCCGCATCAAACCGGCTCTTTTGGCAGATGCGATCGCCACAAGTGCGGGTGCCGTGCTGGGTACTTCCACTACTACTACTTTCGTGGAGAGTTCCGCAGGTGTTGCAGAAGGAGGCAGAACAGGTCTCGCTTCTGTGGTGACAGGATTCTTATTCCTGCTGGCAATCTTTTTCGCACCGATCTTTACGGCAATTCCCGGATTCGCAACGGCTCCGGCATTGTTATTTGTAGGATTCCTGATGATTACGGCAGTAACACAGATTGATTTCGACGATATGTCCGAGGCAGTTCCTGCATACCTCTGCCTCCTTGCCATGCCGCTTATGTACAGCATTTCTGAGGGTATTGCAGTAGGCGTTATCTCCTATGTGGTAATCAACCTGATCTGCGGTAAGTCGAAGAAGATCACACCGCTTATGTACGTACTGGCTGTGCTGTTTATCTGCAAGTATATTTTCCTGTAAAGCAGTGTGGTTACTCTTCTGTCCGTCCGTACTCCGAAGGAGTTATTCCGCATTCTTTTTTAAAATAGCGTGTGAAATGCGACAGATTAGTAAACCCTGCCTGTGCGGCGGCTTGTCCGACAGACATCTTTTCCACGCGCAGCAGGTATTTAGAGCGTTCAATACGTGCTTCCAGCAGTTCGGATTTAGGAGAGCGGTTGAAAAACAAACGGTAATAGCTGTAGAACTGGCTTGTCCCCAGATTGGTCAGGGATGCCATGCTGTCTACAGTCCAATCTTTATCAATGTGGGTCAGAATTTCGATTCTGGCCCTTTTAAATTGCTCGTAGAGATCTGCTGAGAAAGAAGATTTTTCCGGATAAGCATGTAATTGTCTGGAAAAAAGGATAAATAGCAGATGCATCAATTTATCGATCTGTTCCTCGTAATGTTCCTGTTTTCCGACGCTTTCCACATAAATATATTGCAGAAAAGTATTCATGGCATCCGGGTCGGGAAGATATACGATCCGGTTGACAGGCAGATCATATGTTTTCAGAAAATCATCATCGTCGCAAGTGAAGTGGACGAAGCTGTTTTTAAAACGCTTCACAGCTTGATAAATCTGCGGTTTTCCGGGGGTATAGAGCATAAAAGCTCCCTCTTTTGTGATAATAGTTTCCTTACCTGACTGTACTTTCATAGGAGTCATAAAGTATAGGAACAGATAGTCGCCGCTTCCTTCGGGACGATTAATCTTATCATAATCTGGATTAAAACGGTTATAGTCACAGTAGCCGGTGTGAAACATGCATAAAAACTCCCTTTAATATTTGTCGGTATTACATAATTATCTTAAATCGAATCGGAAAAAAAGTCAAATACAACGGAAGAAAAGATATAGATATCAATTTCTTTTCTGTTAGAATGAGATTATCATCAAGAAGTCGTGAATATATCAGAACGGAGGAAAAGAATGAAGAAATCACAAGTAATTATTGACAAGGAGTACATTGTAAGCGGGATAGATAAGAGAATATACGGTTCTTTTATAGAACATCTGGGCAGAGCGGTATATGAAGGTATCTATCAGCCGGAAAGTCCTTTTGCAGATGAGCAGGGATTCCGTAAAGATACTTTGGATCTGGTTAAAGAGTGTAACGTACCTATTGTGCGTTATCCGGGTGGTAACTTTGTGTCCGGTTACAAATGGGAGAACGGTGTGGGACCCAAAGATCAAAGGCCTGCGCAGGTAGATATTGCGTGGCAGGTTATAGAGTCCAATCAGTTTGGCTTGAACGAGTTCGCAGACTGGTCGAAGAAAGCGGGCAGTGACATTATGATGGCGGTCAATCTGGGCACCAGAGGAATTCAGGAAGCCAAAGATCTGTTGGAGTACTGTAACTTTAAAGGCGGCACTCTGATGAGCGATCTGCGTAAGTCTCACGGTTATGAGGAACCTCATAATATCAAGACATGGTGTCTGGGCAATGAGATGGATGGACCGTGGCAGATAGGACATAAGACGTCTGCAGAGTATGGCAGAATAGCTAACGAGACCGGTAAAGTAATGAAAATATTAGACCCCACGATCGAGCTTGTAGCATGCGGAAGTTCCAATTCCCAGATGCCTACTTTCGGAGAGTGGGAGGCTGTCGTGCTGGATGAGTGCTACGATACGATTGACTATGTTTCCATGCATCAGTATTACGGTAACAGAGACGATGATTCTGCCAATTTCTTGGCAAGCAGTGTGGATTTAGACCGGTTTATCTCTACGGTCGTATCGATTTGCGACTATGTTAAGGGCAAACATCATGGCAAGAAGAATATCAATATTTCACTGGATGAGTGGAACGTATGGTATCACTCTGATGAGGCGGATAAGAAGTTGGAGAAGTGGATACAGAAGCCTCATCAGTTAGAAGACATATATAATTTTGAAGATGCGCTGTTAGTTGGAAGTATGCTGATCACCATGCTGCGTCATGCAGACCGTGTGAAGATCGGATGTCTGGCTCAGCTTGTAAACGTAATCGCACCGATTATGACTTCTGACACCGGTGCATGGAGACAGACCATCTTTTATCCCTATATGCATGCAGCCACCATGGGACAGGGTACAGTCTTAAATACAATAGTGAAATCACCTGTCTATGAGGCGAAACAGTATGGCGAAGCGCCTTATCTGGACTGTGTGGTAGTAGAGAATAACGAGAAAGAAGAATTGGTAGTCTTTGCGGTCAATAAGGATTTGGAAGAAGATATGGAAGTGACTTTGGATTTAAGACAATATGCAGACTATCGTGTACAGGAGCATATTGTTATGCAGAATGACGATTTAAAGGCAGTCAATACGGAGGAAAATCCCAATAACGTTGCACCTAAGACGGGTGGTAATTCCAAAGTGGAAGATGGCATTTTACAGGCAGTTTTTGAGAAAAAGAGCTGGAATGTGATTCGTCTTTCCAAATAATGTAGTTCTTCCTTCTACAACTTATCATATAAATTGCACCGCAAGCGCCTCGGACATGAATATGCCGGGGCGTTTTGCATGAACTGGTCATATTAATATTTTAGCTGTGATTATAACGATTTTGACCGATGCAGATTGGCTATTGCAGTCGTAAACTGAATGTGCTATGTTGAACATGTTTTGAAGAAATTCAAGCTGAGGAGAAAGGTTGGGATTATTATGGAAAAAGATATGACAAAGGGAACTCCTATGCGGTTGATCCTTGGATTTGCCGTGCCGCTTTTGTTCGGTCTGCTGTTTCAGCAGTTCTACAGTATGGTGGATACTATCATTGTAGGACATTATCTGGGTGTAAATGCGCTGGCAGCGGTGGGCGCTACGGGGTCTGTGAACTTTTTGATTATCGGATTCTGCATGGGTGTGTGTAATGGATTTGCTATTCCGATTGCGCAGGAATACGGCGCGAAGCATGAAGACAATTTGCGCAAATACGTGGCAAACTGTGTGTGGCTTTCCTTGATTTTTGCAGTGGTAATGACCATAGCAGTGGTCGCATTGTGTCGTCCGATTCTGCAGGTCATGAGGACACCTTCCAATATTATAGACGGGTCATACAGCTATATTGTGATTATTTTCCTTGGCATTCCGGTTACATATTTATACAATATGACAGCGGCAATCCTGCGTTCTCTGGGAGACAGTAAAACACCGGTTGTCTTTCTGGTGATGGCGGCTGTTTTGAATATTTTTCTGGATTTGCTGTGCATCATCGCATTTCGCATGGGCGTTGCAGGAGCTGCCGTTGCTACGGTAGTGTCACAGGCTTTAGCGGGAATATGCTGTCTTGTATATATGTATAAGAAATTTACGATTCTGAAATTGTCGAGAGAAGAGTGGAGATGGAACCGCGATTGTGTCGGCAAGCTGTGCAATATGGGAATCCCTATGGGGCTCCAATATTCTATTACCGCAATCGGAAGCGTTATCCTGCAGAGTGCGGTAAACGGAATCGGCTCGGATGCTGTGGCGGCTGTGACAGCGGGAAGCAAGTTAAGTATGCTTATGATGTGTCCTTTTGATGCAATGGGGTCTACGATGGCGACCTATGGTGGTCAGAATGTAGGTGCGGGAGATCTGGATCGTGTGGACAAGGGACTGAAATCCTGTACGCTGCTCGGACTGATTTACTCTGTAATCGCTATTGGTGTCGTATATCTGGCAGGCAGGAATTTGCTGCTCTTATTCTTGGATGCGGGAGAAAGTGCTATTTTAAATAATGCTTTTGCATTTATCAGTACGAACGTGCTGTTCTATTTCCCGTTGGCGCTTGTCAATATTGTCAGATTTCTGATTCAGGGTATGGGTTTTAGCAAACTGGCTGTATTCGCCGGTGCATTTGAAATGCTGGCAAGAGGACTGGCAGGTTTCGTGCTCGTTCCCATTTTCGGTTTCAGAGCAGTATGTTTTGCCAATCCTCTTGCATGGATATTTGCTGATATTTTCTTAATCCCGGCATTCTTCTATGTCCGCAAAATAATGGCGGGGATTCTGGCTAAATCGTAAACCTATGTAATAATTCTGTCAGGTCTGCGGCGCGCTCCTGCAAGGTGTTCGCCGCAGCATCTAATGTCTGGATCGCGTCACGCTGTGCGGTCACTGTTGTGTTGACGTGGGCTGAACCGGCGGAAGTCTCGGCGGAGATAGCCGAGATACCTTCTATCGCATTTAAGGTGGTACTGCGGGCATATTCCATGTTCTGCATACTCTCGGAAATCTGAGAGATGGAATCTAAGAGAATATGTACCTGATCGTCTATGGCATGGAAGGACTCGGTAGTCTGCTCCACAGCCTTTTCCTGATATTCTACAGTGGACTCGGCTTCTTTGGCGATATCCACTACCTCATATGTAGTCTTAACGATATCATCTATGATCACTTGAATCTGTCCGGCAGATTGTGCGGACTGATCAGCCAGCTGACGAATCTGTTCTGCCACAACGGCGAAACCGCGTCCGGATTCACCTGCCCTAGCAGCTTCGATAGAAGCATTTAGGGATAAAAGATTCGTTTCTTTAGCGATACTGTTGATGCTCTCAACGATCTGCCCGATGGAGCGGGACTTGTCTGCCAGTGCTTCGATTGCCTGAATGACGTTGTCTGTGATCTCGGATGTTTTCTTGGCGCTGTCAGTCAGAACTGACATGGATGAAATACCGTTATTGATTGAGGAACCGGTGGACTGTGTCAGAGTGATGATATCTTTGGTGCCGCTCGACACATCACTGATTTTGTCCGACAGTGCATCCATCTGAGACAGACAATCTGCGGAATTTGCATCTAATTGTGAGACACCCGAATCAATCTCGGAGATCGCGCCCTGAATATCGCCGGCAGTCATTACAAATGTTTCGGAGGAAGACGATACTTGACCGGCGGCAAGATTCAGGGAATCGCTTGCCTCGGTAACATTGGTAATCAGAGCTTTCATACTGTCTGTCATGGAGTTGACACCGGTCGCTAACAGCTTGAATTCGTCTTTGCTTTTGGATTGCAGATGAATCGTCAGATCGCCCTCGGATACTTTCTTTAATTGATTCAATATGTAATAAATGTTTCCGTTCACATGTGCCGACAGCAGACATCCCAGCAGAGCGGCGATGATAACAGCAATCACAACAAGAATAAATGCGACGGTCTTGATGCCCGAAGCCTGTTCCAGAATGGTGGACTCAGGAATCAATGTACAGATCATAGTATCCTGTGATGCCATGGGACAGTATAGGAACAGGTATTGCTCTCCGTTGTAAGTGACATATTCCTGCCCGCTTTCTTCCTGTCCGAGTGCCCGCTGATAAAAATCCGAGGTGGTAAACAACGAGTCGCGCTCGGAAGTGCCATCGGAATAAAAAGTGGTTCCGTCCTGTGTAATCAGCGCCACATAACTGCCTTCTCCGGCATCCATGGTAGCAAGAGAGTTTCGTATAATTTCTTTATCAAGATCTACCAGCATAATAGATTTGCTGTTGTTCATGTATTTGGCGATACGGAGAGAGTAATCGGAACTGCTTGTGCCAAGCGCCTCGTCCGCATCGCATATGTTGCCAAACAGATAGTAGGCAGAGCGTACGTCTGCAACCTGCATTCCCTCTGAAGTCTCCACATACGCTGTATACAGCGCATCAGTAGTGGGGGTAGTGCTGGTAATGGATGCTGCGTTATCTGATATAAAATAAAGGTTTCTTATCAGTGAATTGGTATTGATCTCACGGCTGACTGTTTTCTCGTATGAACGGACGAGGGTTTTGCCTGTTGCACTGTCCAGAAATCCTTTAAAGTAGCTGGCCAAATCACCATCAGAAATATAGGATTTGTATGTGGAACGGACGGTGTTAACAATCAGAGATATGTACTGATTGGTCATTGTCATTGTCTGCTGGGCAGATTCCTCGTAACTTGCAATGATCGCATTGGATGCCTGTCTGTATGAGACAACTCCCAGTACGATGATGCAGAGTACCGGTATCATAAAAGATGCGATCAGCTTTGTGCGTAATTTTCGATAAATAGGTATCGAACTGTGCATTTGATTCTTTTTCGATGGCATAGTGTTAACCTCCAAAGATAGTTTATATATGATTTTTGCATATAATCAGTATACCACATATTTGCATTGAGGTAAAATGGTGTTCGTGATAGAATAGTAAAATAATGGAAACAATAGTTACACATTGATGTGAAGAAGGAGAGGGACATGGGGTATCAAGAAGCTTATGACAAATTAGAGAAATACGGACAGTTACATGTGTTGAAATATTATGATGACCTGAGCGGTTATGAGAAGGAAGCGTTGATGGAGCAGATTGCAAATACCGATCTGGAAGTGCTTGGGCAGTGTCAGCATAAGGAGGAACTCAATCCGAGAGGGAAAATTACACCAATCGACGTAATGCAGCTTCCTGAGATTGAAAAGAAGCGGGATGAGTATACGAAGATCGGGCTGGATGCGATCAGGGCGGGCAAAGTGGGAGCTGTACTTCTCGCGGGCGGTATGGGAACCAGACTAGGATCCGATGCCCCGAAGGGTGTCTACAATATCGGGTTGACGAAGGAGGTATTTATCTTTCAGCGCCTCGTGGAGAATCTGCTGGATGTAGTGCATCAGGCAGGAGCATGGATTCCGCTCTATGTCATGACCAGCGACAAGAATCATGAAGCTACCACATCTTTTTTTAAAGAAAAAAATTATTTCGGCTACAATGCCGGCTATGTGACCTTTTTTATGCAGGATATGGCGCCGGCGTCTGATTATAACGGTAAAGTATATATGGAAGAAAAATGGAAGATGTCCACGTCACCCAACGGTAACGGCGGATGGTTTTTGTCTATGATGAAATGGGGTGTGGTGGATAAGATCAAGGCGGCGGGCGTCGAATGGCTGAATGTATTTGCGGTGGACAATGTGCTGCAGCGCATTGCTGATCCCTGCTTCGTGGGAGCTGTCATCGCAACGGACAGTGCCGTGGGCGCCAAAGTAGTGAAGAAGAACGCGCCGGATGAGAAGGTAGGCGCTATCTGTCTGGAAGACGGAAGACCTTCTATCGTAGAATATTATGAGATGACGCAGGAATTGATGGACGCCGTTGATGAGCAGGGTGAACCGGCATATAATTTCGGTGTTATTCTGAATTATCTGTTTAGGGAAAAAGATCTGGAGGAGATCGTGGCAAGAAAGCTGCCTCTTCATATTGTAGAGAAAAAGATTCCTTATCTGGACGAGAACGGCGCGCTGGTAAAACCGGAAAGCCCCAACGGTTACAAATTCGAGCAGCTTGTGCTTGATATGATCCACGAGCTGGATTCCTGCCTGCCTTACGAGGTAGTCAGAAATCACGAGTTTGCCCCGATCAAAAATAAGACAGGGATTGATTCGGTGGAGAGCGCGAGAGAACTATGCAAGGAGAATGGAATCGAACTGTAAACATTTCGACAGGTTTGGATAACATTATCCTATTGTATAGAATGGGCGAGAGAGTGTACACTATGTATAAACAAAGAACAGATTACACGGAAAGCGAAATGTATCAGTCTAAACTGATTAACATTTTCACAAGCTGACACGTGAAGAAAGGGCAGGTGTATTGAAATGGCAATTTTGGTTACAGGCGGCGCTGGTTATATTGGTTCCCATACAGTGGTTGAACTCCAGAATGCAGGATATGATGTTGTGGTTGTGGATAATCTGGCTAATTCCAGTGAGAAATCCCTTGAAAGAGTGGAGAAGATTACGGGTAAAGCGGTGAAATTCTATAAAGCGGATATTTTGGACAGAGATGCCTTGGAGAATATCTTCAGGCAGGAGAAAATTGATTCCTGTATTCATTTTGCAGGACTTAAGGCAGTAGGCGAGTCCGTGCAGAAGCCTTGGGAATATTATGAGAACAATATCGCAGGTACGCTGACTCTGGTGGATGTGATGCGGGAGCATGGCGTGAAGAACATCATCTTTTCTTCTTCTGCTACCGTATATGGTGATCCGGAGATCATCCCAATCACGGAGGAATGCCCGAAAGGACAGTGTACGAATCCTTACGGATGGACCAAATCCATGCTGGAGCAGATTCTTACCGACATGCAGAAAGCTGATCCGGAATGGAATGTGATTCTGCTTCGTTATTTCAATCCCATCGGCGCACACCAGAGTGGTACGATCGGAGAGAATCCTAACGGTATTCCGAATAATCTGATGCCTTACATTACACAGGTGGCAGTAGGAAAACTGAAAGAACTGGGTGTATTCGGCAATGACTATGATACGCCGGATGGAACAGGTGTCCGCGATTATATCCATGTGGTAGACCTTGCGATCGGACATGTGAAAGCGCTCAAGAAAATCGAAGAGAAAGCGGGACTGTGTATCTACAACTTAGGTACGGGTGTAGGCTACAGCGTATTAGATATCGTAAAGAACTTTGAGGAAGCTACGGGTGTGAAGATTCCTTATGTGATTAAAGAAAGACGTGCCGGTGATATAGCGACCTGCTATTCCAATGCGGATAAAGCGAAGAGAGAATTGGGCTGGGAAGCACAGTATGGCATTAAAGAGATGTGCGCCGATTCATGGAGATGGCAGAGTAATAACCCGAACGGATATGATGACTAGAATATGAGCCGGAGAATATAAGAGATCATAAAAAGAGAAGATGAGCGACGTGTTTGACGCTCATCTTTTCTTTTTATGGATTTACCGGGATGCACATCGTTGCGGTAAAACTTCCGAAATGGATAAAATTGTTACGCCACATAAAGGTACATAAATATAAAATGGCAGATGCTTCCACCCATCACGAATAGGTGAAAAATCTCATGAGAGCCGAAATACTTATGCTTGGAGTTAAAGATCGGCAGTTTGAGCGCGTAGATAATACCGCCCACAGTATAGATGATGCCGCCCGCAAGGAGCCACAGGAATGCGCCTGTCGATAAATTATCCCGCAGAGTTCCGAAAACGGCGAGGCATACCCAGCCCATGGCGATATAGATTACGGATGAAAACCATTTCGGACAGGTGATCCAGCACGCCTTTGTGACCATGCCTATGATGGCAATACCCCATACAACGGCAAGAAGCGTATAACCGAGTCTGTCTCCGAGAACGACGAGGCACACGGGTGTATATGAGCCGGCGATCAGGACAAATATCATCATGTGATCCAGCTTGCGGAATACTTTTAAAAGTTTCTCTTTGACGGTGACACTGTGGTATACGGCACTGGCGCCATAGAGCGCAACCATGCTGCCGATAAAGATCGCCATAGCGACAAAAGCCGTAGGGTCTGAGTCCGTGGCTGCCTTGACCATCAATGGCGTTGCGGCAAAGATTGCCATCATCATTCCGATAAAATGTGTGATAGCACTTCCGGGTTCACGAATTGTAAATTGCATAGATAATCCCTTCTTTCCATAGAATCCTCATAATACATCATAAAAATGCAGATACTGTAGGTGGTGATAAATATGTTTTTATCCACACAATCTACTGAACTGCAATAAGTAGTTTTAAAAACTACTTATGTTATATAACAATACTACTACTTAAAGTATGCAAAGTCAACGGGATTATGCATAATAATATTCTGAGGTTATTGGAAAAGTTTAGATATTTTTATAGACAGACCGAATCTTCAATATTATATATTACATTGATTAGTCTTCTTCGATGACGTGAATTTCCAGATAGTCGAAATCTATGCTTTCAATAAAATTATCCTGAGTAAATCTGGCTTTGTCGTGGCGTTTGAAGTCTTGAATGGTAGAATCGAGCCAGATCGGTTTGCCCAGATCAAATTGATAGCACACTTCGTCCAACGCATGAAATACTTTGTGGGTACGTGTATCATCGGAAGAATCTGCGATGACGGTATCCTTTAACATATGATTGTCTTTAAATTCTTTTGCCCATAGACGAAACATGGCTGCACTCCTTTGATTGAGCAAAGCTCAATTTTTGCTTTCTATAATACTATACAAATCCTGTCATAAAAAGTAAACACTTTTTCTTTTCTATATAAAATGTTACACTGTTCAAAAGGTGATACAGTGACGGCAAAAGGACAAGCTGTAGAAGAACATTTGATAAGGAAATAAAGTGCGTGAGTGAAAGCAAATTTAAATGGGCGAAAAATAAATATATAAAAAGTGTCATATCTTTGATACTGTCCGTCATAAATATTAATTTGGTGGTATCTTTGGAGCTGTGGACGAAATCTGCGAACAGGTTTGTTGTTATGCTTTTCGGAGGAGCGGGGGCAGTAGTGTGTTATCTGCTGATCAACAGATTTCTGGGACAGCAGGAGAGAAGAGTGAAAGTCCATGCACTTTTATGGGGCGCGGCTATGGCGGCGGCTTATGTGCTGGGATGTCATATGCGGCGTGATGGTACTGCGCTTGCAGGTTTAAAGGGATTGGCGGGAATCATAGTACAGACCGGGTGTCTGGCGATTTTTGCGGCATCCTGCGTGGTTCCTTTTCTTCAGGGGTTTCCGGGACTGCATGAAAGACTGCGTAGAGAAGCTGTTAAAGGAAAAAAATATCAGTGGTGGCATATATGGCTGCTTAACAGCGGGGTGATTTTCTTATGCTGGCTGCCGGTTTTTCTCGCCTACTATCCATCGGTATTTGCCTATGATGCGGAGGGGCAGCTTTATCAGGTAATTGCACATGATTATAGCACCCATCACCCGCTGCTTCATACACTATTTCTGGGAGCCTTTTTTAAGCTGGGCGATAAGCTTCCGGGCTCATACCCGGCGGGCATGGCGGTGCATTCTGTAGTACAGATGATAATGATGGCAGCGGTTTTTGGATATACGATTGCTTATCTGTACCGCAAAGGTGTTTCGGCATATCTGAGGAATGCGCTGCTTATTTTTTATGCGCTGTTTCCGACTAATTCGGTTCTTGCGATCAGCACGACTAAAGATGTATTATTCTCGGCTTTGGTACTTCTATATACCATCACTTTGCATGGGATTATTACACGACAGAAGTGCGCTGATGCGGATGGCAGTGTGGGCAGCGGCTTGGGGAATAACAGGGTCTGGTTCCTGTATGTGCTGTGGGCGGTGCTCCTTCTGCTGTTCAGAAACAATGCGTTATATGCTTTTATTCTTGCCGCGCCCTGTGTATTTCTAGGACTGCGCCGGATGAAGGGGGAGATGTCCGGAACATGGAAAAAATATTTGATCTTTACGATGGCGGCGCTTATTTTATTTGCGGCAGGAAGTGTATCGCTTAAGGCGGCTACGGGGGCACATAACGGCAGTCCAAGAGAGATGCTCAGCATTCCGTTACAGCAGATGGCGCGTACCAGAGTGAAAGCAGAGGAGACGCTGACGCCGGCAGAGCAGCAGGAAGTAGAGAAATATCTGCCTGCTGAGTGGGTTTTTGCAGCATATAATCCGTACCTTGCGGATCCGGTCAAAAACCGTGCGGTCATTCATGACGATCCGGCAGGATTGATAAAGGCATGGATAAAAATGGGTATCGGGCATCCCCAGATCTATATAGACGCATTTTTAGATAATTCCATCGGTTACTGGTTTATAGAGGACCGGACGCATGCGCAGATCTATGGAATAGGTACGGAGAGCGGTTTCGGGTATCTTTCTACGGATAATAGAACTATGCCTGCAGGATGTGAGATTACAGAGCATAGTTATCTGCCGGGACTTCGGGCATTTATGGAACGGATCATCTCTGATAACAACTATCAGAAACTGCCGGTGATTAGGTTGTTTTTTGCTCCGGCGTTCTATTGGTGGATGCTGTGTATGTACATGGCGGTGGTGATATACAGGAGGAAGTACAGATTATTACTTCCGGTTGTTTTTTTAGTTATTTACTATATGACGCTGCTGCTCTCTCCGACAGTGCTGATACGCTATATGTACCCTTTTGTAGTGACGGTACCCGCAATATGTTGTTGTCTGAGCATGGATTTGGATGAATCTGACAGCAAAAATATACAATAAGAATTAAAAAATTATGAATTTTTTGTGTAAAATATAAATTTTTGGCTATTGATATGCTATAATAGCCGCAGAGATAAAACAAGCGGCGGCGAGGTTAAGGGAGGCGTAGCCGTAATCTTGGCAGCTTGCGCTGCATAATTTTTTGATTTCGTTTCTTTTTGAATTTTGTGGTGGGATTTAGGGGGAAATAATGGAAATAAGAATAGACAGAGACGGCGACATTGATAGCTGGAAAGAAGTGACGCTGATCTATAATTCTGCTTTAAAACAGATTTCTACGAAATTAGAAATCTTAAATGACGAGTTTCAGCATGTACACAGATACAATCCAATCGAACATATTAAATCGCGTATTAAGACGCCGGAGAGTATTGTCAAGAAGTTGAAGAAGCATGGTTATGAATCGACCATTAATAACATGATTCGGTATGTCAATGATATAGCGGGTATTCGTGTGATCTGCTCTTTTTCATCCGATATCTATCAGATCGCGGAGATGATCAGCAATCAGAGTGATATTAAGGTGATTTCCGTGAAAGACTATATCGTGAATCCGAAAGCCAGCGGATATAAGAGTTACCATATGCTGGTGACGGTGCCGGTATATTTGTCTGATCGTATTGCGGATACGAAGGTGGAGATACAGATCAGGACGGTTGCCATGGATTTCTGGGCGAGTCTGGAGCACAAGATACACTACAAGTTTGAGGGTAATGCCCCGGAACATATCAAAGATGAGCTGGTAGAGTGTGCGCAGATGGTGTCGGAGCTTGATGCAAGAATGCTGGCATTGAATGAAGAGATACAACACCTTGAACAGCGGGAACTGAATGAGTATTAAAGATATGAACTGACTGGGAGTATCGCAGGGTAACAGATTTAATGTTACGGCGCGGTACTCTTTGGTGTTTTATTGGGTTGTGATTTTTATAAAATAATGTCATAAAATGAGGAGTGCCCAAGTACCTTGCGGCACTTGGGCTATTATGAAAAAATTTATCTATGTGTGTAATGTTAAACATTACATGTTTGCTTGATTGCTATGGTTAAAGTATACTGTTTAAATATGAACAAACTATGAACTCTATGTAAAGTTATCGTTAATTTTTATAACGAAGCGGAAGAATGGAGAAAAAAATTATACAAATTATACAAAAATATCCTGTCGGGTTATACGTCGAAATTTCAAAAGATAAATTATGCGGCAAACTCTTTGTGGTTGTCATGTCGTTAGAAAGATGTTAAAATGCCAGTAAGTTGTTTGGCTTTTACTAATGGTAAAGCGGTATGGACGATAGACGGAGGAAAATCATGGATACTTTTATTGATAAACTTGCACAAAAAAGAAACGCACAGGAGATGATTCGCGCAAATATGACGGCTGAGGCTGCCAAGGCGGAACTGCTTCAAGATCAGATGCAGGCGTATAATGAACTTTTGCAGGAAATCAGGCAGGTTAATCTGAAAACTGTCGAGAATGTGACGGAAGTTCAGGGTGTGTTGAAAGACTGTATAGATAAACTAGGCGCTATGCAGGAGGCGGACAAAAAGGATGCTGAGAAGGAACAGGAACTTGCGCAGCTCAAAGTTCTTCTGGAGGAGAAGTTTAAGCAGTCGGATGATTTCCTTCACAGAGAGAATGTCAAAGTATACCGCAATGTGCAGGCTGCTGTGGCGGATGAGCTGAACAAGCAGACGGAAGTACTGCAGAGTGAAACGAAAAAGGACAAAAACGGAATCGCCAAGGCGGCATTGGTGATCTCTATCATCACGATGCTCGGCGTCATAGCCGATATTGTTGTCCAGTTGTTTTCAATCACTGTTCAATTTTAACGGACTAGGGAGAGATTATGGGAAAGCAGATATGGAAGCCGGGCAATATGCTGTATCCGCTGCCGGCGGTGCTGGTCAGTGTGGCTGATCGTGAGGGAAATAAGAACCTGTTTACTGTGGCATGGACGGGAACGATTTGTTCCGACCCGCCGATGGTATCTATCTCAGTCAGACCTGAGCGGTACTCTTATCATATGATAGAAGAGACGGGAGAGTTTGTGATCAACCTGACCACGGAGGCGCTCGCCTACGCTGCGGATTACTGTGGAGTAAAAAGTGGAAGAGACGTAGATAAGTGGCAGAAGATGAAATTGACACCTGTTGCCGGAGAGCATGTGGGAGCGCCTATGGTGGCGGAAAGTCCGGTGAATCTTGAGTGCAAGGTGACGCAGAAACTGGAACTGGGAACACATCATATGTTTCTGGCCAAGGTGCTGGCGGTTCATGCGGATGAGAGGTATATGGATCGGACTGGCAGGTTTCATCTGAACGACGCGAAGCCGCTTGTCTACTCCCATGGAAGATATCTTTCGGTGGGGAAAGAAATAGGAAGTTTTGGATATAGTGTGAAAAAGACAAAAAAGAACCGGTAGAACGGTTCTTTTTATATTAGGTATTTTCATTAAAATTTTGGTTTGGCAACAGGCTGCCGCGCACAATGGCATCGGCGCCGTAACGTTTTCTAATGGAATCCAGAGCGGCGTCCAACTGCTCCTTTTTTTGAGAAGAGGGCATAGTGTGTGCAGGGGACACGCTGGTCTGAACAGTTTCCGGAAGATCGAAGAGGGATAGCTGTACGGGCTCTTGGCTGGAAACGAGTTTGGAAGAGCGTATTCCGAGAAGACGCACAGGGGTCTGGTCCCAGATCTCATCAAAAAGGGCGCAGGCAGTCTTATAGATCAGATCAGTCTGATTGGTAGGAGTAAAAAGTGTAGTCTGGTGGGACACTTTCTTGAAGGTATTGTATTTGATCTCTGTGCTGATCATAGAGGCGGACTGGCCAGAGTCGCGCAGCCTGCGGGATACGGATTCGGCAAGGGACAGGAGTACCCGGTAGACAGTCTCTTTGTCCTCTGCATCTTTGCTTAATGTAGTAGAATTGCCGATTCCTTTAGCGTCAGCGTGAACGGTGGAAACTTCTGAATTGTCGATACCGTTGGCATATTCCCACAAAAGAGTGCCGTGGCTTTTTAAATGTGCCTCAATAATAGAACGGTCTGCGCGCGCCAGATCGCCGATAGTCAATATTTCCAGTTTGTGCAGAGTCTCCACACTGGAATGACCGCACATAAATAAAGAAGATAACGGAAGCTTCCACATTTTGTCCTGAATCTCGTATGAATATAAGGTATGAACCAGATCGGGTTTGCGGAAATCAGAAGCCATTTTTGCCAGAACTTTCCGGTCGGATATCCCCACATTTACAGTAAAGCCCAACTGCTCTTTGACGCGGTCTTTGATCAGATGGGCGGCGGTCTCCGGAGAAGGATAACGATTCCTTATAGGGGTATAATCCATATAGCACTCATCCACACTTACTTGTTCGATGTCAGGGCAAATATCTGACAGAAGTGTCATTAATTCGTGACTCCTGCGATGATACAAATTGTGATCCGGCGGCTCAAGTGTCAGATTCGGACATTTGCGCATGGCATTGATAATCGGTTCTCCGGTGACAATGCCGTATGCCTTGGCGGGAATGGATTTTGCCAGTACCACGCCGTGGCGTTTTGCCATGTCCCCTCCGATGATGGCGGGAATTGTGCGAAGATCGACATCAGAGCCGTTATGCAGTTTTTCAAGAGCGCTCCAGCTTAAAAAGGCGGAGTTGACGTCTATGTGAAAAATTATTTTATCCATACTCAAATTATACATCACTTTACTTTTAGTGGAAATACTGATAGAATATAAAATGTTACGAATTTGTTACAAAAGGACAGAAAGGGTTCGATAACATATTCGTAAACAGTAATACAATTAAAGAGACAGAAGAATATTATGATGAAATTACTTACAAGACATTATAAAAAAATGAGAATTGCATATATTAAGATTGCGGTGCTTGCAATCTTTGCGGCGATATTGTTTTTCCCAAGCTATCAGAAATTGGAAAATACGGGTGACAATATTTTTACCGTGTATCTGAACGGCACGCAGGTAGGTATCGTGGGTGATACGGATCAGGTGGATGGCTGTCTGATTGCAGCGAGAAAAAGACTGGCAGCGACAAGTGATGAGTTGGTGCTTGCGGACAGCGAAATAACCTATGAGGGCAGTGAAGTCCTCTGGGGGACCATAGATGACGAGAGTGTCATAACTACCAATATGACAATGGTGCTTAGAGGAAGTGTCAAAGAGACGCTGAATCGCTCCTATACCGTGAAGATTAATGAGTATACTGTTAATCTTGCCAGCACGGAAGAGGTACTGGCTCTGCTTCAGGCATCGATCAATAAATATGACAGCGAGAACGAATACTATGTGGATCTTGTGCTTGACGGAGACAGAGAATTAAACGTGCTTACGACGCAGATTCATTCTGCCAAAGAGCAGCAGGAAGAGGAAGAAGCGGCTGAGGAAGTTATGACCAGTGTGGGTATCAATGCGACGCTGGATGAGATCTTTGCGGATGTTGAGCCTGCTGTAGAGAAAGATTTCTCGGATTATGAACTGGGGCTTAAGTCATTGGAATTCGGTGACACGGTGGAAGTGGTAGAGTCCTATTTGCAGGATTATGAAATCACATCGCTTTCACAGGCGATAGAAGAAGTGACGAAGGAGCAGGAAAAGGAACAGATCTATGAAGTGGTATCCGGCGACACGCTCTCCCAGATTGCCGAGAAAAATGAGATACCGCTGGCAGATCTGATTGCAATGAACGAGACGATAGAGAATGAGAACTCTATGATCCGTGTGGGGGACGAGCTGATCGTTACCGTGCCGGAACCGGAGCTTTCGGTGGAACGTACAGAAGAGGTATACTATGAGGAAGATTATGAGGCGGACATCATTTATGTAGATAATGATGACTGGTATACCACGCAGACACAGACCTTACAGGAGCCGTCAGCGGGACATCGTATCGTAGTAGCTAATGTTTCGTACCGTAATAACGAAGAATTGGTGCGTGATATTTTAAAAGAAGAGATTACTTATGAAGCAGTACCGAAGATTGTGGAGCGGGGAACAAAGATTCCGCCGACCTATATCAAACCGATCTCAGGAGGACGCCAGACGTCCGGATTCGGAAGAAGAAGAGCACCCACAAGGGGAGCCAGCAGCTATCATAAGGGAATCGACTGGGCTACACCGGTAGGAACTGCGGTTATGGCATCATCCGCCGGAACTGTTGTGAAAGCAGGATGGGGAAGCGGATACGGTTACGTGGTATATATCAATCACGCAGACGGCAGACAGACCCGGTATGGTCATTTGAGCAAAGTGCTTGTGTCACAGGGACAGACTGTCAGTCAGGGACAGAAGATTGCCTTAAGCGGTAATACAGGTGTAAGTACGGGACCGCATGTGCACTTTGAGATCCTGATCGACGGTACGCAGGTGAACCCGCTCAATTATTTGAACTAAGGCGCCTAAAGCGCAGGCTTTGACGTCGAACGTAGATTCCCATTTACAAATATGTAAAATATGGTATAC
>CAMXBD010000033.1 GCA_947179245.1 uncultured Lachnospiraceae bacterium | reverse complement strand
AGTCAGTTATTATATAGAAGATGTTGAAATAGGAATCCAGAATTACAATTATTGTTTATCAAAGTTTAAAAATAGCGATCTGGTTAATTATAATCGTACAGTATCAAATTTTGTCGGTTATTTAATGAAGCATGATGATAATCCTTACGCCAAAATTATTTTACAGGAAAAAATCAAAGAAGTACAATCCATACTTGAATTTAATGATACAAAATATCTATATTTGAATATGAATTATGGAATCTATTTAATGAGAGAACTGGATGAAGACCCTACGCAGTATTTTGAAGTTTTTTTATCCGACGCTGGAACTACAGAAACTCCATACATTTATGCAAGAATAAATCAAGCTCTTTATGTTGCCAAAAAAGATCCAGTCAAGTCGCTTGCACTTCTTGACGAAATCTTTTATGAATCTATTGATAGCTCAAAGGTAACACCTACTAAAATTTTATATAAAATCAATAGAATGTTGGTTGAATATATGAATGGATTGTGTAATACAAAACTATTAGAGGAAATAAAGGCAGAACCATTACGCGGTGATACAAAAGATGCGCAAAAAATATACTCATTTTATACACAGCGTTTTTCAAATAATATAAAATTTGAAAGTTCGGATTGGAAAGAACAATTTCATCCGGGGTGGATTTTTTATCATGGCTTTGATGCAGAATTAGTTTTATCAACCCTTGATAAACCGAGTTGTAAGATATAGTTAATCAGTTCATCATATGTATTAAAGTGATTTTCTAAAAAACTATTTACAAATCCACCGCGTATACCTAAATTCATTAAAACATTGACCTCCAAAAAATATGGGATGCCGCTCTCTTCTTCTAAAATAAAATCTATACGTGCATAATCACACGGCTGCATTTCCTGAAAATATTTATTAGAGAGATATTGCAGCTGTGTATTTATGCTTTTGTCATCGCTGGTATAACGTGACATCCCGTCTTCGGCAAATCGTTTTTGAGAATATGTCATAATATTTCCGGTTTTATTAGATATAGTATAATGTGGAGGAGCAATTAAAGCCTGCCCTTCAACTGAATTTAAAATTGAAACACCATAACACAGCCCCTTT
Source organism: uncultured Lachnospiraceae bacterium (assembly GCA_947179245.1). Lineage (GTDB taxonomy): Bacteria > Bacillota > Clostridia > Lachnospirales > Lachnospiraceae > UBA3282. Next base: position 24,662 of record CAMXBD010000033.1, on the reverse strand, counting down.
ATATACTTTTCTACGATAACATCTATGTTGTTTATAAAATAACATTCAGATTTTCTGATTGCATCATCCCACGTTTGACAAAAGGAACTTTCATCAATATTAATCGAAGCACTGCCAAATCTTGGTTTTACAAAATATGGTCCCGGAAAAGGAGGGATATGCGGTAACGGGTATTCTTTAGATGCTACAACCCATGGAGCAGTTTTTATTCCAAGATGTTCCGACAGTTGTTTAGACATACTTTTATCTTCAACTAAGGCACGCACATTAGGGGTGGCACCAATATACTTTATGTTGTAAAATTCACATAGGGATTGTATAAATATTTCACTATTGCGGAATCCCAGACGGTTATATACAGACCAAACTAATTGATATTTATCATGGTTCATAATTAAATAATTTACATCGCTTGCTGTGTCGAAATCATAATTCAGCTTAGTTAATACATCAATAATTTTCCAATGATATGTAGTCGCATAAAATTCTTCTTCTGGCGTTTGTGGTGGTACTAGAATTTTTCCATTAGTTGGTGCAAATTGTGCTAAAAATAAAATTTTAGACATAGAATATCTTCCTTTCACTCATGTTTTTATACTGTACCAACATAACAACATGTATGATTTGGTAAAATCAGTTCATTGTTTGTACAATGTGAATCAAAAAATTCCGATAAAGCATATATATATTTATGGTAGTTTACATCATCTTCATTTAGTCTATAAGATGCTGATTGATGTAACCCTATAAATCGTTCTTTATCAAATAAAATGTCATTTGCAAATATTTTTGTATCATAGTTCCCTGTAAAAAAATCTTGATAAGCATTTTCGGTTTTTGCACCACGCATTCCGCCTGATGAGCCTGAAAATAGCGGACAATATTTTTGACTTATAAAATCAATATCTTGTACAAGTTCAGAGGTTTCGTCCCTGCAATTCCAGATTAAGATAACTTTACCACCGGGTTTTAAAATACGCTGGCATTCCTTTTTAAAAGATAATCGGTTAAACCAGTGAAATGATTGTGCAGCAGTAATATAGTCTACACTGTGTTCCTTAAGAGTAGTATTTTCTGCATTGGAATTAATTGATATAAAATTTTTTACTCCTCGATTATTTATTTCTGCAATTTGCCGCATATCTGCGTTGGGTTCTACAGCATAAACTTTTGCACATTTACTTAATAATATGTTTGTTAGAATACCTGTTCCCGATCCTATATCTGCAACTATACTGTTGACGTTTAGCCCAACATCTTCTGAAAGATATTGAATTAATGCTGCCGGATAAGTTGGACGATATTTTGCATATATTTCACCTACTCCAGTAAAGATTTGTTCATTCATTAAGTAACTCCCTCAATTCATTTTTAATCGGATAATATCTGATTATCCATTATCGGAGAAAAGTGTTCAAAGACACTCTCACAGGTTTTCTTGGGTGATGAGTATTTCTTGGCAGGAGCAGATATGAACTTGACCAGTAGAGGAGTTTCCGAAGAATTATCCCGATTTATCATAGATTACATTGAAGAGATAAAGGAACTGTTATCCGCTGATTTATGGGAAAATGTTTTTCTAAACTGCTCCAAGAATGAAGTGCTGATTTTCTGGCTGCTCTATCGTAGAGGGGAAGTGAATATGACGGAGATAGCCGATTATATCCACGCACCGCTCAACACGGCTACCGGAATTGTCAATCGCATGGAGAAGAATGGTTTCATTATGAGGACGCGCTCTGAGGAAGATAAGAGAGTAGTGCATGTCACTTTTAGCGATAAAGGAATGGTGCAGTTTGAGGCGCTGATAAATGAGATGATGCGCTGTGGATTACAGGTTGTCAGTTCCCTTACTGGCGAGGAGATGGAACTTCTGCACAAAATGACGGTGAAGGTTCTGGAAGTATTGCGGCAGGAAAAACAAAAAAAGTCTGAGTCTAAAAAGATCAGAAAAATTGAAATTGAGTAAAAGATGGCAGCTATTTGAATGAATTAGTAGCTGCCAAATATAAACAATAATACTTCGAGAAAGGAATTATTCTGGAAAGGAAGTATATATTGAATGCTGCCCGTGTATTGGCGGTGTCGGAAAGAGCAGTATTGCAGCGGCACATGCACTGAAAAGTGCGCAGGAAGGGAAACGGACGCTGCTAATGAGTACTGACATGGCGCACAATCTGGGTGATATTTTTGAGAGAAAGCTGGAGAAAGAGGTAGTGAATGTACTTCTGAATCTGGATGTTTATGAGATCGATCCAGAGTATGTGATGTGCAATGATTTTGCTTTCATCATGGAATATTTAGGTAAACTGCTGTCCGGGACAGAAGGAAAGCGGGAAAGATTCATGCAGGTGGAGAATGGTTATCAACTAGAGGTATTTCTTCCTTATGCGAATAAAGAAGATATCGACCTGTATCAATCAGCCACGGATCTTATCATAAAGACAGGAAATTTCAAACGCAGTATTCCACTTCCGAATATTTTTCGCAGTTACATGGTTTCGGAAGCTAAATTTGAGGAGGGGAAACTGCGGATATATTTTAAGAAGGAGTAAAACATGTTCTGGGCAAATACAATATCCAGTTAAAGAAAAGTAAATTTTATTATATAAAGATGTTCTAAATAATGACAGGAGGAACCAAATGAACCAAGAAATATTAGATAGATTGATGCTGACCAAGGAATATCAAAAAAAGCAGTCTATGCACTTTTCCCAGAGGAAATGAGTGTACACTTGAATGTGATTGAAAAGGAGATTAAAGCAATGGCGGCAGAGGTCATAGAGATATGGATACGGGATGAATACGAGAAGGGTCGGAGCGTCAGTAAGAGTTATGAGAGCGGTATGGGCAGTGATGCAGATAACGTTGAATCGAAAAATGATAATTTCCAGCAACGAGCTGGCGCATATGACACAATCATCGTAGATTGTGAGCCTGCGGGTAGTCACAACACCGGAGAAGATTGTGATCAGCGAGGCAAAGAGGAATTTTACCTGCCTGTATCTGTATCATTACAATGTGGAGGCTATTATCGTAAATCATGTCTATCCGGAAAAAGCGATGGAGGGATATTTCAATAAATGGGTTCAGGCGCAGGAAGAGGCATTGCAGGAGATCAACCGGAGTTTTAGCGAGGTGCCGCGCTTCTATGTGGAATTACAGCAAAAAGAACTTCGTACTTTAGTTGTACTGAGCGATTTGGGAGAAAAGATTTTCAAAGAATATGATCCCAATGAGGTTCTGTTTAAGAAGGAAATTTATGAGGTGAGACAGGAGGAAAATTGTCTCAGAATTTATCTGCCATTTGCGGACAGGGATGAACTGTGTCTGGAACAGGAACAGAGGGAACTGGCGGTAGGTGTGCGTAACGAGAAACGCAGATTCCCGATACCGCCGGGGTTCGCAGGTAAAGAGATCGATGGAGCAAAATTTGAGGATGGATATCTGAGTGTCAGATTTTCAAAATGACTTCCGCAATTATGGATGCCGCCAACTGAGAGCCTGCTTTAGATGCATGCTGTCCGTCTACAGCATACAGTTCCACTTCGGGGTGCGCTTTATGATATTCCCACCATTTGTCACCGACAGATGCTAACTCACAGCCGGTTTCCTGTTGTAGCTTACGGTAGGCATTACTCATCGTATCTTGAGCTGCTTCACCGTCTGCTTTTGTAGTCCATGTCATGTAAAGAACCGGTCTTGCACTGGCGTCTCGTGCCCATTGGATTAGTTTTTTGCCGCACTCCGCCATGACGGACAGATCACCCATGGGATGAGCGGTGTGCTGTAGAACGACTGCGTCGTATCCGCCGTACAAAATATTGAATCGTACTTCTGGTTCTTTTACATGAAAATCCCAGCCTTTGCCGGCGTGAGCTAACATGGTGATCTCTGTATCAACATGGTGTTCGCGGCAGATGTCCGCAAACATATGAGGCATATCGTTGTAGTAAGTATGGCTGTTTCCGATGAATAAAATTTTCAATTTCTGTAACTCCCTTCTGTGAAATGAGTAAATGCTTTGCTTTTACTATATCAAATCAAGCATAAATGTCTATAGCAGAGCATGGTCTTGCAGAACATAAATAATTCTAAATAAACAGGAGACTTGTCCGATATAATAAGTATTGATATACTAGATATATCGCTGAGTTTTTGCTGCAGTTAGAGCATTAAACAAGCAGAAAGTTATGCGGTAATTTTTAATTGCAAAGCATGAATTAATGAAAAGATTGTATTATGAAGCAAAAGTAACAGGTTTTAAATAAAATGGAGGTTTTTGTATGAAAAGATATGTAGTGGTTGCATAGCGATGGCTGTTGCAAACAAACATGATTGATTGTTATAGCCATCGCACATCCTAACGAGATTAATATTAGGAGGGCGGTCATGGGCTATATTAGGGCGGAGGATATTCTGCCGGAAGATGTGCTTGCTCTGGTGCAGCAATATGTAGACGGGCAGATGATCTACATTCCGAGGAAGTCGGGATATCACAAGTCATGGGGAGCAGGAACGGAGACAAAGAAGGATCTGATGATCCGGAATGAAGAGATGTATGAGGCGTATCTGTCTGGTATGACGGTTGCTGAATTATCCGAGAAATATTTTCTGACGGAGAAAAGTATACGCAGAATCATCCGGGAATATAAGAATCAGAAAGGGGAGTTGTTTTTTGAAGAACAATTATTATAAGGAGTCGGTGCACTGACCGGGAGGTTGGTGTAGATAGACATCTCCTCCCAATAGGTTTGTTTCAGAAACATTTGAACAATCTTTAGGAGGATATACAATTGAATAGAGAAAATAAGAGAAAATCTTTTGAAAAAGGTTATTACAAAAATCATGCATGTAATGAGTCATTTACCTGTAAAATTTGCGGACGTATGGTAGTGCCGGCGGGTGCAGGCAGTGATCATAGAAATCACTGTCCGAACTGTTTAAGCAGTCTTCATGTAGATATTGAACCCGGAGACAGAGCTTCCGATTGCGGCGGACATATGGAACCAGTAGCCGTATGGGTCAGGAAGAACGGAGAGTGGGCGATCATCCATCGATGCCGCATGTGCGGCTGTTTCAGCTCCAACCGTGTAGCTGCGGATGATAATCCCATGAAACTTATGTCGATTGCGATGAAACCGCTTACATCTCCGCCGTTTCCGATTGAACGGATTGAGGAAATGACGAGGCTTATGGGTGGTGAGGGGTGCATGAGAAACTGACTGCTATTAGGGCATTGCATGATTATAATGGTGTAAGAGCAGAAGAAAAGTAGGGCATATATGTGACATCTAATGGGCAGAAGGAAAATCTGCCCATCCTATTGACAAAAGCAGGATAGAAGAGGTATACTTGGGATTAAATTAGCGGCTGCTAACACAAAAGGCAGCCGCATTTATTAAAATTAGAAGTTAGTCTTTGCTAACTGGAATTAGGTAGCAAAAGAGGGTGCTTTTATGGTAAAGATCACGGTTGGCATGTGGATAAAGGTTTAAGGAGGCGGAAATGAAGATATTGGTTTACGGCGCAGGTGTGATCGGATGTGAATTGGCCCATGTGTTAAAAAAGAGTGGAAACGATGTGACGCTGCTGGCAAGGGGAGAATGGAAGGAAACGCTGAAAAAGAGAGGGTTGGTAATCCGCCATTACCTGCAGCGGAAGACTACGTAGACAAGGTGAAGGTAATCGGGGAGCTGGAACCGGAAATACCCATGCCGGAGCGTCCTGATGTGAGACGGCTGACAGCATACTATGCCGGATCCATGATGACTCCTGCCATGAAGTGGTTCTGTCGTCAGAAAGGGAAATCTAAGTTTTCTGACAAGGACATCTTTTCCATGAAAGCTGCGGAGAGGCTGAAGGCTGCGGACAGAACTCCCTATTCGTGGAACATGGAGTTTTATCCTTATACGGACGGCAGCGGCTATGAAGCCCGTTTTACTGCCTGCGGCATCTGCACCCTGATGCGGGAATTGGGGCTGTATGACCTTGTACCTGCCATGTGTCGTCTGGATTACACGATGAGCGAGGCGGGCGGTGCATCGGATTTCGTCCGGGAGTACACATTGGCTTCCGGTGGTCCGTACTGTGATTGTGGATATAAAAAGAAGCGGATTTGAAAGCAGTGCATGTCTCGGATGGTGCAGTGGAGCTTGGTCTGGGCGACAGTACATTGTGTGGTTAGATAACCGATTTAGGCATAAAAGAGACTGATTGTTGTTGCCCTTGCATTTATAGTCCTTAAGTGGTATATCTATGAAAAGGATTTTTTTGAGAAAGAGAGGATAAGGCAATGCAGTTTGAACAATTACAAAAAGATATGATTTCTGCCATGAAAGAGCGGAACAAGGTGCGCAAAGATGCCCTTTCCACACTGGTTTCTGCGGCTAAGAAGGTGGCTATTGACGAGGGAACACGTGACAACATCACGGAGGAGATTGTGGATCGTGTAATATTGAAAGAAATCAAGACAGTGAAGGAACAGCTGGACAGTTGTCCTGAGACCCGCGAAGATTTGCGTCAGGAGTATCAGGCGAGATATGATATTTTTCAGGAATATGCACCGAAGATGATGTCTGCTCAGGAAGTGGAGGTTTTATTGATGGAAAAATATGCCGATCTGGTGGCACAGAAAAATAAAGGTCTGGTCATGAAAACAGTGATGCCGGAACTGAAAGGTAAGGCAGAGGGAAGTGTGATCAATCAGGTGGTGGCAAAACTCTGTCAGTAAGGCAAAGCATAAATCACCTATCGGCTGCCATCCTAAGTTTTGAAAGACGGCAGCCGATAAGTAATTCTGGTGTCAACAGCTTTGAAATAAATTAAACGTCTCCTGCATGCTGTATCCTTACATCGCTAATATGTCCGAAACGGTCTCTTATGACCGTGACATCAACCGAACCAGCAGCTTGGGAATGATAACGGCCTATCATATCGTCAACGAAGATACGGACAGGTTCATCTTTATACAGATAGAATCCTGATTCATCACGGGCAAGTTCCCATGATAAATATTCTTCTTCCAGCGCCTCATCGCTTAAACAGAGAAAGAAGTCAGTACGAAAGGCATTCTTTTCCACATGAAATTCTTCGGAGAGAGCAGTTCTCATCTCGTCATCCATGCGTATAGGGTCGCTGTCGGTATCTGTACGCAAAACATCGAATACAATTTCTTCGGCACGTTTCTGTGCATCTTTTCCCAGAGTAAGATCACGAGTGGTATAGACTTTAGCGCCCCAGCGGGAACCATCGCTTGCACATGTACTGGTCAGATAGGGAGAAAAGGGAGCCTGTACACCGGTAGCGAAAGCCACTGTGCTGCAAGTCATAAACAAAACGGCGGCAGCAAACAGGAAAAAGGAGGCTTTTTTATAATGCAGGATGCTTTGAATCCGTTTCTCCACTTCTGTCTTGGAAAAAGCGCTGTAGAGCAGTGTGGTACGGTTTCCGGTGATTGCCATGGCGAGTAGACTGAAAGCATAGTTCTTACGCTCATCCTCATCTTGACAGTGCTTAAGAACTGCTTCATCACATGCCGTCTCTAAATCGGAGACAAGGCATTTTGCCATAAACCAGACAAGTGGATTGAACCAGTTGAGACAGAGTGCAGCGAGCATAAATGACTTAATATAGTTATCCCGATGTTTAATATGCATGGTTTCATGCATCAGGATATGGCGCAGAAGTTCCCTGTTCCCAAAATCCATGCGTGTAGGCAGATAGATGCACGGGCTGAGTAAACCGCATGTCATAGGGGAGGCAATCTCGTCACTGCTAAAAACAAGGATGTGTCCCATATCCATTTCCCGCAGGAGTGTGTTGATTGTCTCATTGTGTTCAATCAGAAGACGGTTTTTAAGTTTCAGAGTATAGCGGTATTTTTGAAATAATAAAATACCAGTTGTAAACAGAAGACCGATAAAGTATATGACTTGAAGCGGGATGTTTCTGACGGCAGACATAAATCCGGATTTTGCGGCATAATCATATGAGATTAAGGCTATTTGGGTAGAACCTCCGGTGGTAACAGTCGTATGCGGTGTGTCATATCTGAAATCTTCGATTGTAGTTGTTGCAGAGGCAGTTTCTTCTGTAGAAGATCCAATAACAAGGTTTTCCAGAGCGTCAGTTACAGTGGCGATTTCAGCAGGAACATCTTCAGTTACCACTTCATTATAAGCGGTAGATGCCGTGTCTGCGATATTATCCGCAAATGTATTGACAGCTTCAGTAACCGTTGATAAAAAGGAATCTTCGGAGGCTTTGATCGTGAACGGACTGCTTAAGGAAAAAGGTACGAGCAGACGTACGAGAACTACACACCATAGGATCGGGAAAACAAACTTTGGCAGTCTCTTTTTAAGAAGGATACGGAAGAGCAGGACAAGTACGATCATCATACTTCCGTAGAGCATCATCAGGATAAAGGGCATGTTCATTCCAAAATGCAGCATATTATTTCGCCTCCTTAATCATCTTGGCAAGACGCGCAGCGTCCGCCTCGGAAATTCCTTGGTTTTTGAGAAATGATGAGAAGAAGAGCTCACTGGAGCCGCCGAACATTTTGTCGATAAGCTGTTCAGTTTCACTCTGTGCGACTTCATCTCTGGTGACAAGGGGCTTGCATAGAAAGTTAGGTTCTTCACGTTCTATGGCGCCCTTGTCTATACATTTTTTGATTACGGTGTAAGTAGTGTTTTTGTTCCAGCCGATGCGTTCTGACAGAACATCGACGACATCGCGGGCAGGTTTGGTGCCTTGTTCCCACAAGACTTCCATCACTTTTAATTCTGAATCAAATAGTTTCATAGAAATCCTCCATTTAGAGTAGCGATTCACTCTATTCGCAGCAGTGTTTTTGACTATTGCAATAAGTCATGTTATCAAGGATAGACTATCGCAATAGTCTTCTTTGATGTGTATAGACTATCACAATAGTCTGCGCGTGTCAAGGACCTTTGAAAGTAAAACTTTTATCGGAAATTATATGAGATTATGAAAAGCTTATAAAGATATAAAAATGCGAAAAAAGCGACTTTTGACATAGTTGTAAAAGTATATTGGTTATGATATACTGACCATGCTTTTGGCTTCTAATTAAAATGAAACGGATTAAAATATAAGAAAATACAGTGACAAGTTATAGAGGAGATATAGATGCGTTCGCTTAAAGAAATCATCAGCCGATACATGAAATTAATTACGTGTGTGATGGTAGTAATCATATTGATTATCATCACATATGTCCAGATAACAAATGAACAAAGACAGGCTTATGAAAGTGCAGTAAGAACCTTTCAGCAGATTGAACAGCTCTTAGAGGAGAATCAGGAGGAACTGGAGGAAATTCGTAAAGAGTATAGTGAAACCTGCCTACACAATGCGGAAGCAATCGCGTACATCATTCAGAGTGAGCCTTCTGTGCTGGAGAGTGTCGAAGAGTTAAAGAGTATTGCACAATTTATTGAAGTGGATGAGATTCATATTTTTGACGATACAGGGCGCATTTATGCCGGGACACATCCGGAATATTATGATTTTACATTTGAATCGGGTGAGCAGATGATGTTTTTTAAACCGATGCTTGATGATAAGTCGTTGAAACTTGTTCAGGAGATTACGCCGAACACGGCGGAGGCTAAGATGATGCAGTATTCGGCGCTCTGGAGCAACAATGGAGAATTCATTGTTCAGGTAGGCATGGAGCCGGTCAACGTTATGAAAGCGACACAGAAGAACGAGCTTTCCTATTTGTTTTCGCTGCTTCGTGTGAGTCCGGACGCGCAATATTATGCAATTGATATAGAGAGTGGGAAAATTGTCGGTTCCACGGAACTGGAATGTGTGGGGAAGGACCTGACGGAAGTGGGTTTAAAACAAGAGCAGCTTATAGATTGTAACAAAGGATTTCATGCAGTTATCAATGGTCGGGATTCCTACTGTGTATTTGAAAAAGTCGGTACTGGATATATAGGCCGGGTTATTTCGAGCAAAGAGCTGTATAGGAGAGTGCTGTGGACAACGATCACTCTTGCGATAGGTCTGATTGTGATAGCCGCCATTCTTGCGCATGCTGTGATAAGATATATGAACAAGTATGTAGTGGATGGCATCTATGGTGTGAATGCGAAGCTGCATAGGATTGCGCAGGGAGACTTGGATGAGCTGATTGATATTCAAAGCAGTGCTGAGTTTTCAGAGCTGAGCAGCTATATCAATATCATGAAAAACAGCCTTTTAGACAATAACAAGAAGATGTCCTATGTGCTGGGCAAAACCAATATGTATATCGGTGTGTATGAATATAACGAATATATGAAGCGAGTTCGCTTTACCGAATATATACCGAGAATCCTGTTGCTTGACGAAAAGGAAACAAAGCGGCTGTCAGCAGATTACAAATCATTCAAAGCTTTTATTGATAAGCTGCGCGAGAATCCTGTTTCGAATGAAACAGGTATATTCGAGATAGATAAACATTATGTTAAAATTGAAGAGATAGCCGATAATAACGGAGTGTTTGGTGTTGTTATCGATATGACGGACGAGGTTATCAAACGCAAAAAAATAGAAGGCGAACGGGATATTGATCTGCTGACCGGATTGTACAACAGGCGTGGCATGGAGATAAAACTGGACGGATTATTCGGAGGTACGGAAGAAATTGAAAACGGCGCGCTTGTCATGATAGACGCTGATAACCTGAAAGTTATCAACGATACTTACGGACATGAAGTAGGTGATATTTACTTGATGAAGATTTCAGAATTAATTGCCGGGTTAGATGCAGATAGATCGGTGGCAGGCAGATGGGGCGGAGATGAGTTTGTTTTATTTTTGTATCGATATGACGATGAAAAGGAATTGATTGATACCCTGAACAGTCTGGAAAGTATTCAGGAGAACAGTGAGACATCCCTTGGCGATGATGTCCGAGTTTCACTCAGATTTTCTTTTGGCTACAGCCTGATAGGGGAGAGGACAGATTATCAGAATCTGTTAAAAGAAGCGGATGAGAAGATGTATGAGAATAAGCGAAAGCGCAAGGAGAAAGGCTGACAGAGACATGACATACAGTTGTTTATACAAAAGCCCAATCGGAGTATTGCTCATAGAAGAAGAGAACGGGAAAATTACAGATATTCATTTACAGCGGGAAGCGACACAGAATTTCTCACCGGAAAATGGTAAACAGCCTTCGGCTTTGTTACGAGAGGCTTGCATACAGCTTGATGAATATTTTCAGGGCAAAAGAAAGCAATTTGATCTGCCTCTTAGTTATGAGGGAACAGATTTCCAACAGCGGGTGTGGAGAGAATTGCAGAAGATTCCTTACGGCGAGACCAGAAGTTATGAGGATATTGCAGTCGGAGCAGGCAGCCCGAAAGCACAGCGTGCAGTAGGGCAGGCGAATAATCGGAATCCCATAATGATTATCGTTCCCTGCCACCGTGTGATACACAAGAACGGAGATATCAGCGGATATGCCTGCGGTATAGAGGCGAAGAGATATCTGCTGGAACTGGAGAAGAATAAAAATGAAGCAGATCAGATATTCTAATCCGGAAAAGTGACCTCTAAAATATCATCAAAATTAATCTTGGTATTTACAATCTGCAACAGCCGGCTTGTCTCGTCTATACGCGCGACCATGCCGGTTATTTTGATATATTCATCTTTATGGAAGTAGACTACATTCGCAATGTTCCCTTTCATAAGCCGGTGCATCTGCCGGTCTAATTCTTCCGCCATTTCTTCGGACAGTTCTATTTTGGAGACGGTGATTTTTTCTTTGGCGGCAAGCGCATCCGGCAATCCTTTCAGCGCGGCAAAGGGCATAAACTGCTTGGCTCTGTCTTCGATGGGCATTTTATGTTTAGGTTTACTCGCCACTTTTGTGTCCTCCAATCTGATGATTTCGTTCTCTTGTGGTGGCGCCTTCTTCAAGATTCATACCTTTCAGGATGGCGTCTTTGCCAAATTTGTTCTTGATGCTTAGAACTGCCTGCTGCATTTTACGGCTGCGTGCCAGTTCCTCTGCGTCCACAAAAAAATTGTACTGATAGTACTCTTCGGGCATGACATTGTTGCAGGTGATGTTGACACGGTGTATTCCATAACTGGGATTGACGATCCGTTCATAGAGTTCTGTCACTGCGGGAATGAGCAGTAAGTCAGAATTGGTTTCCACAGGAAGCGTAGTGGTGCCATGTGCGGACGGAACATTCAGGCGGTTGGAGTATCCGACATGGAGGGTCACGGATTTGGTAATCAGATTCTTGTCTGCCAGATCGAGGCAGAGCAGATCCGTCATTTCCTTTACAATCAGTAATCCCTTATCAAAAGAATAGTCACAGCCAAGTACCTGTCCACTGCCGATGCAGTTGGAGTGGGACTTGTAGGATTTGATGTCCGCCATGGTAACAGGTTCACGTCCCCATGCATGGTCTATGAGAAGCTCTGCATCTACTCCGAAAAGGCGATATAGAAAATCTTCATCAGCTTCGGCAATATCCCGCATAGTGCGGATGCCGTAGGGTTCCAGCCGCCTTGCAATGCCCGCTCCAATGCGCCAAAAATCCGTGAACGGTCTATGATTCCAGAGACTTTGACGATAACTTTCTTCATTCAGCTCTCCAATAAAATCGGCGGCGTGTTTAGCCGTGATGTCAAGAGCAACTTTAGCAAGATACAGATTAGTTCCAACACCGCAGGTAGCACGGATACCGGTGGCGGTATAGATGTCTGTCATGATCTGCTGTCCAAGTTCTCGGGCAGACAGGTGGTACAGCTCCAGATAATCGGTAACATCCATGAAAGCTTCGTCGATGGAATAGACATGGATATCCTCTTTGGCAATATATTTTAAGTAGATAGAGTAAATGTCTGCGGCAGTATCGATATATTTCTGCATACGCGGCGGCGCAGTCACATATTTCACGTGTTTGGGAATCTCGAAGATCCTGCACCTGTTCTTGATGCCCAGCGCTTTCATGGCAGGAGTGATGGCAAGACAGATAGTCTTCTCCGTGCGTTCCGGGTCAGCTACCACCAGATTCGTAGTCATAGGGTCAAGCCCGCGCGCGACACATTCTACGGAGGCATAGAAAGATTTTAGATCAATGCACAGATAGATGCGCTGCTTCATATGCAGAAACTCCTTTCGTCAAATATATATTATTATAACATACAAACATACGTTCGTATATAGAAAAAGATGGATTTTTATATAAGAAATAGAGGACAAGACATAGAAAAAATGATAAAATATTTTTAATTGTGAAAAGGGGTCTGAAGGAAGCGGTCAAAGTATATTATGAAGGGAAAATATATAAATGAGTGTGATCAGCAGTAAAGACGTCAATGAAATTATCAGAAAGACCTTGGGTATCATTAATAACAAGATCATGAATCATGGGGAGATTACAGGTTACATTCTCTACAAGATGATGGAGTATGAGAACACATATACAGAGCAGCATTACACGGAGCAGGAACTGGTAGATTACACAATGATTGGAATCCTGCATGATATTGGACTTTATAAGGAAGATAATGTCAAGAATGTGTCTGAGTTTGAGACTAAGAACCTATGGCCCCATTCTATCTACGGTTTTCTGTTTTTGAAATATCTGTCACCCATGGGGGATAAGGCAGAAATTGTGCTGTATCATCATCTGGACTATAACAGGCATAATTTGATACAGAGCCGGTATATGCATATTATTGAACTTTTAAGTCTGGCAGATAAGATGGATACATTTCTGCATCTGAAAGATGAGAGTCTGGAGCCGGATTATTTTGTGAAATACCGCGATACAAAGTTTTCCGGTGCGGCTCTTGATCTTTTCCATAAAGCAGAAGAACGCTATGGCATTACGGAGAATCTGGTAAACGGCGCGTACAGGAAAGAACTGGATGTGCTTTTGGCGAAGCGCGCGTTCTCCGAGCAGTATAAGAGAGGGTTTCTGGAAATGCTCGTGTACACGATCGATTTCAGAAGCGAGCATACGGTAATACATACACTGGCTACGGTAAATTTCGCAGAACAGCTTGGCAGACTGGCAAGATTGTCGGGAAGAGACTTAAGAGATCTGCATTACGGTGCGCTGTTACACGATCTGGGTAAGATTGCAATTCCACTCAACATATTGGAATCTACAGGGCGGTTAAGCGATGATGAAATGAAGGTTATGAAAGCACATGTGCGCATTACCGAGATGATTCTGGAAGGTGTTGTGGATGATGCCGTATTGCAGATAGCAGTCAGACATCATGAGAAGCTGGATGGTACAGGCTACCACAAAGGATTGAAGGCGGAGGATCTGACGTTGACCCAGCAGATTATCGCCGTTGCGGATATCTTAAGTGCGCTGTACGGTAAACGAAGTTATAAGGAAGCGTTCAGCAAAGAAAAGATACTGGATATCATGAACGGTGATGCTGATAACGGGAAGATTAACAGAAATGTTGTCACCAGCTTAGAACGCAACTATGACAGGATCATAGGGGAGTTTGAGAAAGAGAAAGAAAATACGATCGGGCTTTATCTTAAGATTAAAGAGCAGTACGCTATTATAAGTGAACGGTTTAAGATGTTTGACTAGACAAAGAGAAGGAGAATGATTATGGACAAAGCAAACGTATATTTTACAACATTTAAGGCAACGGAGCATGAGAATCTGTTACAGAAACTGCATCGTCTGATGAAGACAGCCGGATTTGAGAATATTGATTTTACGGATAAGTATGCAGCGATCAAGATTCATTTCGGCGAATACGGTAATCTGGCGTTCTTACGCCCCAACTATGCGAGAGTGGTGGCGGATTATGTCAAGGAACTGGGCGGTAAGCCTTATCTTACAGACTGTAATACCCTCTATGTGGGCAGCAGGAAAAATGCGCTCGATCATTTGGAGACAGCTTATATTAACGGATTTTCTCCTTATCAGACGGGATGTCATGTTATAATCGGCGACGGATTGAAGGGGACGGATGAGACGCTTGTATCAATCGATGGAGAATATGTCAAAGAAGCGAAGATTGGTCATGCCATTATGGATGCGGATATTTTTATTTCCCTGACTCATTTCAAAGGACATGAGATGGCAGGTTTTGGTGGTACGCTCAAGAATATTGGTATGGGGTGCGGTTCCAGAGCTGGCAAGATGGAACAGCACTGTGATGGTAAGCCCAGTGTTGACAGCTCTGCATGTGTAGGATGCGGTGCGTGTGACAGAATCTGCGCACACGGTGCGCCGGTGATAGAGAATGGAAAAGCGCATATTGACCATAATAAATGTGTGGGCTGTGGACGCTGTCTTGCCGTGTGCCCGAAGGATGCGATCGCGGCGGATTTTGTGGATTCCATTGCCGTACTCAATTATAAGATGGCGGAATATAGTCTGGCGGTTTGCAAGGATCGCCCTTGTTTCCATGTTTCCCTAATCTGCGATGTATCACCCAACTGCGACTGTCATGCGGAAAATGATATTCCGATTATTCCGAATGTGGGAATGCTAGCATCTTTTGATCCCGTTGCGTTAGATCAGGCATGCGCAGATCTGTGTAATCAGATGACGCCTGTGGAGAGCAGCGTTTTAGGGGAAAACCTTAAAAAACATGGAAATGAAGAGGGACATGATCATTTCTTTATGACTCATCCGGACACAGAGTGGAAGAGCTGCATCGCCCATGCGGTGAAGATAGGTCTGGGTACAGATCAGTATGAGTTGATCAAGATATGATAGAAGCCCGGAAAGGCAATGTTTATTTATGATGAATGTTGAAGACAAGCTAAAGGCACTTCGCAAATTGATGCAGGAGCGGAATCTGTCCGCATACATTATCCCTACGGAAGATTTTCATAGTTCGGAATATGTGGGGGATTATTTCAAGGCAAGAGAGTATATGTCAGGGTTCACCGGATCGGCGGGAACCCTGATTGTGCTGCATGACGAGGCGGCACTGTGGACGGACGGCAGATATTTCATACAGGCAGCCGGGCAGCTTGCGGGCAGTTCCATTAAGCTTATGAAAATAGGTCAGCCGGGGGTGCCGAAAATTGCAGAATATTTGTACGATAAGCTGAAGGAAAATAGTGTGATCGGTTTTGACGGACGGATTGTTACGGGACGGTTTGTGGATACGATTGCGAAGAAAACAGATTCCAAGAAGGTCAGCTTTGACGGCGGGGAGGATCTGGTGGATTTAATCTGGGAGAATCGCCCGCCTATTTCCACAGAGCCGGTCTGGGAGCTGGATGTAAGATATATAGGCAAAAGCAGAGAAGAGAAACTGTGCGATGTGCGTGAGAAAATGCGTGAAGAAGAAGCGGATGCTTTGGTTCTTACCGCTCTTGATGAGATTGCTTGGCTGCTCAATCTGCGTGGCAATGATGTAAAGTATACACCGGTTTTTATGGCGTATATGCTGGTGACGAAGGAAAAGGCGGTTCTCTGCGTTCATGATCAGATCTTGTTGGAAGAAATACGCAGAAAACTGGTTCAGGCAGGAATCTCCATCAGCTCCTATGATATGATTGAACAGATTCTGGGTGATGTTCCTACAGGATGCAGAGTGTGGGCTGACAGTGCAGTCGTAAGCTATAATCTGCTCCGAAGTCTGCCGCAGAAAACGGAGACGATCGATCAGAGCAGTCCCATTATGCTTATGAAAGCCGTGAAGACACCGCAGGAGATGGAGCATATACGTGCGGCACATATTAAAGACGGAGTGGCAGTAACCAGATTTATCCGGTGGCTGAAAACAAGTGTACCTCAAGGAGAAGATGGCGATTCGGCAGCGAAGAATCCAGGTAATGAGGTGAGCAAAAATGAGAGCAGCGAAAAAATCACGGAGATAAGCGCCGCGAAGCAGCTTGAGATGTTCCGGTCTCGGATGGAAGGATATCTGGGAGCAAGTTTTGAACCAATCATTGCTTACGGAGAGCACGGAGCTATCGTGCATTATGAACCTACGAAACAGACAGACGTGGTGATGAGCAGCGGAACATTCTGTCTTGCAGATACTGGTGGACACTATATGGAGGGCACTACGGACATCACACGTACGGTAGCTCTCGGTACAGTGACGGAGGAAGAGAAGAGGTACTACACGATCGCACTGAGGGGACATCTGGCGTTAGGCGCCGCAAAGTTTATGTATGGTGTTTGTGGACAGAATCTGGATGTGCTGGCGAGAGGGCCTTTGTGGGAGAATGGATTGGATTATAACCATGGAACGGGACACGGTGTAGGATTTATCTTAAGCGTGCATGAAGGTCCACAGAGATTTCAATGGCGTAATCCGGCTGACGGACAAAGCGTCGTGCTTGAGGAGGGTATGGTGATCTCTGACGAACCGGGCATTTATCTGGAAGGGCGTTTTGGCATTCGGCATGAGAATCTTGTATTGTGTCGTAAAGGAGAGCAAAACGGATATGGTCAGTTCATGTATTTAGAACCGTTGACGATGGTTCCCTTTGACAGGGATGCTATTTTGCCGGAGCTGATGACGGATAGAGAACTGCAATGGCTGAATAGTTACCACCGGAAAGTGTATGAGACGCTTAAACCTTATTTTGCAGGAGAAGAGTCAGCGTGGCTGCGAGAGGTGACGGCTGAGATTTCACGCTGATTACAGAGGAGATACATGCTGGATAGAATCGGCATACCGATATATGTAAAAAAATCCGCAAATAATATTTAACAGATGATTTCACTGTTAATTTATGGTATACTTCAAACAAAACAAACGAGTGGAAATAACTCCGCATAATCAAAGGATTGCGTCGGAGTTATTAAACGGAAGGGAGACGTTAGACTATGGAACATCAAAATTTATCTGCAACAGAGGCATTGGAGAAATTAAAAGAAGGAAACAAACGTTACTTAGAGGCTGAGAGTAACACAGGAGATATTTCCCCTAAGATCAGACAGAAGACCTGCGATGAAGGACAGACTCCTTATGCAATCGTAATTACCTGCTCAGATTCAAGAGTAATACCGGAGAGCATTTTTATGGCAGGTATCGGAGAACTGTTTACAATTCGTGTGGCAGGTAACGTGATGGATAATCACCAGCTCGGAAGCGTGGAATATGCGGCGGATCATCTTGGAAGCAATCTGGTAGTTGTATTGGGACATACCCATTGTGGTGCCGTAGGAGCAACAATCAGCAGTGAGCCTACAGGTTTCGTGAAATACATAACAGATGAGATTCGTGCGGCTATCGGAGATGAGAAAGATGAGTACAAAGCAAGCTGTCTGAATGTAGAGAGAAGTGTTTCACGTATTAAAGAAGGATTAAAACTGACAGATGCGGATAAACTGAAAGTATGCGGTGCGGTATACCACATCGACACCGGAGTTGTAGAATTTTTAGATTAATTTAATTTGGAATAAGATGCATGATGCTTGAAAGCAGTTCATCTTATAAAAAAATGGAGGAAAATATCATGGCAGAAGCAGACAAAAAGAACCCTTACGCGGGTACACAGACAGAGAAAAATTTGCAGGCGGCGATTGCAGGAGAATCTACAGCGAGAAATAATTATACCTTTTTTGCATCCAAAGCCAAGAAGGAAGGCTATGAGCAGATCGCAGCGATTTTTCAAGAGACGGCAGACAACGAGAAAGAACATGCTAAGCTTTGGGTTAAGGAGTTATACGGAATCGGAAGCACGGCAGAAAATCTTGCGGCAGCGGCACAAGGCGAGAATTATGAGTGGACGGAAATGTATGTCGGATTCGCTAAGACGGCTGAGGAAGAAGGATTCCCTGAGCTGGCTGCAAAGTTTCGTATGGTAGCTGAGATTGAGAAACATCACGAGGAACGCTACCGCGCACTGTTAAATAATGTGGAAGCGCAGGAAGTGTTTAAGAAGAGCGAAGTCAAAGTCTGGGTATGCCGCAACTGTGGTCATGTCGTGGTAGGAACTGCAGCACCCGAAGTTTGTCCTGTATGTGCACATCCGCAGGCATATTTTGAAATCAGCGCACAGAACTATTAGGAATAGGTAAAAAGATGCTTCAGAATGCTCTATCAATTTTGGAGCATCTTTTTTAGAACAGCGGGGAATTGCCAAAAGATGCAGTTCCTTTTTCTTTTGCGTCATTCTGTTCAAGATTGGAAACGCTGTTGTGTACAGAGAAACATTCATAGCATAAAAAGTATTCACAGCATAAAAAGGGCTGTCTACGGTATTTTTTGATGAAAAGCAAATCGAAATCCGATACATATATTATATATTTTTTTCAGAGAGGGTGAAAAATGTGCAGATTGGCGTATGTGATGACCAGAAAGAAATGCGGGATATAATCATTGATCAAGTAAAGAAGTTATACCCGGCAGAGGATATTGTGTCGTATAGGTCAGGACGGGAGGTGTTAGATGCCTTGCATTGTCCGGATATTCTGTTTCTTGATATACAGATGCCACAGATGGATGGATTGGAAACTGCAAGGGAACTTCGTAAAGTAAACCGGCAGATGATAATTATCTTTGTAACTGTAACGGAAGATTATGTATTCCGGTCATTTGATGTCGGGGCGTTTCACTATCTGATTAAGCCGTTTGAGGATGAAAAATTCGCAGAAGTCTTACAAAATGCTGTCAGACAATATAACGAAAGAAAAAAGGAACGCATGGATATCAAAAAGGAAACGCCGAGTTTAATAATAACTGCAAAGGGTAAGCACATAACTATCTCTCCGGAGGATATTGTATATGCGGAAGTGCTTGACCGGAAAGTGACTATTCACACAATGGATTCGGACATAGAATACTATGGAAAATTGAAAGAACTGGAGAAAAAGGTAGGGGAGGATTTTTATCGTTCCCACAGAGCATATCTTATAAATTTTAATTTTATCAGGAAGTATGATGCGACAACCATTTATTTGAAAAAGGGGAAAGCATTTATAGCAAAGCAGAATTATCATGATTTTGTCAAATGTTATTTGCGGTTCAATCAGAGAAGGGGAAAAGAATAGAAGATGTTGGGGTATAATGTAATTTACGATATTCTGCAGATAATGGAGGCATTTATCAGGGCGTACTGTTTTTATCGTCTTGTAAAACCGTTTATCATTTCTGAGGTGATGCCGGACAGCATGTATATCCAAGAAGGTATAGAAGGAGCTGCTGTCAAAAAGAAAAAATATGTAATGTGTGTCGGAGTGGTATATTTTTTGACGATGCTGGTGCTCTATACCATACCGTTTTATATGAATGCCTATGTTGCATATGAAATAGGCAGTCTGGTCATGTTTCTTTTTATCTGCTGGATAGACCGGAGAAATTATAGGCAGAAGGCATTTCTCGTGATGGTATTCTTTGCCTTGAACTGGATTTTTTCGGCGATGGCGGAAATTCTATATGATCATCTATACGCTTTTGCTGAGAAGACAGATTATATGCAAAAGCAATTGGATGAGCCGTTGTGGATTGCGCTGTATGCGTTAGTATGTGTGTTTTATCTGACGCTTGAGTTTGCATTTATGTCTCTGGGGATTTGGCAGGTTTTAAAGGTATATAGAAATAAGAGCGCGGATATTCCGAACAAGGAACTGGTCATGATGATATTTCCATCACTTACGGGAATCATGTCATATCAAATCATATATAATTACCGCAGACTTAATTTCGTAGAGAATGGAGAACTTAGGAAAGCTGATGATATTTTGATTATGCTGTTGCATGTGGCATCTGTTATTTCAATCATTGTAGTCATTGTGTTATATCAGGATATCAAAGCAAAGAAGGAAGAGGAATTGCAGAATGAAATGCTTCTTACACAGCTTGAAAGTATCAGGCGGCATATCGGACAGGTGGAAAATCTGTATCAAGATATCAGAAGTATGAAGCATGACATGGCCAATCATATTCTTACGTTGGAAAGGCTTTATACAGAGAATGAGACAAAGGCAGCAGAAGACTATGTTAAGGATATGAAAGCAGCTATTATCGAAGTGGTGGGAGAAGTACATAGCGGAAATCCTGTGACGGATGTTATCCTGCGGGAATGGAAAAGCGAAGCTGAGAAAAAGAAGATTCGTTTTCAGTGTGATTTTCATTATCCCGAAGGTTCTGGTATTAATGCATTTGATGTCAGTGTAATGTTAAACAATGCTTTGCAGAATGCAGTCGAAAATGCAGGAGGAAGCGGAACGCCGTATATTTCAATTCTTTCCTACCGCAAGAATAATGCATATATGATAGAGATACGCAACAGCTTTGCAGGAAATCAGCAGTGGGATGCAGAAAGCGGGCTCCCGATAACGTCAAAAGGAAAAACAGACAGCCATGGATATGGATTGAATAATATACGGAAGATTGCGGGGAAATATTTTGGGGATATAGATTTTGCATTAAAAAATGAAGAATTTATTCTCAGTATTATGCTGATGTTGGAATAAAATATTTACCGAATACACATACTGTACTCATTATGAAGAATAAAGGAGTACCAAAACAATGATAGAACAGGATACAATAAGACTGTTGCGCGAGTGCGATGCGGGCGTGAAGATGGGAGTTGCCTCAATCGATGATGTGTTAGCTTACGTGAGCAATGAGAAATTTAAGAAATGCCTGATTCATTGTAAGGATGAGCATATCAAACTCAATGATGAGATACAGGAACTTTTAAAAGAATATCATGACGACGGCAAAGAGCCTAATCTTATGGCAAAGAGCATGTCGTGGCTTAAGACAAACGTAAAGCTGGTCATGAACGAGTCAGACCAGACGATAGCGGATTTAATGACTGATGGGTGTAACATGGGTGTGAAAACGCTGAATGAATACCTGAACCAGTTTAAGGCGGCTGATGAGAAATCCAAGGACATTGCTAAGAAACTCATTAAGCTTGAAGAAAGGCTGGTTGAAGAGATACGGGGATATTTATGATATATCATGAAAAGGCAATTATGGAATCTGTTTGAGGTTGTGGCGGATTTTATAGTTGTTTTTTTATTGAAAAGATCAAACGATTAGTTTATAGTGTATAGGGCTATATCATAAATCGGTATGATCGTGTACAGATAAAGAAGCCGGTATGAGAAATAAGAGAAATACAATACATAAGGTGATAAGATATGATAGGATTAGGAACATTAATTAATACGGCAGGAATTGTGGGCGGAGGAATTGCAGGACATTTCTTCGGGAGATATCTGTCTGACCGCCATCAGGATACACTTAATACAACATGCGGCGTGAGTGTGCTGTTTATCGGCATCGCGGGTGCTATGGAAGGAATGATGAAGATAGAAGGTGCATCGCTTACGAGCGGACGGTCGATGTTCGTTGTGATCTGTCTGGCATTGGGGGCATTGATCGGTGAGTCCATTAATATCGAAGGGTGGTTTGAGCGCTTTGGCGAGTGGCTGAAAGTTAAGACAGGGAATGCGAAGGACAAAGATTTTGTAAACGGATTTGTGACGGCATCTCTCACGGTCTGCATCGGCGCTATGGCGATCGTCGGTGCGATACAGGACGGGATTCTGGGAGATTACTCAATTCTTGCGATTAAGACGATACTCGATTTGATCATTATTATGGTGATGACCTGTTCCATGGGAAAAGGCTGTGTGTTTTCCGCAATTCCGGTATTTGTATTTGAGGGCGGAATTACTCTTTTGTCAAGATTTATTAAACCGATCATGACAGATGCAGCATTGCTCAATCTGTCGTTGATCGGTTCGATATTGATATTCTGTGTGGGGTTAAATCTCGTCTGGGGCAAGAAAGTCCGGGTGGCGAATCTGCTGCCTGCAATCGTACTTGCCGTGATTGTGGCTTTTCTACCGGTCAGCTTGTGACAACAACAGTTTTGATGTTTTTTTCATTACTGCAAAATAACTTGTCACTAAAATAATGTCAGCCCCTAGCCATGCCATGATTTCCGCATAGAAGATACCCGTTTCACCAATGAGCATCGGCAGCAGGATGGCAGTCAGGGCACGCATAATGAACTCTGCGATACCGGAGACCATGGGGAGGACAGTATTGCCCATTCCCTGTATGGTGGAACGTGTCACATGCAGGACATAGAGGATGGGCAGGCAGATACTCATAATTGCCAGATAATAGTAGGCAATCTGTAATGTCTGATTAAATTCTTCCGGGGTTCCCGAAATAAAACAGCTTAAGATTATTTTGCCGCCAAGAAGCATGACAGCGGCAATAAGGGCAGAAGTTATGAGCGCGATCCATAGAGAGGCGCGCATTCCTTTGCGGATGCGGTCTATTTTGCCGGCGCCCAGATTCTGTCCGGAATAGGTGACCATGGCATAGCCGTAAGAAGTGGCAGCCACTTCCAATACGCCATAAAGTTTGTTGGTGGCGGTAAATCCTGCAATAAAGATAACGCCGAATCCATTGACCACAAACTGTACGATCATGCCGCCGACGGATATGATCGCATTTTGAAATGCCATAGGAAAACCGAGCATAAGCAGCTTAGACGGCAGGTGACCGCTTAGACTGTAATCAGAAGAAGTAAGCTTTAAGATCTCAATCTTGCGGATATGGTACAGGCAGAAAAGGCTGGATACCAACTGTGCGATCAAAGTAGCCACAGCGGCGCCACTGATGCCGAACCCTAAGATCAGAACAAACAAAAGGTCCAGTACAATATTGGTGATAGCAGCAACGATCATAGCATGCAGTGGCGTCCTGCCATCGCCGAGAGAACGCAGGATTGTTGCAAACAGGTTATATGACATTACCACAGGAATGCCTAAATACATAATGCGCAGATACAGAAGAGAATTGTCAATAATTGCGGACGGCGTCTGCAAAAGCTCCAAAACAGGGCGTGCAACTGCCTGTCCGACGCACAGAAGCAGGATGGCTGATATGAGTGACAGGGCAATAGAACAGCCGATTGTTTTCCTGAGATCGTCATATTTTCCGGCGCCAAATTCCTGTGCCATGAGAATGCCGAATCCCTGTGTAATACCTTGAATGATACCCAGCATCAGCCAGTTCATCCAGTCTGCTGCGCCTAAAGCGGCGAGGGCGCTTACGCCCAGACCTTTCCCGACGACCATTGTATCCACAACTGTATAGAGCTGCTGAAAAACGTTGCCGATCATCAAAGGCAGCGCAAAGGTGAAAATCAGGGAAGCAGGTTTCCCGTCTGTCATGTTTTTAATTCGTGTTGACATAGTATCATACCTCATCCGTAAAGATTCTGTTCTAATCAGTCTGATTAAGTATCTATATTATCAAATTGAGTAGAAGGTTTCAATATAAAGATATTTTAAAATTATTATGTAAAGTTGAAATTATATTGATTTTTCATATGAGATGTTGTATGATAAGTTTACATAATCAAATTTACATAATGTGGAAACATTTTGCGTGTATTTTGTGGAGGTACTATTATGAAAAAACATATATTAGCGAAGAAAATATGTATAGTGCTATGTCTGGCACTTGGCATTCTCGTGGTTCCGTCCAATCGAATGAAGGTTCAGGCGGCGGAAGTCATAGCGACAGTGCAGGGAAGCGTGATGTCGGGAACAACGACAGATTTATTAAAACTTGCCACCAAGGAAGGCAATATGGAGATTAAACTGGATAGCGGAACAGATGCAAGCGCTTGTAAGGTGTTACTTCCCGGCAGCAATATTTATGTTGCTGTATCC
>CAMXBD010000032.1 GCA_947179245.1 uncultured Lachnospiraceae bacterium | reverse complement strand
ACCTATTAAGTCGTCGGCAGCGTCAGATGTGTATAATATACAGATTATATACTTCATTCCTGATTTTTTTCATTATAAACTAATAAATGCTGAGATAAATCATTTCTGATATGTCCCAGCATTTATTTCTTTGGTAAATCTTATATTATACCATTTCAAAGCTCTTTCAAAAATGGTGCAGCAGTGATGTAATAAGTGCCACTTTAAACCTTGAAATCATTCACAGGCTTTCTGGAGCTTTTCAAGATACCGCCACAGCACTATCCACACACAGACATTCCACAATCGAGTCCACACTGGATTCCTCCGCAATTAAGAATTGCCTTCCCGTATGCTTTCTCAATTCCTCTCCGCACAATTGTCCAATGCAGACATATCTGCTCTTTGTATTTGTAAGTCCTGCCTGCTCCATTCCCTCAAAATATGCCCGCACACCCATGGCTGATCCAAAAACAATATAGTCCGGCTCCTTAGCGAGCGTTGCGGTACGTTTTTCCTCCCGAACCCCTATGTCATAGAGTGGGTAATCCAGAAAAGCAATTCCTTTTTCCGTAAATATCCGAGGAAGCTGATCGCTTCCCTGCTTCGCCCGCAGAAACACAACCGAAGCCACCGCGCAAGCCTCTTGCCGCTCTTCTAATATTCTCTCCGTCAGCCCCTCCGCCAGATGCGCGGCATCATAAACCTCCGGTACATAATCCACATAGATTCCGTTTTCCTCAAGAACCGCCGCCGTTCCCGGCCCTATCACCGCAATCCGCTTTCCATAAAGAATGCGTAAATCCTTTCGTTCCTGTTTCATTTTATCTAAGAAAACCCTGACTCCGTTGGGGCTGGTAAAAACAAGCCAGCCGCAAGTTTCCAGATCCGGCAGACTGCTCATGTTTGGTCTGATTTCCATAAACCCCATATCCCATACATCGGCGCCTTTTTCCCTAAGAGCATCCGACAATTTCTCGACAAAACGAGATGTGCCCGTGGCGCCTGCTGTAACTCCACTGAGTGGCAGTCCGCATTCATCTGTCAACTCCAACTCCGCCACCGCGCCAATCACGATAACAGCCGGAGACGTAAATCCCTGTGCGGAAGCCTCTTCATAAATCCGTGCCAGCACCGTTCTCATACATCTCTGCCGTCCGGTAGTCCCTTCCATAATAACGGCGCATGGCGTATCCGGCTCTTTCCCTGCCTCCAGCAGCCCATCCGCGATTTCCCGCAGATGATGCATACCCATTAGGATCACCAATGTGCCCTCTAATCGTGCCAGCGTATCGAAGTCCAGTTTCAATCGGGCATGTCCATCTTCCTCTGCCGCTGTCCCTGTCACTATCGTGATGCTTGCCGCAAGTCCCCTGTGCGTAACCGGAATGCCTGCCGCTGCCGGAACTGCGATTGCCGAGGATATCCCCGGTATCTCTTCACAGCAGATTCCCGCTTCTTTCAATGCCAGAAATTCCTCCCCGCCTCTGCCGAACACATAGGGATCACCGCCTTTTAAACGCACCACTGTCTTGCCTTCCCGTGCTTTATTCACCAATAATGCATTAATCTCGGACTGTTTCATGGCATGACTGCCATACCGCTTACCCACATAAATTTTTTCACAGCTTAAGGCAGTCCATTTCAATAACTCCTCAGACACCAGACTATCATAAATTACGACATCACAACTGCGCAGAGCCTCCAGCGCTCGCAAGGTCAAAAGGCCGGGATCACCGCATCCGCCGCCTGCCAGATATACTTTTCCTGTTTTCAACTCCTGTCCTTCTCCTTCACAAGTCCTGCCGCTTTCCGCGCCATCTCCAATCCTGCACGAAGATGCTCTGCTCTGTTCTCTTCTTTTTTATCTATATAGGAATCTGCCGCACAAACGAGCCTCACTCTTCTTCCGGCATACATCACATCCAGCGCCAGACCATCTTCTTCCCGCCTGCACCACGCGGCTGCTGCTTCACTGCAATCCGCCGCAAGCCATGCCAGTACTTTCCGTTCCACCAGAAAACATAGTTCCGTCTCTTCGTCCGTAATCCTTCTGCATAGCCCGGTAACATTAGAACCCTCTAGGGCCTCCACCGCAATAATCCCCTGACACGCCGCAGGAAGAAATTGTTCCGGCAAAAGGGGATAAAAGGTAAATCCTTCTTCCTGTTCCGGATCGATTCCCAACCGGTCCAGCCCCGCTTTCGCCAGTATAATCCCGTCATAGGTGATTCCGTCACCGCCGCCCTCGTTCAGTTTTCGCAGGCGGGTGTCCACGTTGCCGCGGATATTTTCACAGACCACGTTCTCCCACATCTGAACTGCCAGCTGCTGTCTCCGCCTGCTGCCGCTGCCAATCACAAATCTCCTGCCCAAATCATTTACTGCCTCCGCCGCTTCAATACCCTTAACAGACGGCTCATTCTCCAAGACGTTCTTTGCAGGAAGAGGCATTCTCCCGCCTTTGGGAATCACCAGAACGTCTCTCACGTCTCCTCTCGGAAGTACAGCCATAATGTTCAAACCATCCGCCAGAGCCATTGGCAGGTCTTTTGCAGAATGTACCGCCAGATCAATCTGTCCGTCCAGCAATGCCTGCTCCAGTTCTGAGGCAAAAACACCCTTATCTCCTATTTCATTCAGAGGTTTATCCTGAATCTTATCACCCTTTGTATGTACAACTACAATCTCTGTCTCTATCCTGCTGTCTACCTGTAATATTGCCTCCTGCACCAGCGAAGCCTGTCTGAGCGCCAATTTACTGCCTCTTGTACCAATTCGGATTTTGTTCATAAATCTCCACCAATTCCTCCACCGTTGCCTTTCCGTTTTTTTCCATACAATACAGAAACAGTTTCTGCAAGATATCTTTTCTAATCGATTCAGGCACATCCAATTCCGATATCCGGGGACGAATTTGACCTAATAAGTCAACAGCATCCCCTAATCCTGTCGGAAGCGTCTGTGCAATCTTTTCTTTTACCCAAGCCGCCGCTGCCGGGCTTTTGCCGTCTGTGGAAATCCCAATCGTCAAAGAGTCGTCCTTCACCAGCGCCGGAAAAAAGAAAGAACATTTCTCTCTGTCATCCACCACATTTACCGGAATCTTTTTCTCCTTGCAATAATCGGATATATGTTCATTCAGCATCTCATCGTCTGTCGCCGCGATCACAAAATCCGCTCCACTTAAATCTTCCATTCTAAATTCACGCTCTATAAGAGTCACAGACGACTCCTCTTCTCTGTCCGGCTGCTCCGCCTGAATCCGTATACATTCCTCTATCCGAGGCGCAATTACCGTTAAGTGCGGCTCAAACGCAAGCAGCTTCTCTACTTTCCTCGCCGCAACCTTTCCTCCGCCCACGATCACACCATTCTTCCCTGTTATATCCATAAAAAAAGGAAAATATCCCATATAGTCTCCTTTTACTTTTCTAAAATTTCCCTCAATCCACACATCTCAACACCCTCAGCACCGCTTCAAAAGAATCACTATCCAATTCATCACGCAACAGATAGATCAGCTTCTCTGCCGTCCATCCCCCGTATCTTTCCTTCCACCCAGCCTCAGCCTCAGTAAACCGATGAAAAGCCAAGACCTTACAGATCATATCAAGATCCTCCTCAAGAATCTCCTCTGCATCCATAAGCGCCTGTTCTTTGCGCCTGTTATTTTCTTCCGCCAGCCTGTTGATATCATCCAATGAAATGAGACGACAGCATTCTATCCCCGCAATATTTTCATCAATATCCGGCGGCATGGATATATCCAGAAATAACCTCTCTTTAGGCGTTATTATGGAGCTCTTCACCTTTTCTGCCATCAACGTATAATGGGGACTGGATGTGGCGGAAATCACCACGTCCGCCTCATTCAGATAATCATATCTGTTCTGATAATCTACATTTTCCACCCGCGGATTACCGCTTTGGTATATTCCGTTATGAGATCTGACCGTAGCTATGACGCGAATGTTTTCCTGACTCAAAAGATTCTTTAATATAATACCGCCCATCTGTCCGCTGCTTCCAATTAAAAGTACAGTCTTCTGCGGTATGGAAAGGTGAAAAACTTCATTTGCCGCCAGTGTAGCCACAGACACGGAACTCTTAGAAATCATCGTATCTGACTTCACTCGTTTCGCACATGCCAGCGCCGCCTGAAAAACACTGTTTAATTCGCAGCCCGTATATCCCGCCTCCATGGAACACATATAGGCGTCCCGAACCTGTCCTAAGATTTCATCCTCTCCAATCACCATAGATTCCATCCCGCAGACTACACGAAATAAATGAAGGATTGCTTTCCTTCCTTGATAGCGCCTGCTCAGACTTTTAATCCACTGTCCGTCATTACCGGCAGTTTTCGCCATTAATTCCTGCAGTTCTTTGAAACAGTTTTCCTCTCCCTGAACATATATTTCCGTACGGTTGCAGGTGGACAAGAGTACACACTGTTCTACCTTGTCCAGATTCATGATCTCTTTTAGAAAATCTTTCATTTCTTCCTTCGGAACAAAACATCTCTGCCTGTCCGAAGATTTTGCTGTTTTATGATTGATACTGATACATTCCATGCGCGACTCCGTTCTTGTTCTGTATCTACATACTAGCAAGCATATAGAGGAAGGTCAATAGACCTTGATACATAAATAATATATACCACAACCCCATTTGTGAAAAAAAGGAAAAACTTTTTTTCAATTCTTATCTTGTTTTTTTATGTAAAGTAAGTTAGAATTTTACACAATACATACATATTAGAAAGGGATAAAATATGAATCCAAAAGATGCAGCAACGCAAAAACAGAATACTGAGAAATTTGGGGCGCATTCCATCAAAGCAAAGATGATCTTACTTGTAGACGGAGAGCTTATTTTGATGGCTGTCCTTCTGTTGCTCCTTGTAATCCCAAAAGTAAACGGACTGATGTTAAATACATCAAAAAATTATTTGCAGGATGTAACCATGTCATATGGCATGATGTTGGAAGAGCATACTGAAAATGTAGGGGTCGAACAGACACTAGACCAGAATAATCTAACCCGTATGCTGGGTCAGGTGGGTCTCGAAGGAATTGATTCCAGTCACGCATTTGTGGTATCTCCGGACGGAATTGTACTGTATCACTATCAGTCTGATCTGATTGGAGTATCAATTGATAGTCTGGATAATCCGCCTCTTAACAATGTTGTTTCACAAGTGAAATCCGGTAAGATACCGGAAACTGAAGTAGTCACCTATGACCATGACGGTGTATCTAAATATGCCGCCTATTATGTAGATAGTACGGCGGACTTTATTCTCGGAATCTCCGCGGATGAGACGGATATATTAGCAGATGTGTCGATGATGATGAAGACCTGTATCGTAGCCGCCATTCTGACACTGGCATTTTGTTCCATTCTGGGATATTTGATAGTGCGCAAAACAATCAAACCCATTAAGGATGTTACTGAACTTGTCAGCAAACTGTCAGACCTCGATTTCACCGAAGATAAAATACAGGAAAGATTAAACAAAAGAAAAGACGAAACAGGCAGCATGAGCCGTGCAATATCTGTTCTGCGTGATAAACTGAAAGTAGTGCTTCAGGATCTTCAGAATCAAAGCAAATTGCTTTTCGAGGCATCAGCTTCACTGAACACCAGTGCTTCGGAGACAGCCAATACGGTAGAACAGGTTGAGAAAGCAGTCAATGAGATTTCCGAAGGAGCCACATCTCAAGCTGATGAGACACAGAAGGCAACAGAGAACGTTATCCTAATGGGGAACATGGTTGAAGAAACATCGGCCGAGGTTCGGGAATTAATCGGAAATGCAACGGATATGAAAACATCCGGAGATGATGCAACAGCAATTTTATCACAATTGGAGCAGATTAATGAGAAAACAAGTCGTGCAATCGATGTTATCTATGAACAGACAAATACGACCAATGAATCTGCTATGAAGATACGGGATGCTACATCACTGATCACTTCGATAGCCGAAGAAACAAACCTGTTATCCCTCAATGCAAGCATTGAAGCTGCAAGAGCCGGAGAGCAGGGACGGGGCTTCGCTGTTGTTGCATCTCAAATCCAGAAGCTGGCTGAACAGTCCAATGAGTCGGCACGCCAGATCGAGATGATCATAGACTCTCTGATTTCCGATTCAGAGAAAGCAGTTGCAACTATGGATGAAGTGAAAGAGATCATGAACCAGCAGAATGAGAATGTCAGCAAAACCGAAACGATCTTCGCACAGGTCAAAAATGGAATTGATAGTTCTATCGACGGTATCAATATCATTGCGGATAAAGCAAAGAGTATGGATGATGCCAGAGTAAATGTGGTAGATGTAGTACAGAACCTCACGGCGATTGCTCAGGAAAATGCTGCAAGCACGGAAGAGACATCCGCCTCCGTTACAGAAGTAAGCAGCATCGTATACGACATTTCATCGAATGCTGAGAAACTCAAAGCCATAGCCGACGAGCTTGACAGAAACATGAAAATCTTCAAGATTTAATCCAAAAGCATATACTTATTATAAGAGTTTATCACAAAAGGACGGCACTCACCCATCACGGAGAATGCCGTCCTTCATCTCTTTTTAACAGGTCGCCCCGCCTTTCATATGCATCTTAGCATTAATAATTTCATCTTTATATGCCAGAATCTCATCCGACATAAGCTGTTCCTGAACATTCTCGAATCCAATCCTGTTTATCGTATCCGCAAAGCGCTCTCCTGTCTTTCCCTGCTCGCGGAAAAGCAGAATCGCTTTTTCCAGAACAGAAAGCACTTCCTCTTCACTTAAGAAAATCTTATCCAGCTTCTGTCCGTGGGCAACTCTCTTGCCCCAGCGTCCACCGATGTAAACACGATATCCGTATGCACTCTCCTCTGCCGCTTTAAACGGGCATTTGCCTACACACCGTCCGCAGTTGTTGCACTGATCGGGATCGATCACCAGCTTACCATCCACTACCTGAGACGCTCCTACCGGACACGCCTGTGAAACCTGACATTTACCACATCCGCGGCATTTCTCTAAATCGATTACCGGAACTCTCTGCCCCACGATACCGAAATCGTTCAGATCTGGCTTCACGCAGTTATTCGGACAGCCACCCACTGCAATTTTGAATTTGTGAGGCAGTTTGACATCCGCATAGCCGTGGAAAAACCTCTCATGTATCTTCTCAGATAACCCGTAGGAATCCAACAGACCATACTGGCAGGTCGTTCCCTTACATGCCACCACGGGGCGTACCTTAGAGCCGGTTCCTCCGGTTTCTAAGCCCTCCTCTGCCAAAAATGCACGCAGACCTTCTATCTTGTCAAAAGGTACGCCTACAATCTCTAATGTCAGACGCGTAGTCATTACCACATCCCCATTGCCAAATCTTTCCGCCGCTTCCGCTATCTTCTTGTGTTCTGCTGTAGTAATCTTACCGTTTCTGGTAATCACACGGACATTAAAGTTATCGGTCCCTTTATTATGCAGACAGCCAAGCGCTTTCACACGAGTGATCTCTTCCGCCGGAATCGTCACCACACCGGGCGTACTTGCAACTTTTACTACATTAAAGAAAGCGGCGCCTTCCAGTACTTTCGTGTTCGTATATCCATAGCGTTTCAGCCTGTTCTGCAGCAAATATCCTCTCTTGCCTTTAGCGCAGACAAGCAATAATTTCTCGTCTTTAGCAAGCCCCGGAACTTCTCCCTTGACCTTCAACAGATCCACATAAGTTGCCCCTGCAATAGTGGGACCTGCCGGATTCACATCGATAATACGATATCCTTCTGCCGCACCTGCCAGATATTCCGCAGGTGTAAAGCTGTCCATATCCCCATTTATCTTGTTTAAAAGCATATGTACCGCCTGCACAAAAGGATGAATAGCCGTGGAGAACGGAGGCGCATAAGATAAGTCGAGACAAGTCATCTGCTCTAATGTCGCTCCAAATGTTACCGCCATCACGCCGATATCCGTCACCTTATCTACCGCACCGGGACCTAATACCTGCACGCCCAGCAGTTTATGTGTATCCGAATCTGCCACCAGTTTAATGGCAAACCACGCACTGTCCGGATAATAATGCGCTTTATCATCTGTCACTGCCAAAACGCAGATCGGATTATAGCCTGCCGCCTTCGCCTGCTCTTCTGACAGACCTGTTCTGCCGCCCGACAGTCCGGGAAGTTTTACCACGCCGGTTCCGAGTACACCCGGATAAGTCACATCTCTGCCGCCCAATGACAGAGCCAGCGTACGTCCTTCCATATTTGCAGAGGAACCCATGGGCGACCACTGCCGTTCACCCGTGAGACGATTTTTTACCATCGCACAGTCACCGGCCGCATAGACATCCGCCACATTGGTAGCCATCTTGTCATCTACCAGAATGGTTCCCTTAAACATTTCAATACCTGTATCCTGTAAAAATCCTGTATTCGGACGAATACCGATAGAAAGAATCACCACATCCGCCGGAAGCAGACCTTTATCCGTCTGTACACCTTCCGCTCTCTCATCTCCCGTCACGCCTTCCAGCTTTGTTGCAGTGAGCACTTTGATTCCCTTTTTCGCAAGATGCCGCACGGCATAATCTGCCATCTCCGTATCAAAGCCCGGCATAATCTGAGGAGCCATGTCAATCAAAGTCACCGACAAACCTTTTTCCAGCAGATTCTCAGACACCTCCAGACCAATAAATCCGCCGCCTACTACCACTGCACGCTTCACACCGTCTCTGGCGATATAATCCCTCGTCTCGATCGCATCATCCGGCGTACGCATCACGAAAACACCCGGAAGATTCAATCCCGGAAGAGGCGGAACCACCGGAGAGGCGCCGACCGCCACAATACATGCGTCATACTCATAGATTTCTTCCGCCCCTGTGCGGAGATTCTTTGCCGTAGCTTTCTTCAATTCAGGATCAAGCGCCACAACTTCTCTCTGCGGATAAACCATCGCACCGGTGAGCGCGCTGTATTTTTCCGGCGTATTCACAATAAGCTGTTCTTTCTCCGGAATTGCCCCGCCCACATAATAGGGCAGTCCGCATCCTGCATAGGAGATATCTTTTCCTTTGGTAACAATCGTCACCTCTGCTTCGGGATTCACCCGTTTAAACTTCGCGGCTGCTTTCGTTCCTGCCGCCACACCGCCAATTACTAATAACCTCATACATTTACCTCCTCTGTTTATATTTGTCTCATGTCATATAACCTAACACTACAAAAGTTCCGGTTCTCTCTGCATAATGTAAGCTTCCAACGTATTCTTATCAATCAGGGACGGGGTCACGCCTTCTCTTGAAATACTGAAGCCCGCCGCATAAGCAGCGATCCTGACTGATTCATGCAATGTATACCCATCAAGCAAATAAGATGCAAGCGCGCTGATAAAAGCGTCCGCAGCACCCGAAGCATCTATCACGTCAAAAAGAACTGCCGGAAAATATTCCGCTTCCTGCCTTGTTTTCACAAAACATCCTTCTGCCCCCAGCGTAACGATAACCGTACCCACTCCTTGATCAAGAAGATACGCCGCCTGCTCATCCATGTCGTCGTCAGAAGGACAGATTTCGTTGATTTCCTCTGCGTTTG
Organism: uncultured Lachnospiraceae bacterium; assembly: GCA_947179245.1. Classification (GTDB taxonomy): domain Bacteria; phylum Bacillota; class Clostridia; order Lachnospirales; family Lachnospiraceae; genus UBA3282. Next base: position 17,366 of record CAMXBD010000032.1, on the reverse strand, counting down.
GCACGATTATATCCACACAGCCCAGAAGCTCCGCTGACAGCGTACCGCAAGCAACAGGCTTTAAGATTGTCTTCGCACCATGCTTTCTGGCAATCCGGCAGGCTTCCATAACAGTATCCATAGGAATTTCTGTCTGAATCAGGCAAAATGCTGCATTCTCAAAAATGCGCTCCACCTCCCGTATGTCCTGTGGCGCAAGCGCCTCGTTTGCCCCGGACATAATCGATATCATAGAGTCCCCGTCACTCTGTACAAAAATATATGCCTGACCAGTTCGATAACCAGAACAACGCTTCACCCCGATCGCATCAATTCCGTGTGCATTAAGTGCCTGAAAAACCTGATCAGAATCTACATCATTCCCTACCCGTCCAATCACGGAAACTCTCTGCCCCAGCCGTGCGGCGCCCACAGCCTCATTGATTGCTTTACCGCCTACATAAGAAGCGGACAACGAGGAATTTACAGTCTTACCGGTACGCGGAAGCACACTCATTTTCAGATAATTATCGATGTTAATACTTCCGATAACGGCAATCTTCTTAGAATGATTATTGTATGGAATACCGACAGAATCTTCATTATCCAGCGTCACAGATTTGCAGAATGCCGGAAAAGATATCTCGCTTTTTTCTATTTCTCCAATCAGCCTGTTACACAGATATTCCCCAAATTCATAATGCGGAATGGTAAAGGTAGAAATCGGTCGAAATACATCTTTTTCCCACAGATCATCCCTTAACGAAACAAGAGAAATATCATATGGAAGCTCGTAGCGCAGTTCTTTTACAGCATCATAGAGACTCGCCGCTGCCGTATAGCAGGAACTGACGATACCGCTGATTGCATGAGAAGATATTTTATGCGTCAACATACTGTTGATCTGATCATAAATCAGCTCCTCTTCCAGCGGAATGTGATTCTGGAACAGACATTTCCGATAGCCCTCTGTAAACTCCTCTGCACCGATTCCCGGAGCATTAATGCAGGCAATTCCCGTATGCCCCGCATCAATCAGCGTCTGCACTGCATTATATCCCAGTTCTTCATAGTCTATGTTGATAGCAGCCTCATACTCTGAATTAAAGACCACCACCGGAATTCCATAGCGGGTAATAACCTGTAATTGTTCGGAACTTGTCTGGTCTACAAATTCCCATATAATCCCATCTACATGGTGGGAACAGAGAACGGAAATGTTTCTCGCTTCTTCTTCCGGATCATCACCGCTTTCACGGAGCATGATCGTATAGCCGGAATCCTGTGCCGCTTTCAAGATACCATTTAATGTCATGTTAATGGCAGAAGCACAACGGAAAACAATGCCGAGCGTCAACGTTGTCGTTCCCTTATCAATCAAGGATGAGTAGGACTGATAGTTGTACTGTTTCGCAATCTGTAATACACGTTCTCTTGTCGCCGGACTGATACTGCTGTCCTTATTATTCATAATCTTGGAAACCGTAGACGCCGATACACCGGCAAGATCCGCAAGCTCGCGTATATTCATAGAGCTGCCCTCCTCATATTGATAAATTCATTATAAGTGAAAAAATATCAAATGAAAAGGACATTCATTTCTACAGATACACCTTTTTTAATTGTAACAGCATTACAGTTCTATAATAGTGCACTTTTACTACTACATAGCTAATTTATTTAGGAAAAATATGTAAATTGCACAAAAACATATTGACAAGTCATAAATGCAATGGTATTTTGTGTATAAGAAAACTGTTTCGGAAAACTGTTTCTTATAGGAGGACATATGAAAGTATTAAATCTTGGTTCCTTGAACATCGACAAAACTTACATAGTGGAGCATTTCGCAGAAGAGGGCGAAACCATACAATCAGAAACATATGATGAGTTCTGTGGCGGAAAGGGACTGAATCAATCCATTGCTCTGGCGAAAGCCGGCGCCGATGTTTTCCATGCCGGATGTGTCGGATCGGACGGAACAGTACTGTTAGAAACCCTGCAAAGAGCCGGCGTAAAAACAGAACTGATCTGCAAAAGCCGCGAGCCGTCAGGACACGCAATCATTCAGGTCAACCGTGACGGGCAAAACAAAATCATAATCTTCGGCGGCGCCAACAGCGATGTAAGCTCAGAATACATAGATCAGATCCTGACCCATTTTGCCCATGGAGACATGATTCTTCTGCAAAATGAAATATCCAATGTATCATACGCCATGCAAAAGGCGAAAGACAGAGGACTGACAGTTGCCTTCAACCCCTCTCCCATAAACAGCTCTATTGAGCATTATGATTTGCAGAAAGTTGACTATTTCATACTCAACGAAGTGGAAGGCAGAAAGCTCGCAGACACGCACACGGAAGATGCCTTAGAAATTCTCCGCAAACTGCGTCAGAAATATACGAAAGCAGTCTTCGTGCTGACTCTGGGCGACAAGGGTTCCTATTACGCAGATGAGTCCGACATTCTTTATCAGGAAATATTTCCTACAGAAGTGATTGACACCACAGGAGCTGGCGATACTTTTACCGGATACTTCCTTGCCGGAATCGCAAACGGCAGGCCGCCGCAGGAAGCCATGAGGTATGCAAGTCTCGCAAGTTCCATATCAGTAAGCAGACCCGGTGCATCGCCAAGCATTCCGGATTGTGAGGAAGTCCGAAACAGACTGACTGACAAGCCCCGGAAAGCAGCTCATGGCTGACACAGAAGCGAGGTGAAACGTGAAAGACAAGACAGATAAAACAATAAAATCCGATGGCATCCATCCCTATATGAAAAGCATGACGTGGAAGGAATATGCGTCCAGATCGGAAGACATTCTAATTATCCCTATAGGTTCAACGGAACAGCACGGCCCCCATCTCCCCCTGTGCGTAGATACTGTGCTGGCGGAAGAATTTTCTCTCCGCATTGCCGATCAGATACATGGCGTGATGGCTCCGCCTCTCAATTACGGATACAAATCCAAACCTTTCAGCGGTGGCGGACCACTGTTTCCCGGTACGATCGACCTGAATGGACTCACATTACAGCTGCTGGTTCAGGATTTGATTGACGAATTTGTCCGGGACGGTTTTCGCAGGATTCTCCTGTTTAATGCCCACTATGAGAACGAACCTTTTATTGTAGAAGCAATGGATCTATGCTCCGGTAAATACGGAAATGAGCTCAGACTCTGGTGCACAAACTGGTGGGATCCCTTATCCGGCAACGTAATGAATCTGATATTTGATGAGGTTCCGTTTCCCGGATGGGCACTGGAACATGCAGCAATCACCGAGACATCTTTGATGATGTATTTTAAGCCGGAACTTGTACGGTACCCTCTGCCGGCACCGACAGAACCCGTAAAACCGGCATTTTGTTACAAGTATCCTGTAGAACAGGGCGACATTCCATCCACAGGCGTTTTGTCTACGGCAGCATCATCATCGGCCGCCAAAGGAAAACTGATTGCAGATCATGTGATAAAAAATATTGTTAATTATTTGGAGGAAAAGAAAAAATGAAACACGCATGGGAATACGACTATGAAATATTCAGTGAAGCAGTACCCGTAAAGAACAGGACCGATCTGATTCAATGGGACAGCCTTCTGGAAGGAAAAATGCTGGAAGAAGCGGCACAAATGCTCGAAAACGGAAAGGGTGCATGGAAGAAACCTCTTCCTGAGTCAAAAGCTCCCTATTCCAAAATGCTGGGCGCCATATCGAGCATGAAAAATATGGGCTACAATGTCGAAAAAGCCGAGCTTCTGATTCCAGATGCATTCGAGGCAATTGAAAAAGGCGAACTGATCCGGCTGCAGATCATTAATGCTCAGGTGTTTAAAGCCTTGACAGAAGCTGTGAAAATTCCCGGACATCCTTATTGGTCTTATACAATTTATGAAAATTTTGAACAGTATGTCAAAGCTGTAGAGCTTCCGGAATATCCTGACTATCATCTGCCTGCCGAAGAAAAACTGTTTGAGCAGATTCACGGCGGATGGCTGGGTGAGATCATCGGTTCCGCCCTCGGCACGGCAATCGAAGGATTCAAATCCTCCAGAATATGGGAAGTTTTCGGCGAGATCACAGACTACGTTAAACCGCCGGAAACATTGAACGACGATATCACTTTTGAGCTGGCACTGTTGGAAGCATTCCGTAAGAAAGGGTTTGATATCACATCGGACGACATCGCCGATCAGTGGGTCGGATACATCCCCTTTGCCTACACCGCGGAAGAAGTGGCTTTAAACCACCTGCGCCATGGAATCTATCCGCCGGAAAGCGGATACCTTGCTAATCCCTACCGGGAAATGATCGGAGCCGCTATGCGTGCTGCAGTCTGCGGTGCACTGGCGCCGGGCAATCCCCGAAAGGCCGCAGAACTCGCTTGGAAAGACGGCAGAGTATCCCATCATAATAACGGAATCCTCGCAGAAGTCTTTAATGCTCTCATCGTTTCCATGGCATATGTGGAAACCGACATGCGTGTGATTCTTACAAAAGCCATGAAAGCAGTTCCGTCAGACAGCGAATTTTACACTGTACTCGATTTTGCTTACAAGGCTTGTGAGCAATCAGACAATTACAGGCAGGCATATGAATTGTGCGAGACAAAATACAAAGAATACAACTGGGTACATACCTACCCTAACCTTGCTGCTGAGGTTGTGGCAATCTATTTTGCCGGAAATGACTTCCAGAAAGTAATGACGATATTAATGATGGCAGGACAGGACAATGATTGTACCGGTGGTCCCATTGGACATGCATACGGCGTCATGCTAGGCTCCAGCGCGCTTGATCGTAAATTTACAGAGCCTTTGAAAGATCAGCTTGACACGTATGTCAGAACAATGGAGAGCCAGTCGATCACATCATTATCCCAAAAAACTCTGGAGGCTGTCATTCAATATAACTAACCCAAATCCGAAACAATTTTCTACCCATTAAAAGGAGGACACATTATGAAATGTAAAAAAATCACTGCAATTTTATTGAGCATGGCACTGACCGTTGCATGTATGACAGGATGCGGCTCAAATTCCCAGACACCTGCTGCTCCGTCTGCCGACGCGGGCACAGCAAGCACCGACGAGGCTTCTCCAGACACACAGCCGGAAGCCACTGCAGACAATACTTCTGAATCATCAGATAAGACCATAGGTCTTCTTGTTCCGGCTACGGTAGGCGATCCCTTTATCGCCCTCTCTATCAAAGGTCTTGACCGGCTTGCCGAAGAACAAGGCGCTACCCTTAGAACCGTAGAGACACTGGACAGCGCTGAGTATGAAGATCAGGTCCGCGCAATGGCAGATATGGGCGCAAATCCGGTATACCTGATGTGGGGTGACTTGTCCGAGATTGCACTCAGACTGGCACCGGAATATCCGGACACAAATTTCGTACTCTGTGATGTAGATATGCAGACCAACGAGCCAAATGTAAGCTCCGTATCCGTTGACCCATCCGAAGCAGCTTTCATTGCCGGTGTTGTTGCAGCAAACAATACAACAGAGAAAAAGGTAGGATTCATCGCACATGCCGACAGACCCGTAAGCCGGAAATACAGAGATGGTTACATCAACGGCGTTCACTACATCGATCCATCCATAGAAGTTGCCGTTGCCTATGTCGGAGATGATCAGGATCCTGTCAAAGGTCAGGAAGTAGCAAAACTGATGATCCAGAACGAAGGTGTCGATCTGATCTTCCAGTCGGCATCCCAGAGTGGTCTCGGTGTCATCTCAGGCTGTGAAGAAATGGGTATCAAATGTATTGGAAGCGACGATTATCAAGGCGATGTAAGCGACTGTGTCATCTGGTCAGCGTTAAAGCCTATCGATGAGGCGTTGTACATGGAAGGAGATGCTTCTTTTAAAGGCACATTTGAAAGCGGAGATAAAGTGTACGGCCTCTCCTATGGTCTGGCGCTGTACACAGATACCGAATTTAACCAACTGTCCACAGAACTCCAAGAGACTGTGACACAGGTAGTAGCAGGCATCAATTCCGGAGAGATTGATGTCACTGCCGGCACAACAGAGTAAGATGTACACAAACCTCCGGCGGGCAAATCTATGCCACCGGAGGTTATCTATAGAGGAGGAATTATTATGGAAGATATCATCCTTGAAGTAAAACATATATGTAAATATTTCGGTAATCTGACTGCTAATGACGATGTCAGCCTCCGCATAAGACAGGGTACTGTCCACTCGATTATAGGAGAAAACGGTGCCGGTAAAAGCACTCTGATGAATATTATTTCCGGCATCTATAAACCCAACAGCGGTGAAATCTATGTCAAAGGAAATCATGTTGTTTTCCGTAATCCCAACGACGCAACAAAATGCGGCATCGGCATGGTACATCAGGAATTTATGCTTTTTCCCGAATTGACAGTTCTGGAAAATCTGATGATGGGATTCGAGACAAAGAAGTTTGGCGGATTTCTTAACAAAAAACAGGCGGCACGGGACATTCAGGATATTGCCGAAAAATATGGCTTTTCCATTCCGCTCGACAAGAAAGTCTCTGAGCTTCCGGTATCACTCCTGCAGCAGGTGGAAATCGTTAAGATCTTATACAAAGGAGCGGAGATCATTATTTTAGACGAGCCTACCTCCGTATTGACACCACAGGGAATCGAAGGACTTTTTCAGGCAATCAGATATTTGACAAAACAAGGAAAAACCGTCATTTTGATCACACATAAGCTCAAGGAAGTCATGGAAATCTCAGATTATATTACAGTCCTGAAAAACGGCGTCGTAACAGGAAATCTGAAACCCGAAGAAACGGATGAACATGGACTTGCCAACCTGATGGTCGGCAGGCAGGTACTTTTTAATACAAAAAAGCAGGAAAAAGAGATTGCGGCACGGGACATTCAGGATATTGCCGAAAAATATGGCTTTTCCATTCCGCTCGACAAGAAAGTCTCTGAGCTTCCGGTATCACTCCTGCAGCAGGTGGAAATCGTTAAGATCTTATACAAAGGAGCGGAGATCATTATTTTAGACGAGCCTACCTCCGTATTGACACCACAGGGAATCGAAGGACTTTTTCAGGCAATCAGATATTTGACAAAACAAGGAAAAACCGTCATTTTGATCACACATAAGCTCAAGGAAGTCATGGAAATCTCAGATTATATTACAGTCCTGAAAAACGGCGTCGTAACAGGAAATCTGAAACCCGAAGAAACGGATGAACATGGACTTGCCAACCTGATGGTCGGCAGGCAGGTACTTTTTAATACAAAAAAGCAGGAAAAAGAGATTGCCGAACCAATATTAGAAGTCAAAGATCTGACTGCACTCGGAAGTGATGGCATTGAAAAGGTAAAACACGTCTCTCTGTCTGTCCGAAAAGGTGAAATTCTTGGAATTGCCGGCGTGGCAGGATCGGGACAGGGCGAATTGATTGAGGCGATCTTTGGTCTGAGAAATCCCGAAAACGGTACGATCATTTACAAAGGAGAAGACATTACCATGGCTTCCCCTCGCAAAAAGCGGGAGAAGAAAATCGGATACGTTCCGCAGGATCGTATTTCTACAGGGTGCAATGTCCATGCAGACCTGATTGAAAACTGTATTATGGGATACCATGTTGCCCACAAATTTAAAACACCGTGGCTGATTAATAAAGAAGAAGCATCCGCATTCACTCATTCCGTTGTAGAGAATTATCAGGTAAAAGTACAGGACATCCACAATAAAATCGGTGAGCTGTCAGGCGGAAATATTCAGAAAACTATTGTTGGCAGGGAATTTTCCCAAAATAACGACTTGTTGATCATTGAGGATCCGACCAGAGGAATCGATGTTGGTGCAATAGAATTCATATGGCAGAAAATTATTGATGTCGCTCAGAAAGGTGTATCTGTCCTGTTAGTCAGTCATGAATTAGGTGAAGTAATGGAGTTATCCGACCGGATTCTGGTCATGTACAACGGCGAAATTGCTGCTGATCTGGAAAACACTCCTGAACTGGATGAGAAAACCATCGGATTATATATGTTGGGAGGGAAATCTTGAAATGAAAAAAAAGATAAATTTTAAAATATCACAAACAACCAGACTGGAAATCTTGAAATATTTCGTATCTGCCCTTCTGGTCATGGCAATAGGGTCAGTTATTATTCTTTCTCAGGGAAACAGTCCGTTGGAAGCTTTAAAGGCAATGATCGCCGGATCTGTAGGAAGTCCGAGTGCCATCGGTACAACAATCCGTTGGGCAACGCCCAGTATTATAACAGGAATCGCTGCTGTAGTGGCATTCAAATCCGGTATCTGGAACTGCGGTATTGAGGGGCAGATGTACTTCGGCGCCTTCGCGGCAGCAATAGCGGGTTCGGCGATCACTCTGCCCAGATTTCTTCATATTCCCGTCTGCCTTATCATCGGCGGGCTCGCAGGAATGGCTTTTGCATTCATACCGGCAATATTGAAACTGAAGCTGAATGTCAATGAACTGATCTGCACATTGATGTTAAACTATGCAGCGAATTTATTTACGGAATATCTTGTATTTAAATACATGGGTTTCGATGCCTCAGAACTGGCGGATGCTATTGCGACCCCCGATATGTCCCAAACTGCAAGACTTTCCGTGATCATACCGAAAACCAGCGCTACGACCGCATTTTTTATCGCAATTGGCATCGCAGTCATCATCTACCTGTTGTACAGGTATACAGTCAAAGGATATGAACTGAAACAGGTAGGTGAAAATCTCAGATTTTCAAAATATGGTGGTATCAATTATAAGAGAACTTTCATCATGATCTTTCTGCTTAGCGGATTTATCAGCGGTGTATGCGGTGGCACGGAAATGACGGGAGCATTCGGAAAGTTCCGTCCTGCTTTTGCAACAAACCTTGGATGGGACGGCGTCATGATCGCCTCCATCGCCAAGAATAACCCTCTGGCAGTCATCCTCATCTCAATTATTTGGGGAATGCTCAAAGCCGGCTCCTTCCAGATGGAACGCACCACCTCCACCAACCGGCTTGTTGTCATGGTTCTTCAATCCGTATTTGTATTACTCGTCGCCATAGACTATGAAGCGTTGTTCAAACATTTTAAGGAAAAAAGTCAGATCCGCAGACTTCGTATACAGAAAGAGGAGGTGTAGCACCGTATGTTCCAATTATTATTCAGCATTTCCACGTTGTCGGCAATGATCCGCTTATCCGCACCGATTGCTCTGGCGGCTGTGGGAAGCGCTTACGGACATAAAGCCAAGATTTTTAATATCGGCTTGGAAAGCTATGTTCTCACAAGTGCCTTTTTCGCCACTTGGGGAAGTTACTTATTTGAAAACGCCATGATGGGCTTGGTATTCGGTGTTGTATCTGGTGTTGTCATGTCCGCCGTTTTCGGTACATTTGTCCTGCATTTCAAATCGGACCCTATCGTAATTGGTATCGCAATGAATCTAAGCGCTTGGGGATTTACTACGCTTTTGATGTACAATATCTTTCATACCCGTGGCTCTGTCATGGATTCCAGAATCAAAAGCTTTAGCACGATCAGCATTCCCCTCTTAGACAGGATCCCGTTTATCGGCAGTATTTTAAATAATCAGAACGCTCTTGTATATCTTGCTTTTCTGGTAGTCGTCATTGCGCAGATTGTTATGTATAAAACCCCTTTTGGGCTCAGGATCCGCGGTGTCGGAAGCAATGAGGAGGCAATGCAGTCCGCCGGCGTATCCGTCCTGAAGTACAAATGGGCTTCCCTGATTGTTACAGGCGTACTGGCAGGCGCCGCCGGAACATGTCTGCCTCTGTGCGGAATATCCATGTTTACGGAAAACATGTCCGCAGGCAAGGGTTTCCTCGCTGTATCCGCAGCCAGAATCGGCAAAGGCGATCCGTTAAAATCATTTCTTGCCTGCCTGATTTTTGCTTTTGCAGACGCACTTTCCGTCGGACTCCAAGGATTCAGCATCCCTTCCCAGCTGGTGTTGACTGCGCCTTATATCATTACGGTACTTGTTATGTGCCTGACCAACTTAGGTGAATTGAGAAAGGAGAGCGTATGACTGTCACAGCCGTAGAAATAAAAGACTTTAATTTTACACAATATGGAATCTACTATAATATGCTGGAAGATCAGCAAAATATCATGCACTGTAAAACAGACGTGTTTGAAGACCATATGACCCGTCTTCCCTTGATCGATACCCCCGGACATCTGGGGTATACGATCGGGCAGAGTGCACCATATGTCTTAAAATCAATGGAAAAGCACGACCACACAAGAGAAGCCCTCTTCTGCATGTCAGAGCCGATCGTCGTATGCTTCGCAAAATCACTCGGTGCTCTGCCGCCTCAGGCAGAAGATGTGCGTGCCGTAATCCTGCGGCAAGGCGACGTAATCGTCCTCGAACGCAATATATGGCACGATGCCTGTCATGGTCTGGGCAGACCTGCCCCTTACTACTATCTTGCCTCACGCGGCGCAAATCCGGCCAGATGGGTGGATGTTGAGAAAAAAGAGGTCAAGGTGATATACTAAACGCTCTCAGCCGTTACTCCTCTATCTCCCTGCCAGCAACAATTCCACCAGATACTCCGCCGCCGGCAAAATCACGCTCTCATCAACACAAAAAGCCGGATGATGGATGGGGTTGCCTACCCCGGTGCCAATCTTCACATAGCACCCCGGTACATCCCTGTCCATAGTATCTCTATCCTCATAATACGCAAAATCATCGCCGCCCATGGAACTTTCTTCGGGAACGGTCTTCATGTGAAGTTTCTCCGCTGCTTCCTCACAAATCTGTGCCATTCTGCCGTCATTGTATGTTGCAGGCGGTCCGGCTGTCCATTCCGTCTCCGCTCTGGCACCGTATGCCTCAGCAGTCCGCTCTGCGACTTCCCGCACTCTTTTTTCATACAGGATGCGGTCTTCCCTGTCCATAGTGCGCACCGTACCCTCCATCTCGGCCACCGCGGGAATCACATTCCATGTAGTACCCGCCTGTATTCTGGTCACGCTAAGAAGCGCCGGATGAAACGCATTCACGTTACGGCCGACAATAGAGTGCAGCCCCTGCACAATCGCCGCTGATGTCACAATCGGATCAATGCCGTCATCGGGATGCGCACCGTGACAGCCTACTCCCTGCACGCGGATCACAAAACGGTCTACCGCCGCCGTCACATACCCTTCCCTGATACCTATCACACCCACTGCATTAGTCGGATCTGCGTGAAATCCCCAGATGCACTCCACATCGTCCATCACATCATTCTCAAGAATCTTCAGTGCCCCGTGGGACTCTTCCTCCGCAGGTTGGAATATAAATTTAACCGTTCCGCATAGTTCTTCCTTTCGCTCCTGCAAAAGAATTGCCGCACCGATTCCCGCCGTAATATGCAAATCATGCCCACAGGCGTGCATCCTCCCTTTCGACTCTGACGCATAAGGAACCTCCGCCTCTTCCACAATCGGAAGCGCATCTATATCACACCGGAGTGCACTCACCCGATTTTCTTTATCTGATATATCCGCTTCCCGGCACGCCCCTTTTGACTGTTCATTAGATTTCACAGACTTCTTCTCGCCGCGCACTACAGCCACCAAACCCGTCTCAAGCGGATATGGTAATATCTCTATCCCTGCCTCAGTGAGCAGTTCACGAATCCTCGCCGTAGTCTGTACTTCTTCATAGGGCAGTTCCGGATGCCTGTGAAACCACTCAAAGTTTTCGATTAAATATTTCTCAAATTGTTTCTTATTGCACGGATTCATTTTTTCTCCCCTGCTATATTTTGCACATCATTATGTGCACTTTCTTTCATTGTTTTTCCGATGGGATTACCGTCCCCCGTTAGGATCGAGCGCATCTCTCAACGCATCACCGATAAAGTTAATTGCCATAACCACCACGACGATCACCAGCCCCGGTGGAATCCAAAGCCACGGCTGGGTCGTAAGCACCGTCAGAGACTGTGCGCCATTTAACATATTACCGAGGCTCGCCTCAGGCGGCTGTACACCCTGTCCTAAGAAGCTGAGCGCCGCCTCATCCAGAATGGATAGTGCAAGCACTGACGTAGCATAGACCAGAATCGGCGCCACCGTATTCGGAAGTATCTCCGAAAAAAGAATATGTCCAAGCGGCATTCCCGCCACAATGTTACCTTTGACAAAATTTGTTTCGCGCAGATTTAATACATTGCCGCGAACCAATCTGGCAATGCCCGGCCAATCCACAAATCCCAGAATCAATATGATGTTCCACAGCCCCGGCTTAAAAATCGCCGCCGCCACCAGCACCAGCAGTATATAAGGAAAAGACATGACCATATCGGTAAAACGCATGATGATCATATCCGCCACACCACCGAAGTATCCTGCAATCAGACCAAGTATCACGCCAATCACTGTAGAGATTGCCGTTGCCATCACACCAACTAGCAGAGAAATTCTCGTTGCATATAAAAGCCTGCTTAAAACATCTCGTCCAATCTGGTCTGTGCCCAGCCAGAAATCTTTAGACGGAGCCCCCGCAAAAGGTCCTGCAATCTCATTCGGATCATACGGGGCAATAACCGGTGCCAGCAGTGCCGCCAGAACAATAACACCCAGCACAATCAGACTAACCGTCGCAAGATGATGTCTTTTAAAACGCCGGAATACCGTTTGTAAATAACTTTCGCTGGATATATCCCTTTTTTTCTTATCATTCTCTGCATCATAGCCCTCAATCACACTGACTGCCATTGCAGATTTCCTATGAAATTTTTTATCCATATTGTTTCGTATCAACCGCAAGCCCTCCTAATCAAGCTGAATGGTAGGGTCTACCAATGCATACAGAATATCTGTGACCAGATTCGCTATGAGTACTACGATTGCTGACAGCAGGCACACACCCATAATCACAGGATAATCCCTATTGCTGATAGCGCTCATGGTCATAAGCCCCAGTCCCGGCCATGAAAATATCTGTTCTATGATTACTGCACCGCCGAAAAGCACCGGAATCTCCATTCCGATTACCGTAATAATGGGCACCAATGCATTGCGTAGCGCATGTTTATTGATCACTCTGAAATGCCCGATGCCTTTTGCTCTTGCAGTCCGCAAATAATCCTGCTGTAAGATTTCCAGCATAGCGCTCCGGATATAACGGATATTACTTCCCGCCATAGAAAATGCAAGCACCATCACGGGCATCACCATGTGTTTCGCCACATCTGCAACGCCGCTCTCAGTTCCCAATGTCGTCATACCGCTGGACGGCAGCCATCCGAGCCGCACCGTGAATAAATAAATCAATAATAACGACAGGAAAAACCCCGGCACACTGCTTCCCAGAAAAGAAGCCGTCACCACTGCATAATCACCTTTGGAGTACTGGCGAATAGCGCTGTAAATACCTGCGGGAACTGCCATCAAGAGGCTTACGATCAAAGACACTCCCATCAGAAGAAGAGTCGGACCGATATGACTTCCGATCATGGAACTTACCGACTGATAAGATTTCATGGAATATCCGAGATTGCCATGCAGTAACTGTCCCATCCACACAAAGTATTGCACATAAAAAGGCTGATCCAGTCCCATTGCAATTCTCTTAGCCTCCACGGCTGCCTCCGACACACGAGGTCCCTGCAACATCTCCAACGGGCTGCCCGCCAGACACATAATTGCATAGTCAATGATCGTGATGCCGATAAGTACCGGGATAGCGATTAAAATACGTTTTAATATATATTTACCCATGACTCGCCACCTCCGCGCCCGATACCGCCATCGGACATGCCGCCATATGGATTTTTGCCACCTCATATAATGTCGGTACTTCTGTCCTACACTGTTCTTCGGCGTGAGGGCATCTTGTATGAAATCTGCATCCCTCAGGGGGATTTGTGCTGCTGCCGACTTCACCCTGAAGGAGTTTGCGGCCTCTGCTCTTTTCCTCCGGATCAGGCACCGGAACTGCCTCCAGCAAGGCTTTTGTATATGGATGAACCGGATGATTGAAAATTTCTTTTGCATCACCGTATTCCACTATTTTGCCCAGATACATGACCGCGATTTTGTCACTGACATAATTGACCGCACCCAGTCCATGTCCAACAAACAATAACGTCAATCCGAGTTCCTTCTGCAGATCTTTTAAAAGGTTCAATATCTGCGCCTGTATCGATACATCCAACGCGCTGACCGGCTCATCACAGACAATAAATTCCGGATTTAGGGAGAGTGCTTTGGCAATGCCGATTCGTTGTCTCTGTCCGCCTGAAAACTCATGCGGATATCTGCCCATCACCGTCTTAGGCAGCCCCACCATGTCTAATATCTTCATAATATCTCGTTCCACAGTATTTTTCTCCGATATATGATGATACAGCATTGGCTGCGCCAGTATTTCATAAATATGTTTTCTCGGATTGAGCGAAGAATAAGGATCCTGAAAGACCATCTGCAGTTTTGTTCTGATACGCTCCATTTCTCTCTTATTCTTCTGTATTGCGGCCAAATCGCCGCCATTATAATATATCCTGCCCTCTGTAGGAGTCTCCAGTCCCACAAGCTGCCTTCCGATTGTAGATTTACCGCATCCCGACTCTCCTACGAGTCCCAACGTCTGCCCCTTCATAATTGAAAAGCTGACACCGTCTACCGCCTTGACATACCCGGTCGTGTGCGTGATGATTCCACCCTTGACAGGATAATATTTCTTCATATTTTCCACCTGAATCAGGGGAATTCTGTTTTCATCTGTCATGGCTTTCCTCCTTCGCCACAATGCACCGCGCGGTGTGTCCTTCGCCAAACGAATATGCTTCCTGAGGTTTACTACACTCCTCTTTGCAATAAGGACACCTGTCCGCGAAACGGCACCCCGTAATATTATCATAACTTTCCGGCACAATACCCGGAATAGCCTGTAGGCGCCTGTTCTTATCGTCCCGGATTGTGGGAACGGTATTAAGCAATGCCTGCGTGTATGGGTGTTTCGGATTCGTAAATAACTCTTCTACCGATGCCTCTTCGATAATCTGCCCCGCATACATTACGAGCACTCTGTCCGCCGTATTGGCTACCAGACCGATGTCATGCGTGATCAATATCATAGACATATTCTTGTCCTGCTGAAGTTCTTTTAACAGCTTCATGATCTGCGCCTGTATCGTCACGTCCAGCGCGGTAGTTGGTTCATCCGCAATCAACAGTTTCGGGTTGCAGGATAATGCCATGGCAATCATAACCCTCTGCCGCATACCTCCGGAAAGCGTATGCGGATATTTCTTCATCGTTGCTTCCGCCTCTGGCATTCCCACCTGCCCAAGCAGCTCCACAGCCCGTTTTCTCGCCTCTTCCTTAGACAAGCGCATATGAGTCCTGATACTCTCAGTAATCTGACTGCCCACATTAAATACAGGGTTGAGCGACGTGAGCGGGTCCTGAAATATCATGGTCAGTTGATCCCCTCTGATCTGATCCAGCTCTTTCTCGGTCATCGTAAGAAGATTCTTACCGTCAAAGAGGACAGAGCCGTCTGTGACAGCTCCGCCCTTTCCTAACAAACCCATAATAGACAATGATGTAACGCTTTTCCCACAGCCGGATTCGCCCACAATGCAGACTACTTCCCCTTGATCTACATGGAAGCTGATATGATCAACGCTGATATTTGTTCCGTAATCTCCGGCAAAGACTGTTGTTAAGTCCTGTACCTCCAGTAAATGTGGCATAGTATTCCCTCCCTGCTCACATTATGGCTGATAATGCCACGCGGCAAAACGCCTCATTATCTCAAACCGCTGCTATTACTCCGTGACATCCCAATTCTGAACATCATTGAAGAATCCATATACACTGGGCTCCGCGCCCACAACACGATTGTTTACCGCGCCTTGTGCGCTGATTACATATACAGAGAACATTGCTGCGTCCTCCTGCATTTTCTTGTCAACAACAGAATAGAAATTCTTAATCTCAGCCACGTCACTAGTCTGCTGTGTTCCTTCCAGCGCTGCCGCCACTTCATCATTATAATATCCTGTCCAGCTTCCTTCACCACCTAACAGCCAACTTACGTCCGGATAAGGATCTACAGGTGCATATGTGTACTGCACCGCCATAATATCATAGTCTGTCGTACCAGCCACCGACATGAGCGTTGCCAAATCCACCGTAGTGATCTCCACATTGATACCTACTGCCGCCCACTGTGCCGCAATAACCTGCACACCGTTGACAAACGTATTGTCACCAGAATTCACATAGAAACGAAGTGTCTGGGAACCATCCCATCCCGCTTCCTCCAACAGCGCTTTCGCCTTCTCAGGATCATACTCTATCGGCTGAATCGAATTGTCATAAAACGGACTTGCCGAGGATAAGAAACCGTCCACTACCTCGCCATGCCCCTTCAACAGCTGATCTACCAGCTGCTGTCTGTCTATGGCATAAATCAGAGCCTGTCGCGCCCTCGCATCCGGAATATTCGCTGTCTGAATAAACGCCGACTGATTTGTTACAGGTGAACCATAAACTACTTTCACATTTTTTAACGCCTCTATACTCTCATAATCTTCCTGTGGGATTGCCGTCATCGTATGCTGTGTAATGTCGATCTCACCCGATTGAAGACCTGCATAAATCTGACTTCCGTCCACAATTCTGATATTTAATTTGTCAATCTTCGGCGCACCCTTCCAGTAATCGGTGTTCGCCGTATAGGAGATGTAATGATCCGGGTCATAATCCGTCAGAAAATAAGGTCCGCTGATTACATCCGGATGATTAAACCAATCATTTGATGTCAATTCATCCTCACCAAACTGTTCTATAACATGTTTCGGAAGAACATGCAGATATCTTGCATAACTGTTTTGGAAAGTCGTCAGCGCCATCGGATACTTAGCCGTGAACTGTATCGTCTTTTCATCTAACACGGTAAGCCCCGCCATAGAATCGGCGCCCGCCTCTACAAAACCGGTCGCATCGTCAGTACCTTCAAACGCATATAATAAAAGTGTGGTATTGGCTACAATCGGGCTGGCGTAGCGCAGTACCGAATACTCTACATCATATGCCGTAACCGGAGTTCCGTCAGACCATGTCGCATTGTCGTCCACATGCACAACAAAATTTATATTGTCCTCCGTTGTGATACTGTCCGCCAACATTCCCTGAAAGTTCAAATCCCTATCCAACTCCATCAGTGGTAAGAACATTAAATCCATTGCGTGCTTATTGATCTCCGTCTGATCGATTGCAAAAGGATTGACACCTCCCAGACTATCCGTCACGCCAATGTTGATAATCTTCTCACCCTCCGATGCCGCCGCCGGACCCGAAGACTCTCCATCCTGCCCGGATGTGCTTCCATCCACAGCGCTGTCTGTTCCCG